>NZ_JBSFOK010000084.1:0-19439 GCF_053587635.1 Streptomyces sp. NPDC003635 | reverse complement strand
CCTGCCCGTCGTGCTGACCGGGGCGGTCGCCACCCTCGTCGTCGTCCCCGAGTCCAAGGACCCCGCCCGCGGCGGCCTCGACCCCCTCGGTGGCGGAGGCGGAGGCTTGCGCCGGCAAGAGGTGACGGGCACCGTCGGCAGCCCCCTCCTGCCCGCCCCACGCCCGTTGCGACCGTCCGCATGTCACACGCGGGAGAGCTACTACTCGCCTGACGGGGCTGCGGCGAGGGGCGGCTGGGCTGGTCGACATCCCTCGCCAGCCGTGTCCGACTCTGGCGTCCTACGACGAGGCGCCCACGACCTCCTCGATGCTCACGCTGTCCCCGTCCGCGGGCTGCTCGGGCTCGACCTTGTCGCCGTAGTTGCTGAAGGTCGTGGTCTGCGGGGCTTCGCCGCCTTCCACGACGGACTTGAGGATGTACGGCTCGCCTTCAGCGGCGACGAACAGAGTGTGTGTCTCGCCGCCGGACTCCTTGGTGAGTTTGACGGCCTGCGTACCGTCCACCTCGGCGGTGCCGTCCTTCTTCATGCCCTTCCGCTCGGACTTGTCCTCGTCCAGGGCGGCGACCAGCTTCTGCTTGTCGCACATGCCGGCCATCTGTTCGTCCTGGCCGGGCACCTTGACCCACTTGCCGGCGGCCTTGGCCACGGCCTTGTCCGATCCCGGCTGGCCCTTGAGGCTCGTCTGCCAGTACTTCTCGTCGCCCTTGAGGTAGAGCGTCTCGCCCGTCCGTCGCACTTCGGCCGTCGAGCCGCCCTGGGTGATGGTCCCCTGGCAGTTGCTCTGGTTGTCCACCGCCATGTCGATGGACATGCTCTGACCGGACTCTTCGACCTGGCCCTTCATGCGCATGGAATCGGCATCCCTGGTCGCCTCGACAGCCTTCGCCGCGATCGCATCCGCGCTCTCGCCCTCGAACGCTCCCTCGGCACCGTCGTCCGAGCCACAACCGGCCGCGCCTAAGGCACATATGCCGACCACTGCCATCGTCGCGACCCGCCTGTTCAAACGCATTCCGTGCTCCCTCCTCCGCCCTGGGGGCTCATCTGTCGGCCGAGCCACTCCCGTGGTGTCGGCCATGCCGTGATCGCGCGCGTACCCCGCACATCACGCCGAAAGCCTGGAACGTCATATTCCAGAAAAGGTGCCAGCGACGGAGCCATGGGTTGAGGCCGTTACTCATGAATGCGTGTCATCTTGAGGCTGCCGCAGATCGGGGCGGCGCTGTCGTCTTGGGCCTGTCAGTGATTCGCCTGCAGCGGAGCGGCAAATCCGGGAAACGAGAAACCTGGTTCAGCGGGTGGTTCTCATCTGGTTTTCCGGTCCTGGTGTGGCCGCGGCGCTGGGTGGCCGGGTAGCGATTTTGTGACCCAACGCCTCTACACAGCCTGGGATTTACGCCCTAGCCTCGTTCCACTGCTCCCAAGTTACTTGCCAGTCAGTCAATCTGTGATGGGTGCCCTCAGGCCCGGAGGCCAACATGAGTTCCGCGCAGTACCTTCTTGAAAGCCGCCCGCCTTCCGTGGCGCACCTGTTCCTGTCGCGGCTCGAGGCCACCCCCGATCGGGAGGCGTACCGGTATCCCGCAGCGGTCGACGGCGGCGGTGAGGAGTGGCGATCGCTGACCTGGGCGCAGACGGCCCAGCGGGTCAAGACGATCGCGGCCGGTCTGCTCGCCCTGGGGCTGCGGCCCGAGGAGCGCGTGGCGATCTCCTCGTCGACGCGGATCGAGTGGATTCTGGCCGACATGGGCGTCATGTGTGCGGGCGCTGCGGCGACGGCCGTATACCCCAGCACCAACGGTGAGGAGACGGCGTACATCCTTGCCGACTCCGGCAGTCGTGCGATCTTCGTAGAGGACGCCGAGCAGCTGTCCAAGGTCGCCGCGCACAAGAGCGAGCTGCCGGACCTCGAGTACCTGGTGCTCTTCGACCCCGCGCCGGATGCGGCCGGAGCCGAGGGACTGGAAGTGCTGACCCTCGCCGAGCTTGAGCGGCGCGGCACCGAGTATCTCGCCAAGCACCCTGACGCCGTCGAGGAGACGGTCCAGAGCATCGGTCCGGAGCAACTCGCCACGCTGATCTACACCTCCGGCACGACCGGCCGCCCGAAGGGCGTGCGGCTGGTGCACGACTGCTGGTCCTACCAGGGTCTCGCCCAGGAGTCGACGGGCCTCGTGCTCGCCGACGACGTGCAGTTCCTGTGGCTGCCGCTGTCCCACGTCTTCGGCAAGGCCCTGATCGCCGGCCAGGTGCAGTCCGGGCACGTCATGGCCGTGGACGGTCGGGTCGACCGCATCATCACGAACCTGCCGGTCGTGCAGCCCACCATCATGGCGTCCGCACCGCGGGTCTTCGAGAAGGTCTACAACGGCATCGCCGCCAAGGCGCGCGCCGAGGGCGGCGCCAAGTACAAGATCTTCCAGTGGGCGGCGAAGGTCGCCCGCGACTACGCCAGAACCGGTCAGGAGCGGATGGTCGCCACTGGCCGCCGCACTGTCCCTGTGTCGCTGTCCGTCCGGCACGCCCTTGCCGACAAGCTGGTCTACGGCAAGATCCGTGCGGCTTTCGGCGGACGCCTGCGGGGCAGCGCATCGGGCAGCGCCGCGCTCGCGCCCGACATCGGCTACTTCTTCGCCGGAGCCGGCGTCCCTGTGCTGGAGGGCTACGGGCTCACCGAGACCAGCGCGGGCTGCACCGTCAACCCGGCCGACGACAGTCGGGTGGGCACGGTCGGCAAAGCGCTGCCCGGAACCGAGGTCCGCATCGCCGAGGACGGTGAGATCCTCCTGCGCGGGCCGGGCATCATGCGCGGCTACCACAACCTCCCCGACAAGACCGCCGAAGTCCTGGAGTCCGACGGCTGGTTCCGTACGGGGGACATCGGGGAGATCGACGCGGACGGCTACGTCCGGATCACCGACCGCAAGAAGGACCTGTTCAAGACCTCCGGCGGCAAGTACGTGGCCCCCACCGAGATCGAGGGCCGATTCAAGGCAATCTGCCCCTTCGTCAGCAACATCCTGGTCATCGGCAGCGACCGCAACTACTGCACCGCCTTGATCGCACTCGACGAGAGTGTGATCATGCCCTGGGCCGCCGAGAACGGCCTGGCCGGCCGACCCTATGCCGAGGTCGTCACTTCTTCCGAAGTCCACGCCCTCGTCGACGGCTTCGTCCAGCGCCTCAACAGCGGCCTCCAGCGCTGGCAGACGATCAAGAAGTTCGCCGTCCTGCCCCGCGATCTCGACATCGAGCACGGCGAGCTCACCCCGAGTCTGAAGGTCAAGCGCCCCGTCGTCGAACGCGCATACGCCGACCTGGTCGAGGCCATGTACGAAGGCGCCCGCGAAGCCTGACCCCCCGTGCGCTGACCGGTACGCAGCCTGCTCAGAGCTTCTGGTGACGGAGTTGAGGGCTGCGCTTCGGTGTCAAGGCCGCTGCACGGCAGCCGAGTTGAGGACGCTGACTGGACACGGTGCCGGCAGCGACGAGGCTGCCGCGGCGGCAGGCCGCCCGGGTTTCCACCGGGGGACCTGCCGCCCTGGAACCGCTGGGCCGGACCCAACGCTTTGCTGGTCAGGCAGCGAGTTCTTCGGCCAGCAGCGAGGCGGTGCGGGCGACGAGAGGGTGGTCGGCGACGGCGTCCTGCTCGTGCTTGGTCGTGAGGACGGCCATCAGGATGGGTGCGCCGTGCGGGGGCCAGGCGATGCCGACGTCGTTGTTGCCGCCGTAGCTCCCGCCTCCTGTCTTGTCGGCGAGGGTCCAGTCGGCGGGCAGACCGGCGCGGAATCTTTCGTCGCTGGTCGTGTTGGCCAGCAGCCAGCGTGTGAGTCGTGCGCGGTCCGCGGGGGCGAGGACGTCGCCGAGCACGAGGTGCGCGTAGGTGTAGCCGATGGCAGAGGGGGTGGTCGTGTCGGTCACCCGCCAGGGTTCGGCCGAGTTGAGCTTGGGCTCCCACCGGTCGAGCCGCGTGGTGCCGTCGCCGATGGAGCGGCAGAACCCGGTGATGGCGGTCGGGCCGCCGAGCTCGCGCAGCAGCAGGTTTCCCGCGGCGTTGTCGCTGTAGCAGATGGTGGCGTCACACAGTTCAGCGACGGTCATGCCGTTCTCGATGTTGTCGGCGGTACCGGTGCGGGGCGAGTACCCGGAGCGCTCGACGTATTTCTCGGTGTAGCGGATGCGCCGTGCCAGGAACTCACCGTCCTGGTCGAGGTCGCGCAACACCGCAGCCGCGGCGATTGTCTTGAACAGGGAACACATGGGGAAGCGCTCGTTCGCGCGGTACGCCACGGTCTCGCCGGTGCCCATGTTGCGGGCGAAGACGCCCACACGGGCGCTGTGCCGTTGTTCGAGTTCTCGCAGCTGTTCGGTGAGGGCGCCGCCTGCGGGTGCGGCCTGGGCCTGCGCACCGAGCGGCATGACTGCCGAGAGGGCAGCGCCCGCGGCGAGAGCGAGCGAGGTGCGTCGGGACGGCAGGTACGGTTGGGCTGGAGACACCGTCTCCCCTTTCCGAGATGGTTCACGAGTCGTCGGTTGTCACGGTCAGGCACGTTCTTCACATCGGCGGCCGCCTCTGTCCCCCGGCCTGGTGGGGGCCTGCACCGCTGCGCGGCCCCCGTGACGCGGTGGCTGGCATCGGCGCCGTGGCGGTATCCGTGCGGCCGGCGCAGGCTGGTTCGCCCGGTGAGTCGGAGCCCCAACCACCCGTGTGGGCGCCGGCGCGGATGACCGCGGTACGACGAATGGCATCGCCTGGCGCGGGCCCTGCATGAGTTCGTCGCATCGTCCCGTGCGCGCATCGACGTCTACGGTGTTTCGACGGCTTGGAGGAAGCGGGCGGCGATGGGCCCGGCGTCGGCCCCGCCCGATCCGCCGTCCTCGAGCAGGACGGCGAAGGAGAGGTCTCCGCGGTAGCCGATGAACCAGGCGTGTGTGCGAGGCGGGGTCTCATCTCCGAACTCCGCCGTGCCGGTCTTCGCGCCTGGCCGGCCTGCCAGGTCCCGCAGCGCGTCGCCGGAGCCTTCGGTGACAACCGACCGCATCATCGTGCGCAGGCTCTCGGCGACACCGGGCTTGAGCGCCCTGGGTGCGGTGGCAGGTGCCTTCACCGCGGAGGGCACGAGTACGGGCTGGCGGAAGGTGCCGGCCTTGACTGTCGCGGCGACCGAGGCCATCACCAGCGGGCTCGCCTCGACGCGTCCCTGGCCGATCATTGCCGCGGCCTTGTCGTTGTCGCTGGTGTTCGTTGGTACGGACCCGTCGAAGGTGACCGCTCCGACGTTCCACTCCACGCCGATGCCGAAAGCGGCTGCGGTGTCCTTGAGTGTGGTGGCGCCGAGCAGTTGGCGCTGGGCGATGATGCCGGTGTTGCATGAGTGGGCGAAGTCATCTTCGAAGGTCGAGCCGGCTGGGAGGTTGAAGAGGTCCTGGTTCTCGAAACGCTGCCCGTCGACCATCTCGTAGCGAGGGCAAGGTACCGGGCTGTCGATGCTGAGCCCTCTTTCCAGCAGCGCGGCCGCGGTGACGACCTTGAAGTCGGAGCCGGGCGGGTACCGGCCGGTCAGTGAACGGTTCGCTCCTGTGGGCGGGTTGTCGGCTGCGGCGAGTATGTCCCCGGTGCTGGGGCGGATGGCGACGAGTGCGGCGTTCTTCGCCACTCCGTCCAGGGCCCGTTCCGCTGCCTGCTGCACCCTCCGTTCGAGGGTGGTTTGCACGTTCCGCCCGGGTTGGCCCTCGCCGCTGTGCAGTGTGGCGAGAATCCTGCCCGAGCTCGTGCCCACGATCGCGACGGTCTGCACGGGACGGCCGCGCAGTTTGTCGTCGTAGCGGTACTCCAGGCCGCTCCCTCCGGGGCTGCCGACCAGGGCGGGGGCAAGCCCGTCGAGTGGACGGCCGTCGGCGGCAAGAATCCTGCCGCGCCGGGAGGTTCCGTCCCGCAAGGCGAGCTTGCTCCCGTCGGTCAGGCGCGGGTGCATGAGGGTGGAGTTCCATCGCACGCGCATCCCCGCGCCCTGCTCGACGACGGTGGCTGAACTCTCGAACGTCCAGGCCCCGCCCTTGAGTTGGTACGTCGTCCGCATGAGGTAGGAGCCCGTTGCCTCCGTGAGGTCGCCGTGCTCGAAGGACACGGGTTTCGGCAGGTCCTTGCGGAGCTGCTGCAGACGGGCGCGCGCGACGGCCGGTTCGGTGGTCTGACGGGCGGCTTGTTCGATGTCGCCGCCGGACCACGCGGAGAGGAACGCGTTGAGGACGGCGGTCCGTTCGTCGGCCTCGTCCTCGCCCAGTACGCGCCAGGCGGCAGTGACGCCGGTGGCCAGCATCGTCAGGGTCACCAGCAGCAGGAGCACGGGGCGGCGCGAGTGGCGCCGTCGGCGGGCGGGGTAGGTGTCGAAATCATCAGGCACGGCGCCCACCACAGCAGCGCTGCGACGATGAGTCCAAGAGCCCTATGCAGCTGATCGTCATAGCGTTTCGACTATGATCCCAGCCTGTGGACCTGATCAGGCACGTACGGTACTTCGTCGCTGTTACAGAGGAGAGACATTTCGGCAGAGCAGCGGCACGGCTCGGACTGGCGCAGCCGTCTTTGTCGCAACGTATCCAACGGCTCGAGAAGGAGCTGGGGGTGCGGCTCTTCGACCGAACTGCACGAGGCGTCGACCTGACCGAAGGAGGCCGCCTCCTGCTGGTGGAGGCCCGCCCTCTGCTCGAGCGTGCTGACGGCTTCCTGGCAGTCGCGGGCAGGGTGCGCAGTGGCGCTGCCGGGGTACTGCGCGCCGCCGTACCACCGGAGTTGGGTAGCGCGGTGGTTGCCGCGCTGATGGGGGAGTTCGGCCGGCGTTCGCCCGGAGTGGTGCTCGACCTGTGCGAACTCACGGCAGGGGACCAGCTCGACGAACTGCTGGCGGAGACCCTCGACACCGGTGTCCTGCGGCACCCCTCCGACGTCACGGGTTTGGGGCTCGGCACGGTGATGTGCCGCCCGCTGGGCGTGCTGATGTCCGGCTCGAGCACCGCCCCCGTGGAACTCGGCGCCCTGAACGGCCACAATCTCGTGCTCTTCCCCCGGGAGTTCGCGCCGGCGGTGCATGCGGAGATACTGGCCTCCTGCCGTCGCCACGGCTTTGAGCCAGGGGCTGTCATCGCGGGCAGGGACGCCGCGTTCGTGGACGGCCTGGTCCTCTCCGGCACAGCAGTGACGTTTGCACCCCGCGCCCGCGCCGTCCCGCCCGGAGCGGTGTGGTGCCCCCTGTCGGGAGTCCCCCTGATGGAACAGGTGTCCGCTGCGTGGCGACGCGGGCGCGAGAACGACCCCGCGGTGCGCCTGTTCGCCGAAGTCCTGGAACACGTACTTGCGGAGCGAGGAGACATGGTGCCGGTGGCGGAAACGGCTGCGGCGCGACGGATTTCACGGTCGCGGCCGGCGTACGACGGGTTCCCGGTGTGAAGGGCGTGGCCCACGGCGCGGCGTTGGAGCGCACCATTCGAGACACCTTCGCGGACGCCCAGGTCACCGGTTGGCTCCACGCCCTCGACATCGACAGCCGAGCCGAGGTCGCCGTCGACGCCGAGGACCTCGTCAGCACGGCGAGCGTGCACAAACTGTGCCTCGCGGTCACGGTGCAGCGGCTTGCCGACCAGGGCCGTATCGACCCCACGGAGCGGATGGAGATTCCGGTCGCCGGGCGCACGGGGGGTTTGACAGGCCTGGGCATGCTGCGAGATCCGGTCTCCATGTCCGTGCGCGATCTGCTCGCCCTCGCCCTCACCATCAGTGACAACGCGGCTGCGGACATCTTGTTCGAGCGAGTAGGTCTCCCCGCGGTCAACGCGAGCATGCGTCAACTCGGCCTGCGCAGAACCGTCGCCGTCCACACCACACGTGACCTCATCAACTCCATCACCGAGGACTGCGACGGCGACGAGTCCCTACTGCACCTCGATCCAGGTGTCCTGACACGTCTTCGGGTACTGGACCCCCGCAAGACCAACCGCAGCACCCCGCGGGAGATGACGACTCTGCTCAGTGCCGTGTGGAGGCATGAGGCGTGCTCGCCCGAGAGAGCCGAGGAGTTGCGCCGGATCATGAGTCTGCAGGTGTGGCCCCACCGCCTCGTCTCCGGCTTCCCTTTCGACGACGTGCGCGTCGCCGGGAAGACAGGCACACTGCCGATGCTGCGCAGCGAGGTGGGCGTCGTGGACTACCCGGACGGGGGCCGGTACGCGGTCGCAGTCTTCACCCGGGCGGCACGGACCGCTGTCCGGCAGCCCGCAGCGGATGCCGTGATCGGAACCTGTGCACGCATCGCCGTGGACCACCTGCGCGCCCTCAAAGCGCAAGGATGAGCGGCGAGCCGCAGCGACGCCTGAGTCCGCCGCATTGCGTCGAGTTCGAGCCGCTTGCGGGGCGTCGCGACACATCGACTGGACGGGACCCTGAGCGCGCCGATGCGGTGATGGTGCATGACCGACACCGAGACAGACGGCGCCGGTGAGCGGAGGCAACCGGGCCTGGAGTCCTTCGAGGCATGCGTCGACCCTCCACGGTCGTCCTCGAGCAGCCCTCACGTCATGGAGAAGACCGGCATCGTCCACACGGCAGGACCGCACATCGCAGGGGCCTTCCCGGATCATGCTCCGGGTTATCGACGGCGCGTGGTCTCCAGGGCCTCAGTGGGCCGTTGGTCACCTGTCCCCTCCGAACGGCCCGCGACTTCGGCTCCCAGGCACGGGTGCGGTAACGAAGGACGCCCGGTCGGTGGGCCGTCACCGACCGGGCCTGCGCTCACCGCGGACTCACGCCGGATGAGAGTCCGGCGTGCCCGTGCCGCGCTCGGCAGCGCGTGGGGTGGGGGAGCCGCCGCGCCATGGCGGGGCCACCTGCCGGTGGTCGTTGTGTCCTGCGCGGGCGGCCTTGTCGGTCTGGCGGCGCAGCCGGTCCTGCAGCTCGTCGACGAGCGCGCGGCCGGTGGCCTCCTCGGCGAGCACGACCACTTCACGCCGTCCGACGTGCAGGGCGGCCGTTGCCGACCAGGGGCGGTCCGCGTGGTGGGCGGTCGCTCTCGTGATGCGCACCTCGCCCTGGACGGCGGGCAGTCCGGGCCTGCCCACGACGGCGTCGATCTTCGTGCGGGCGTACGCGAGGGTCTCCTGGTCCACCTCGCCCTCCGAACGCAGCAACACGGTGGGAGCGGTGGTCGGGATGTCACTGCTGGTCATGTCGGTTCCTCTCGGGGAAGTGCGATGGGATGTCCGATGTCCCCGCGTCGGTCAGGCCGCCGGGCCGGGCAGCCACAGGTCCGGGCCGAAGACCTCGTAGCGGATGCGCTGTGCCGGAACGCCGGCGCGCAGCAGTTGTGCGCGGATCTCGCGCATGAACGGCAGAGGCCCGCACAGGAACACCGTGGCGTCTTCGGGCAGTTCAATGCCGTCGAGGTTCATCATGCCCTCGCGGGCATCGGGTTCCTCCTGGCCGGGGTGCTCGTACCAGAACACGGCGCGGGCATCTCGCAGTTCGCCGACCAGCTCCCGCATCTCGGTGCGCAGGGCGTGGTCGGTGGGGGAGCGGTCGGCGTGCAGGACCAGCACCGGGCGGGGCGAACCGAGGGTCGAGAGGCGCGCCAGGATGCTGGTCATGGGGGTGCCGCCGATCCCCGCGGAGACGAGTACGACCGGCGTGGTGGCGTCGGCCGGGTCGTCGAGGAACACGTCCCCGAAGGGAGCGGACAGGGTCAGCTCGTCTCCCTCGTGAATCTGATCGTGCAGCAGGTTGGAGACCTCGCCGTCCGGTGCGTCGGCCGTGCCGGCGACCCGTTTGACGGTGATCCGCCGCAGCTCCCCGCCGGGGTCGGAGGAGAGGCTGTACTGGCGTAGCTGGTGCACCCCGTCGGCCATCAGGGCCCGTACGCTCACGTACTGGCCGGCCCGGGCCCGCGGCGCCGGCCTGCCGTCGGCGGGGCGGAGAACGAAGGACACCACGTCCGGGGTCTCGGCGCGGCGCTCCACGACACTCCACTGCCGCCAGATCCGTCCGGGTTCCACGCCGGCGTCCTGGTACAGGCGGGCCTCGCGGCCGATCAGGGCTCCTGCCATGAGCCAATAGACCTCGTCCCAGGCGGCCGCCACCTCTGGGGTGACGGCGTCGCCGAGGACTTCGGCTATCGCGCCGAACAGGTACTTGTGCACGATCGTGTATTGGTCGTCGGTGACGCCGACCGCGGCGTGCTTGTGGGCGATCCGCTCCAGCAGCGTGTCGGGACGCGTGTCGGGATTGTCGAGCAGCGCGGTCGCGAACCCGGCGATCGAGCCGGCCAGCGCGCGGCGCTGGGCTCCGCTTGCCTGGTTGCCGCGGTTGAACATCCCGTCGAGCAGTTCCGGCCGGTCGCGGAACATCGCGCCGTAGAAGCGCGTGGTGATCTCGTCGAGCGCACCGGCCACGGCGGGCAGGGTGGCACGGACCACGGCGGCGGATTCTGCGGACAACATGAAGCCTCCCGGGCAGGGGACGGGGTGGGAAGGGAAGCCGCGTCGCATCGGGCGGCATGCTCTGTGTAGCAGGCACCTGACCATGTTTCGGCGCTGTTTCGCGGCGCTGGCGAAAGAGGGGCCGAAGGGCCCCATCGGTTCAGGTCCATCGGCCCCGCGACCTGCTCCGGCGTGGGGCCGCACGGCACCGGGACGACCGCCTGCCGGCCCTGTCCGCTGCGGCGGTCCCGGGTGAACGCCGCCACCGGCGACATCGCCGGGGGCCCGCCTGGCCTCGCGCTGTGGACGACGGATCCCTGGGCGGCCTACTGATCGCGATGCCACTTCGGACGTCGGCCCCCGCAAGCCCGGCGGATCTGTCGCCGCCGCCTCTGCCCATGAGTTCCCGGCTGGGGGCCCATCGGTCCCCGACTGCGGGACCTGCGGTCTCTGCACGGTGTCGTCGCCCCACCGCCACGCTGTGATCCGAAACCGGATTCAGGAGGTGGACACCATGTCCCGCACCGTCACCGTGGGCCTCGACGGCTCGTCCGAGAGCCGTGCGGCCGCCGAGTGGGCGGCCCGTGAGGCGAAGCTGCGCGGGCTGCCGCTGCGACTGGTGCACGTCTGGGAGCCTGTCCCGGAGCCCATGGCGCAGGCCCCGCTTCTGGGTGCGCAGACCCAAGCGCACTGGAGCGAGCGGATTCCGCGCGAGGCGGCTGAGGGACTTCGCCTGCGCCACCCCGGGGTGGACGTGGCCGTGCAGCAGATCCCGGGCAGGCCGATGGACGTGTTGGCCGAGGCGGCGAAGGACGCTGAGCTGCTGGTCCTCGGCTCGCGCGGGCTGAGCGGGGTCGGGGGATTCCTCGTCGGGTCCGTGGGCATGATGGTCATCGCCCGAACAGAGACCCCCGTGGTCCTCGTGCGCTCCGGCGAACAGGCCGCGGACGAGCACGAGAAGGACCCCGCGGGCATCCCGTCCGCCGCCACTGCGTACCGGCCCGTGGTGCTCGGGCTCGACACCGACCACCCCGATGACGCCGTGATCGCCTTCGCCTTCGAGGAGGCCAAGCGCCGCGGCACCGCGCTGAAGGCCGTGCACGGCTGGAACCTGCCGTCCTACCTCGCCTACGGCCTGCCCGCCGACCTCGAGATCAACGCCGAACTGCGTCGACGGGAAGCCGCCGCCCTGGCCGGGGTGCTCCGCCCGTGGCGGCGGAAGTACCCGGACGTCGAGGTCGTCGAAGAATCCCGCTCCGGCAGCCCCGCCAACCACGTCATCGACGCCTCCCGCGAGGCATCGCTGGTCGTCGTCGGCCGCAGGATCCGCCGCAGCCCGATCGGCGCCCACATCGGACCCGTCACGCACGCCGTGCTGCACCACGCCACCGCCCCCGTCGCCGTCGTCGCGCACGACTGAACGCTCTCTCAAGAGGAGTGGAGAGCATGAACGCACCGATCCAACGACCCATCGGCGCGCCGCTGGTCGTGGGCGTGGACGGTTCCGAGCCCAGTCTGCGGGCCGTCGACTGGGCGGCCGACGAGGCCGTGCTGCGCGGTGCGCCGCTGCGGGTGGTGTACGCCTGCCTGTGGGAGCGGTACGAGGGTGCCGCACTCGCCCGGGACCTCGCCAGGCCGACCGTGCTGCCGTTGGCCCAGGACGTCGTCTGCGCCGCCGCGCAGCGGGCACGCGCCCGCCACCCGGGCCTGAAGGTGACCGCCGACGTGGTCTTCGAGGAGCCGGAGTACGCCCTGGTCCGTGAGGCACGGAACGCCTCCGCGCTGGTAGTGGGCACACGCGGCCGCAGCGGCATCGCCGAGATGCTGCTCGGCTCCGTCAGCCTGGCCGTCGCCGCCCATGCCGACTGCCCGGTGATCGTCCTACGCGGCAGCCACGACAACCAGGTGACGCCGCCGGTGCGCGGTCGCGTTGTCGCGGGTGTCGGCGACGACGCGAAGGATTCGGCGGCCGTGCGCTTCGCCGTCGAGGAAGCACGGCGGCGTGGGGTGACTCTGGGGGCCGTACGGGCCTGGCGGCGCCCGGCGCATGAGGCCGCCGATCGTCCGCTGCCGGCCGGTGAGCCCGCCCGCCTGCACGAGGAGAAGGCGGCCCAGGAACTGGAAGAGGCATTGCAGGACGTCCCTGCGGACGTCGCAGTGCGCCGACGCACTGTCGAAGGCCAGGCCCGGCGGGTGTTGGTCGACGCCGCGCACGAGGCCGACCTGCTGGTGGTCGGCGCCCGGCGCCGCGAGGGTCAGTCGGGGCTCCAGCTGGGGCGGATCGCGCACGTCGCGCTGCACCACTCCGCCTGCCCGGTCGCCGTCGTTCCGCACCGGAACCACGACGTCTGACCGGCGTCACAGAAGGCTCGCCGCGTGATCGTGGACTGAGGTTCGCGGCTCACGTGGCGGGCGCCTGGTCGGCTCGCGCCGAGAGGGCCGTTCGGACCTGGCTCAGGGACGATGGGGACCTTGCGGGTCTCGTTTCGGCGTGGTGTTTGGAGGTGGGGGACACGGACGGCGAGCGGAGCGCACACCGGTTCGCCGACCGCGGTACCCCGGGGCGCACCTGCGTCGCCCCGGCACCGTGCGAGGAGGATGCCATGGCAAAGCGACCACTCGACGAGAAGACGGTGACCATGCTGGTGGCCGAGGCCACCGCGGCGCCGTCCATGCACAACGCTCAGCCATGGCGCTTTCGCCACCTGAGCGGCGATCGTGTGCTGCAGTTGCGGGCCGATCCCGAGCGGGCCATGCCCCGGTCCGACCCGGACAATCGGGCGCTGCACATCGGGTGCGGGGCAGCGCTTTTCAACCTGCGCGTCGCGGCTGCGCACGCGGATCTCTCCCCGGAGACGACGCTGTTGCCCGAGCCCGACGACCCGCTGCTGCTCGCCGCGGTCCATCTGGCCGATCCGCCTGGGAGCACCCGAGACGAGGAACTGGCGCGGCTGCACCCGGCGATCGGGCGTCGGCACACCAGCCGCCATCCCTTCGCCGAGAAGGACATCCCCGATGACGTGCGGGCCACCTTGCAGGACGCGGCGGCGCGGGAGGGAGGCGTGCTGCTCTTCCCCGGCGCGTGGCACATCGAGACCGTGCTCGACCTGGTCCGTGACGCCGAGTGCCGCGACACCTTGGACCCCGACGCCAGCGTGGACCTGGTTCGCTGGACCCGGCTCGGGCCGGAGGCGGACACCGCTGTCGACGGCGTCCCCGAGTACGCCTTCGGCCCGCGCAGGCGGGACGGCAAGGCCCCTGTACGGGACTTCACCGGGCGGCGGCCTGTGGCCGACCGTGGCACCACCACGTTCGAGCACACCCCGCACCTCGCCCTGCTGAGCACTCCCGGCGACGGCCCCGCCGACTGGCTGCGCGCCGGTCAGGCTCTGGAGCGAGTCCTGCTGCAGGCCACCCTGGTCGACCTGGCCGCCTCTTTGACCTCCCACGCCCTGGAAGACCGTGAGCTGCGCCTGCTGACCCGCGACCCGACATCGGGCACCGGGCAGGTCCAGATGGTGCTGCGGCTTGGCTACGGGCCGCGGGGCCCGGCCACCCCCCGCCGCCCGGTCAGGGACGTACTGGAGACTGCGTGACCGGGTACGGCGGCGGCCGGTTCGACGTACAGGGAGCCCTTTCGGCGTTGCCCGGAAGAAGCTCCGTTGTGCGTGCCGGTGGCCCCGGTCGGAGTTGAACTCGGCCCGGGCCCGGTCCCACTGCGCCCCGCGGCGCACATCCTGGTCCTTCACCCCGCTCGTCCACACGCTCACCGCACCGCTCGGCTGTCCGACCCGGCCGTGCATCGTCCAGCGCAGCCGCGGCACCCGGCTCGGCGCCGGGCTCCCGCACCGGGGGTGGGAACACGTCCGGTGTCAGGACGGCGTCCGCCGGACCGGCGAAACGGCTCGACCGCGTCATGGCGTGAAGCCGCGCTACTGGTGGGCTCCTTCAGCGCAGTCCCAAGTGCGGGGCCGGCTCTGGTGAGTGTCTCCCGGTCAGTGCTCCCCGACCGGGACCCGCCAGGTGAGTGTGGTTCCGCCGCCGGGTGGGCAAAGGAGTTCCAGTGCTCCCCCCAATTGCTCCGCGCGCTCGGCGAGATTGCGCAGGCCGCTGCGGCGCCCTTCGGGCGGGATGCCGGCGCCGTCGTCGGTGACGGTGAGGGTCACTTCCACGCCGTCCGTCTTCAGGCTCACATCCGCCCGGCTGGCGTGGGCGTGGCGGGCCACATTGGTCAGTGCCTCGGACAGTACGGCCACCAGGTGGTCGGCGATCTCCGGGGGCACATTGGTGTCCAGCAGGCCTTCCATCCGCAGGCTGGGGGCGAAACCGAGCACCGGGGCCGCTTCCCCGGCGGTACGCGCCGCGCGGGAACGCAGCGTTTCGTTGCCGCTGGTCTCCCGCGCGCGGAGCCCGAAGATCGTCGAACGGATGATCTTGATGGTTTCGTCCAGGTCGTCCACCGCCCGCAGTACCCTCTCGGACGCGTCGGGGTGGTCGATGAGGCGTCCGGCGCTCTGCAGCGTCATCCCGGTGGCGAAGAGCCGCTGGATCGCCAGGTCATGCAGGTCCCTGGCGATGCGGTCACGGTCGGCGAGCAACGCGATCTGTTCGGCGTCGGCCCGTCGCTCGGCGAGTTCCATGGCCACGGCCGCCTGGCCCGCGAAGACCACCAGCGGTCCCGTCTCCGCCTCGGCGAAGACGGTGCGTCCGGCGGCCCGCACGAGCAGGAGGACACCCCGGACTCCGCCCCCTGTGCCGATGGGCACGGCCACGGCGGGCCCAAGACCCGCGAATCGCTGCGGGCCGGCGAAGATCCGCTCGTCGCGTGTGACGTCCACGCTTGTCACAGGCTCGGCGGCGGAGAACGCCGCGCCGATCAGGCTGCCTTCGACGGGCAGCACCAGGCCGCGGTGTGTCTCCGCCTCCTGGCCGATGGCCAGCTCCACCGCCAAGGTGTCGGTGTTCGGCACCGGCACGGCGACCGCGGCCAGCTCTGCACCGGCGATCTCCAGGGCCCGTTCGGCGATGACCCCGAGGACCTCGGTGCGCGGGCTGCCGGACATCAGGCTGTGGGTGATCTCCCCGCTGGCCCGCAGCCAGCGCTCGCGCTGGGTGGACTCCTCGTACAGGCGGGCGTTGTCGATCGCCACACCGGCCGCCACGGCCAGGGTCGACAGGACGGACTCGTCCTCCTCGTCGAACTGGGCGCCGCCGCGCTTCTCGGTGAGGTAGAGGTTGCCGAAGACGTGGTCGCGCACCCGGATCGGCACGCCGAGGAAGGTGTTCATCGGCGGGTGGTGCGGCGGGAAGCCGTACGAGGCCGGGTGGTCCGAGAGCTTCGACAAGCGCAGCGGCTCCGGATTCCTGATCAACTCGCCCAGGATGCCGTGTCCGGAGGGGAAGGGGCCGATCTCGGCGATCTGTTCCTCGCTCACCCCGACGGTGAGGAACTCCGACAGCCGCTTGCCGTCGGGTCCGATGACACCGAGGGCCGCGTACTGTGCCTCGACCAGCGTGGCCGCGGCTTCCACGATGCTGCGCAGGGCCTGCTCCAGGTCCAGTTCCCGACCGACCGACAAAACGGCCTCGAGCAGGCTGTGCACCCGGTCCCGCGTACCGCGGGCCGCGTCCAGCCGGGCCTGGAGCTCTTGCAGGAGCTCGTCCAGCCGGAGCTGGGGCAACCGGACGCGGCTGTCCTGGGAGCTCTCCACGGCTTCCTCCGTGTGCGTTTCCCGGGGCGGGGCGGGAACGGCAGATCGTTCCCGCGATGTCACCGTATCCGGCAGGGGCAAGTCGTGGAACGGGAGGGGAATCCAGGCGCGGCAGCGGGACAACGAGCGGCCTCCGGCCCGGAGCGGAGGTCCGGGCCGAAGGCCGCGCACATGGGGGAAGGGGGTCTCACCTCTCCCGGAGCCGGGCGACGACGTACTCGGTGAGGTCGACGAGGCGGTTGGTGTAGCCCCATTCGTTGTCGTACCAGCCGAAGACCTTGACCAGGCTGCCGTGCGCCTGGGTGAGCGGCGCGTCGAACACGCAGGAGGCGGGGTCGCCGACGATGTCACGGGAGACGATCGGCGCGTCGGACACCCGCAGGATGCCCTTCAGGGACCCGGAGGCGGCGGCGCGGAAGGCGGCGTTGACCTCGTCGGCGGTCACCTCCCGGTCGAGGACGACGGTCAGGTCGGTGAGGGAGCCGTCCTCGACGGGGACGCGGACGGCGAGGCCGTCGAGGGTGCCGGCCAGCTCCGGCATGACCAGGCCGACGGCGCGGGCGGCGCCGGTGGAGGTGGGGATGATGTTCACGGCGGCGGTGCGGCCACGGCGGAGGTCCTTGTGCGGGCCGTCGAGGACGACCTGGTCGTTGGTGTAGCCGTGGATGGTGGTCATCAGGCCCTTGTCGATGCCGAAGGCCTCGTCCAGGACCTTCACCATCGGGGCCACGCAGTTGGTGGTGCACGAGGCGTTGGAGACGACGTGGTCGGCGTCCGGGTCGTACGTGCCCTCGTTGACGCCCATCACGACGGTGGCGTCGACGTTCTTGCCGGGCACGGACAGCAGGACCTTGCGGGCCCCGCCCTTGAGGTGCAGTCCGGCGTCCTCGCGGGTGCGGAACCGGCCGGTGGACTCGATGACGACGTCCACACCGAGGCGTGCCCAGTCCAGGGCTGCGGGGTCGCGCTCCGCCGTCACGGCGATGCGGTGGCCGTCGACCGTGATCGAGGTGTCGTCGTGCTCGACCGTGCGGCGCAGCCTGCCGTAGGTCGAGTCGAAGGCGAGCAGGTGAGCGAGGGCCGCCGGGGAGGTGAGGTCGTTGACCGCCACCACCTCGATCGGCGTGCCGGTGCCCGCTTCCGCGCGCTCCAGCACCAAGCGCAGGTAGTTACGCCCGATACGCCCGAAGCCGTTGATTCCCACCCGCACGGTCATCTCCCTCGTCCTTTCCTCCGGTCTGCGATGTCCAGACCAGTCTGCGAGGGCGGGGGAGGAGCGGGGATGGGCCGTACGGGGGCAGGCGGGGGACGTTCGGCCCGACTGCGCGGGCTGGGTGGGCCGGCTGGCCGATGAGGGACCGTGGCAAGGCGGTGGAGGGGCCCACCCGGTCCTGGTCCGAGGGCCGAGTGGCCGGGGGAGGGGACCAGCGGCCCCTGGGCGCACGGACCGGGGTGTCACGACGATCGGAGCGAGGAGAGCGGTTGATCCGCGGGGCCGTGCTGAGGCAGCGCCGCGAGGATCCACCGGACCTCCCGGGCCCGCGGGTGTGCCGAGGCCCGCGCCGGACGTAACCGGATACGGAGGTGTCCCCCATGCTTTCCCCCATAGTCGTCGGCCTTGACGGCTCCGCCGAGAGCCGCGCCGCTGTGGACTGGGCAGCCCGCGAGGCTCGGCGTCGCGGCGTGCCGTTGCGCCTGGTCACCGCTTGGATCTGGCGGCCCGTCGACGTTCCCTCGGCCCAGGAGTCGGAAGCCCAGAAGCAGTGGGCGCAGCAGCTGCTGAACGAGGCCGGACAGGACCTCGCGGCGACGTATCCGGATCTCCCGGTCGCTGTCGAGCGGGTGCCCGATCTCGCGTCCCGGGCGCTGCTGCAGAGCGCGGAGGGCGCCGAGATGCTGGTGCTGGGTTCGCGTGGGCAAGGGGCCGTCACCGGTTTCCTCCTCGGGTCCGTCGGTCAGCACGTGCTCGCCCGGGCGCGCGTTCCCGTGGTGCTCGTACGCGCTTCCCGGCCCGACGCCCTTGAGGACGCCCCGGCGGCGGACGAGGATGGCGGCGAAGTGGTCGTCGGAATCCAGGAGCGGGACGAACCCGCCGGGGAACTGCTGAAGTTCGCCTTCACTGTCGCGGCAGCCCGCGGGGCCGGCGTGCGCGTCGTGCACGCCTGGAGCCGTCCGCCAGCGTTCGCGTACCGGGCCGTGGTCACGGGCGACGAGGACGGCGGCATGAAGGCCCGGGTCGAGAAGGAGCTCCTGGAGGCCATCGCGCCCTGGCGGCAGCGCTATCCGCAGGTCCGGGTGGCCCACACGATCGGTCTGGCGGCCGCCGCGGAAGTCATCCTCCAGGCGGCACGGAACGCGGCGATCGTGGTCGTGGGCCGTGAGACGCACCGGCCGGCCCTCGGCATGCGCATCGGTCCCGTCACCCACGGCGTGATCCACCACGCGGCCGCGCCCGTCGCCGTCGTACCCCACGACTGAGGGGCGACCGGACCGCAGACCGGGGACATCCGGGGCCCGCCGCCGGGAGTACCACCCGGATGAGTCCGTTGCCCCGGCGCGCCGGACTCCGGCACACGGAAAACCAGCGCGTGAGCCGAGACCCGACGCGCCACGCGCCCCACGCACGACAGGGCCTGAGGAGAGGTCCGAGAGAAGTCCACCTTGTCCGCGCGGAGTTGGAGCGGGTTATGGCCGAGGTCTCCGCGCAGACCGGCATCGCCGTCGACTGCCCGGCGGGCACGATGATCGAGCTGCCCAGGGCCGCGCTGACGGCCGGCCGGATCGCGCGGGAGGCCGCGTTCTTCTCCTGCGGCACCCACGACCCCACCCAGGCCACGCGGGGCTTCTCCCGCGACGACGTCGAGGCGGCGTTCTCCTCCGCCTGTCTCGACGAGGGCAACTTCAAGGTCTCCCCGTTCGAGACGATCGACCGCGAGGGCGTGGGCCGACCGGTGGGGATCGCCGAGGCCGAGGGCCGCGCCGCGCGACCCGACCTGAAGATCGGCGTGTGCGGCGAGCACGGCGGAGACCCGGACTCGTGCACGTCTTCCACGACGCGGGACCGGACCACGTCTCCTGCTCCGCGTTCCGTGTCCCGATCGCCCGTCTGGAGGCGGGCCGGGCGGCACTCCCGGACACCGAGGGCAGCGACAGCAGGTGAGGTCGGGCTGGCGCCGAGATGCGCTACACCTTCTCGACCGGCGCGCAGCCGGTGCTGCTCTCGGCGGTCACCGCGTCCGCCAAGGAGGTCGTGGTGCGGCC
>NZ_JBSFOK010000083.1:0-19905 GCF_053587635.1 Streptomyces sp. NPDC003635 | reverse complement strand
GGGCAGGCCAACTACGCCGCCGCCAACACCTTCCTCGACGCCCTCGCCCACCACCGCCGCGCCCAAGGCCTGCCCGCCACCTCCCTCGCCTGGGGTCTGTGGGAGCAAGTCAGCGCCATGACCAGCGAGTTGGGCCGGGCGGACCGGCGGCGGCTGAGTCGGACCGGTGTCGCGCCGCTGCCGTCGGCGGAAGGGCTGGCGCTGCTGGACCGGGCCGTCACCACCGCCGAGGCCGCACTCGTCCCCGTCCGCCTCGACCTGGCCGGACTGCGAGGTCCCGAGGCCGTACCCGCCGTACTGCGGGGCCTGGTCCGCACCGCGCCCACCCGGCGCTCGGCCTCCACCGCCGACGAGGGCACCGCCCTCACCACCCGCCTGGCCGGGCTCAGCCGGCCCGAACGGCAACGGCACCTCGTGGAGTTGGTGCGCCGGAGTGTCGCCGCGGTCCTGGGACACGCCTCCGAACAGTCCGTCGACGTCGAACGCTCCTTCAAGGAGCAGGGCTTCGACTCGCTGACCGCCGTGGAACTGCGCAACCGCCTCAACACCGCGACCGGGCTGCGCCTCCCCACCGCCGTCGTCTTCGACCACCCCGACCCCGCCCGCCTTGCCGACTACCTCCACGGTGAACTGTGGCGGGATCATGCGGAGCTGACAGCTCCGACGGCGACGCTCGCTTCCCCGGACGAGCCGATCGCCATCGTCGGGATGGCCTGCCGCTTCCCGGGGGGCGTGGCCTCGCCGGAGGACCTGTGGCGGCTGGTCGCCGAGGGCGTCGACACCATCGGCGCCTTCCCCGTCGACCGCGGCTGGGATCTGGACGGCGTCTACCACCCCGACCCGGCGCACCCCGGCACGAGCTACACCCGGCAGGGTGGGTTCCTCTACGACGCGGCCGAGTTCGACCCCGAGCCGTTCGGGATCTCGCCGCGCGAGGCGTTGGCCATGGATCCGCAGCAGAGGCTGCTGCTGGAGACGACCTGGGAGGCGTTCGAGCGGGCGGGGTTGCCGCCGACGTCGCTGCGCGGCAGCCGTACCGGCGTGTTCGCGGGCGTGGTGGCCACCGACTACGCGGCGCGCCTGGAAGCCGTGCCCGGAGATGTCGAGGGCTACCTCGGTACCGGCAACACCTCCAGCGTCGCCTCCGGCCGACTCGCCTACACCTTCGGTCTGGAGGGCCCGGCGGTCACCGTCGACACGGCGTGTTCGTCGGCGCTCGTGGCACTGCATCTCGCGGCGCAGTCGCTGCGGCAGGGGGAATGCGATCTCGCCCTCGCCGGGGGCGTCGCGGTGATGCCCTCGCCCTACATGTTCGTGGAGTTCAGCCGGCAGCGCGGGCTCGCCGCCGACGGGCGCTGCAAGCCGTTCTCGGCCGCGGCGGACGGCACGGCCTGGTCCGAGGGCGCGGGTGTGCTGGTGGTCGAGCGGCTGTCGGACGCGCTCCGCAAGGGACATCAGGTGCTGGCGGTCGTGCGCGGGTCGGCGATCAACCAGGACGGTGCCTCCAACGGGCTGACCGCGCCCAACGGTCCCTCGCAACAGCGCGTGATACGGCAGGCCCTCGCGGGCGCCGGTCTGACCGCGGCCGATGTCGACGCCCTGGAGGCGCACGGCACCGGCACCGCCCTCGGCGACCCGATCGAGGCAGAGGCGCTACTGGCCACGTACGGACAGGGCCGGGACGCGGACCGGCCGCTCTGGCTCGGCTCGGTGAAGTCGAACATCGGGCACACCCAGGCCGCCGCCGGTGTCGCCGGTGTCATCAAGATGGTGATGGCGATACGGGCGGGCGTGCTGCCGAGGACCCTGCACGCCGACGAGGCCACCCCGCACGTCGACTGGTCGGCGGGCGGCGTACGGCTGTTGACCGAGGGGCGGGAGTGGGCCGCGAACGGCCGGCCCCGCCGCGCCGGGGTGTCCTCCTTCGGCATCAGCGGGACCAACGCGCACGTCATCCTGGAGCAGGCTCCGGAGCCCGCCGAGGCCGAGACCCCCGGCGGCACCCAGCCGGGTGCTCTCCTCCCGTGGGTGTTCTCGGGGCGTACCGAGGGCGCCCTGCGGGCTCAGGCGGAACGGCTCGCCGCGTTCGTCGCGGAGCGGCCCGGTCTCCCCGCCGACGGTGTCTCGCTGTCGCTCGCCGCGACCCGCGCCGCCCTGGACCACCGGGCCGTCGTCCTCGCCGAGGACAGCGACGGGTTCCGGCGGGGCCTCGCGGCCGTCGCCGCGGGTGCCCGCGCGCCGGAGGCTGTCACCGGAGTGGCGGCCTCCGACGGCTCCCTCGCCGTGCTCTTCACCGGGCAGGGCAGCCAACGGATCGGCATGGGGCGCGAGTTGTACGACGTCCACCCGGCTTTCGCGCGGTCCTTCGACGCCGTATGCGAAGCGCTCGACGCCCATCTCGAACGGCCGCTGCGTGAGGTGCTCTTCGCGGAGCCGGGGACCGCGGACGCGGAACTGCTGGACCGTACCGAATGGGCCCAGCCCGCTCTCTTCGCGGTCGAGGTGGCCCTGTTCCGGCTGGTCGAGCAGTGGGGCGTCCGGGCCGACTACGTCGCCGGCCACTCCGTCGGAGAGCTGGCGGCGGCCCATGTCGCCGGGGTGCTCTCGCTCACCGACGCCGCCGAACTGGTCATCATGCGCGGCCGGTTGATGCAGTCGATGCCCGAGGGCGGGGTCATGCTCTCCGTGCAGGCGGACGAGGACGAGGTCCGGGAGACGCTGACCGGCCACGAGGGCGCCGTCAGCGTGGCCGCCGTCAACGGCCCCGCCTCCGTGGTGATCGCAGGGGACCGGGAGACCGTCGCCGTACTGGACGCCCTCTGGCGGGCACGCGGCCGTAAGACCAAGCTCCTGCGGGTCAGCCACGCCTTCCACTCCCCGCACATGGACGGCATGCTGGCCGAGTTCGGCACCGTCGCCGCCGGGCTCGACTACGCCGAGCCCCGAATTCCGGTCGTCTCCAACGTCACCGGCGCGGGCGCCGCACCGGGTGACATGGGCACCCCCGAGTACTGGGTACGGCATGTCCGGGAGACCGTCCGCTTCCGCGACGGCGTGCGCTGGCTGCGCGAGCAGGGCGTGACGGCCTTCCTGGAGCTGGGCCCCGACGGGGTCCTGACGGCCATGGCCGACGAGTGCCTCGAAGAGCCCGCACTGCTGCTGTCCGCCATGCGCAAGGACCAGCCGGAACCGGCGACGCTGCTACGAGCCCTGGCGGGGCTGTACGTCAACGGCGGCACCGTCGACTGGGCGGCGCTCCACGACGGCGGCACCGCCCGGCGGGTGGAACTGCCCACCTATCCGTTCCAGCGCTCCCGTTACTGGCTGGAGTCCGCCCGCCGTACGGACTCCGACACCGTCGACGCCCGCTTCTGGGAACTGGTCGAGAACCAGGACGCCGCCGCCCTCGCCACCGCGCTGGACCTCGGCACGGAACCCGGTGACCTGGGGAGCCTGCTCCCCGCTCTGGCCTCCTGGCGGCGTGGCGAGCGGGACCGGTCCACCCTGGAGGCCTGGCGCTACCGCACGGTGTGGAAGCCGGTCACCGCCCTCGGCTCCGGCCGCCTGGACGGCACGTGGCTGGCCGTGCTGCCGGACGACGAGCCCACGCCGGTGCTCGACGCCCTTCGAGCCCTCGGTGCCGACGTCGTCGAAGTCCATCTGTCCGCGGAGGCGCTGCGACTGGGGGCCGAGCATGTCGCGGGAGTGCTGCGGGACGCGGCGCCCGCCGTTCGCGGCGTGCTCTCCCTGCTTCCCGGGAGCCGTCCGCTCGGCGCCACGCTGACGCTGCTCCAGGCCCACGTGGCCGCCGGTCTCGACGCCCCGCTGTGGTGTGTCACCCGGGGCGCCGTCGCCGTCACGCCCGACGAGCGGATCGCCGACCCCGCGCTCGCCCAGGTGTGGGGCCTGTGCCGGGTCTTCGGACTGGAACACGCGCCGCTCTGGGGCGGTCTGGTCGACCTCCCGGCCACCGTGGACGAACGGGCCGCCGCCCGACTCGCCGCCGTCCTCGCCGGTACCGACGGGGAGGACGAGTGCGCCGTACGTCCCTCGGGGACCTTCCTGCGCCGCCTGACCCGCGCCACCACGACCGGCCCCCGGTCCGCCCCGGAGTGGAAGCCCGGTGGCACGGTCCTGATCACCGGCGGTACCGGCGGGCTCGGGGCCCACATCGCGCGCTGGCTGGCCCGGAACGGCGCCGAGGACCTCGTACTGACCAGCAGGCGAGGACCCGACGCGCCCGGCGCGGCCGAACTCGCCACCGAGCTGACCGCACTCGGCGCCCAGGTCTCCGTCGTCGCCTGCGACATCGCCGACCGGGACGCCGTCGCCGCGCTCCTCGACACGCTGCCCGGACGCCGGCCGCTGAGCACCGTCGTCCACGCGGCGGGCATCGGCCACTTCACCGCCGTAGCGGAGCTGACGCAGGAGGAGCTCGCGGAGGTGCTGGCCGCCAAGGCGGACGGCGCCGACCACCTCGACGCCTTCCTCGGCGACCGGGAGCTGGACGCCTTCGTGCTGTTCTCCTCCATCGCCGGGGTCTGGGGCAGCGGCCAACAGGCCGGGTACGCCGCCGCCAACGCCCATCTCGACGCCCTCGCCCAGGACCGCCGGGCCCGTGGCCTCGCCGCGACCGCCGTGTCCTGGGGCGCCTGGGCCGACGGCGGGATGGCCGACGGCGAGATGACCGCGCACCTGGCCCGGCGCGGTATCCGGGTGATGCGGCCCGAACTGGCCGTCACCGCGCTCCAGCAGGCACTGGACCGGAACGACACCGCCGTCACCGTCGCCGACGTCGACTGGGAGCGCTTCGTCCCGGCCTACACCGCCAGTCGGCACCGCCCGCTGATCAGCGACCTGCCCGAGGCCGAGACGCACTTGACCACCTCGACGGTGGAGGCCGACAGCGAGTTCGCCCGCAGGCTCGTCGGACGCACCCCGCAGGAGCAGGAGCGGCTGCTCACGGAGACCGTGCTCACCGAGGTCGCGGCCGTCCTCGGCCACGGGGACACCGCCGGCCTCCAGCCCGCCCGCGCCTTCAAGGACCTCGGCTTCGACTCGCTGACCGCCGTCGAACTGCGGGGTCGGCTCACCACCGCCACCGGACTGCGGCTGCCCTCCACGTTGGTCTTCGACCACCCGACGCCCGCCGCGCTCGCCACCTACCTGCGCGGTGAACTCCTGGGCACCCAGGGCGAGGTGGGGGTCCGCGAGGTGGGTGCCCCCGCCACCCAGGTCCGTACGGACGAGCCGATCGCGATCGTCGGCATGGCCTGCCGCTACCCGGGCGGGGTCACCTCACCGGAGGACCTGTGGCGGCTGGTCGCCGAACAGGGCGACGCCATCGGGCCCTTCCCCGCCGACCGGGGCTGGGACGTCGAGGCGCTGTACGACCCGGACGGGCGCCGCCCGGGCACGTCGTACCTCCGCGAGGGCGGATTCCTCTACGACGTCGCCGGATTCGACGCCGAGTTCTTCGGGATCTCGCCCCGCGAGGCGCTGGCCATGGACCCGCAGCAGCGGTTGCTGCTGGAGCTGTCCTGGCAGGCGCTGGAGCGGGCCGGGCTGCCCCCGACCGGGCTTCACGGCTCGGCCACCGGGCTGTTCGTCGGCTCCAACGGCCAGGACTACGCGACATTGCTGGGCCGTACGCCCGAAGCCGTCGCCGGCTACCAGGCCACTGGCAGCGCCGCCGCCGTCGTCTCCGGGCGCATCGCCTACGCGCTCGGCCTCGAGGGCCCGGCCGTCACCGTCGACACGGCCTGCTCGTCGTCGCTGGTCGCCCTGCACATGGCCGTGCAGTCCCTGCGCAACGGCGAGTGCGAGCTGGCGCTCGCGGCCGGGGTGACGGTCATGTCGACGCCCGGGGCCTTCGTGGAGTTCAGCCGCCAGCGCGGGCTCGCCGCCGACGGCCGCTGCAAGCCCTTCGCCGAGTCGGCGGACGGCACCGGCTGGTCGGAGGGCGCCGGAGTGCTCGTCGTCGAGCGGCTGTCCGACGCGGTCCGCAACGGCCACCAGGTGCTGGCGGTCGTGCGCGGCTCGGCCATCAACCAGGACGGCGCGTCCAACGGCCTGACGGCCCCCAACGGTCCGTCCCAGCAGCGCGTCATACGGCAGGCCCTGGCCGCCGCCGGACTCACCGCCGCCGATGTCGACGCGGTCGAGGCGCACGGCACGGGCACGACGCTGGGCGACCCGATCGAGGCGCAGGCGCTGATCGCCACCTACGGCAGGGCCCGGGACGCCGAACAACCCCTCTGGCTCGGTTCGGTGAAGTCCAACATCGGCCACACCCAGGCCGCGGCCGGGGTCGCCGGGGTGATCAAGATGGTGATGGCGCTGCGCGAGGGCGTCCTGCCGCCGTCCCGGCATGCCGAACAGCCCACCAGTCACGTCGACTGGTCCGACGGAACCGTCGCCCTGCTCGACCGGCCCGTCCCCTGGGAACAGGGCCGCACCGGATCGCGCCGGGCCGGCGTCTCGGCCTTCGGGATGTCCGGCACGAACGCCCACGTCATCCTGGAGGAGGCCCCACCGGGCGCCACCACAAGCCGCCCGGTGATCGTCTCCGGACCCGCGGGACTGCCCGGGTCGCCGGTGCTCCCGCTGGCCCTGTCGGCCCGAACCGACGAGGCGTTGGCGGCCCAGGCGGAGCGCCTCGCGGGTGCGGTGGCGGAGAGCGATCCGGTCGACGTCGGCTGGAGCCTGCTCACCACCCGCTCCCCGCTGGAGCGACGCGCGGTGGTGTGGGGTGCCGGGGCGGACGAGCTTGGCTCAGGTCTGCGGGCGTTGGCGTCCGGCGCGGCCACCGCGCACGCCGTCACCGGAACCGCGTCCCAGGCAGGCGGCGGTCACGTCTTCGTCTTCCCGGGTCAGGGATCGCAGTGGTTGGGGATGGGACGGGGGCTGTTGGAGTCCTCCCCGGTGTTCGCGGTGCGGATCGGGGAGTGCGAGGCGGCTCTCGAGCCCTTTGTCGACTGGTCGTTGACCGAGGTGCTGAGCGGGGACGACGACGCCTGGATGCGGCGGGTGGACGTGGTTCAGCCCGTGCTGTGGGCGGTGATGGTGTCGCTGGCTGCGGTGTGGGAGTCGCTGGGTGTTGTACCGGCTGCGGTGATCGGGCATTCGCAGGGTGAGATCGCGGCTGCGGCGGTGGTTGGTGCGTTGAGCTTGGAGGACGCGGCGCGGGTGGTGGCGCTGCGGTCGGCGGCCATTCGCGATGAACTGGCCGGTCGGGGTGGGATGTTGTCGCTGGCGACCGGTCCGGAGCAGGTGTCGGCGTGGGTTGAGCCGTACGGTGATCGTGTCGCGGTGGCCGTCTACAACGGTCCGGATGCGACCGTGGTCGCCGGTGATCCGGAGGCGCTGGACGAGATCACAGCTCTCGCCGAAGCCGATGGTGTGCGGGCGCGCAGGGTTCCGGTGGACTACGCGTCCCACTCCGCGCACGTGGAAGACATCCGGGAACGGCTGCTGGAGGCGCTCGCGCCAGTGGCGCCGCGGGTCTCCCGGGTGCCGGTGATATCGACCGTCACCGGTGGGGTGCTGGACACCTCGACCATGGGCGCCTCCTACTGGTACGAGGGCCTGCGTCGGCCGGTGCGCTTCACCGAGGCGGTCCAACAGGTGCTCGGGCAGGGTCACTTCCGGTTCGTCGAGGTCAGCGCGCATCCCGTACTGACCATGGGCGTCCAGGCCATCGCGGAGGCCGAGGAGAAGCCGGTCACGGTGGTCGGCACCCTGCGAAGGGACGAGGACGAGAACGCCCGCCTCGTCGCCGCCGCGGCCGAACTGTGGGTCACCGGCGCCCACATCGACTGGTCCGCCGTCTACGCGGGCCGCCCCGCCACTCGCGTCGACCTGCCGACGTACGCCTTCCAGCACCGCCGCTACTGGCTGGAAGCCCCCGAGGACACCACCGCCCCCGCCACCACCCTGGACGCCGACTTCTGGGAGGCCGTCGAGAGCCAGGACATGGACGCGCTCTCCGGGCTCGGCGGCGAGCGGGACGCCTGGCGCGCGGTGCTGCCGGAGCTCGCCTCCTGGCGGCGGCGACGGCGTGAGCTGTCCACCGTGGACGGCTGGCGGTACCGGGTCGCCTGGAAGCAGCAGCCCGACGGCGACGCCCCGGCCACGCTGTCCGGCCGCTGGCTCCACCTGACCCCCGAGGGCGCCGGAGGCGACTGGTGCGGCGGTCTCGCCGCGCTGCTCACCGAGCGTGGCGCGGACGTGGTGACCGTGCCCGTGCCGGCCGGCGGTGCCGACCGGGCCCTGGTCGCCCGGCTGTTGACCGACGCGGCCGGGGAGGAGGGCGTGACCGGCGTGCTCTCCACCCTGGCGCTGGCCGACGAACGGCCCGCCGACGACCATCCCATGGTCGCCGAGGGTGTCGCCGCCACCCTCGCCCTGATCCAGGCCGTCACCGACACCGGACTCGCCGCCCGCGTCTGGTGCGTCACCCGCGGTGCCGTCGCCACCGGCTACGGGGACGAGATCACCCACCCCGTCCAGGCCGAGGTCTGGGGCATGGGCCGGGTCGCCGCGCTGGAACTGCCCCACCAGTGGGGCGGCATCCTCGATCTGCCCGAAGACCTCGACGACGAGCGGGTCCGCCGCCGGATCGTGGCCGTGCTCGCGCAGCGGGACACGATCGAGCACGACCAGGTCGCCGTACGGAGCGTGGGGCTCCTCGCCCGCCGGATGGTGCCCGCGCCGCTGCCGGCCGACGGGCCGGTGCGGGACTGGAAGCCGCGCGGCACCGCGATCGTCACCGGCGGCACCGGGCTGCTCGGCGGCATCCTCGCCCACTGGCTGGCCCGCAACGGCGCCGAGCACCTCGTCCTCACCAGCAGGCGTGGCGCCGACGCGCCCGGCGCCGAGGAACTGCGGGCACAGCTGGAGGAGTCGGGGGCCAGGGTCACCATCACCGCCTGCGACGTCACCGACCGCGCCGCGCTCGCCTCGCTCATCGACGGGCTGGACGCGGCCGGCGAAGACATCCGCGCCGTGTTCCACACCGCGGTCCTGTACGAGCTCGGCGCCCTCGCCGACACCACCCTCGACCAGTACGGCAACGTCATCGACGCCAAGATCACCGGAGCCCGGACCCTCGCCGAACTGCTCGGCGAGCGGGAGCTGGACGCCTTCGTCGTCTACTCCTCCGTAGCCGCCCTGTGGGGCAGCGGCGACCACGGCGCCTACTCCGCCGCCAACGCCCACCTGGACGCCTGGGCGCTCGGCCAGCGCGCCCGCGGGGTGCCGGTCACCGCCGTCGCCTGGGGCATCTGGGACGCCGTCAACGAGCGGGACAGCCGGGACGCCGCCGAGCGGCCCGTCCTCAACCGGCGCGCCCAGCGCCAGGGCCTGCCTCTCATCGACCCCGAACTCGCCCTCACCGCCTTCCAGCAGGTGCTGGACCACGACGAGGTCAACGTGGCCGTCGCCGACGTCGAATGGGAGCGTTTCACCCAGCTCTTCACCTCGGCCCGGGACACCCACTTCCTGGACGACCTCCCGCAGGCCCGGCCGTACCTGCCCACGCCGGGTGAGCCCCTCGCCGTCAGCGAGGCGGGCGTCCCGGAGCTGCTCGGCAGGCTGCGCGGACTGCCGGCGGGCGAACAGGAGCGCGAGCTGCTGGAGTTGGTCCGCGCTCAGGCCGCGGCCGTGCTCGGCCACAGCGGCCCCGCGACCATCGACCCGGAGCGCGCCTTCAAGGAGCTCGGCTTCGACTCACTCACGGCCGTCGAACTGCGCAACCGGCTCGGCGCCGCCACCGGCCTCGCCCTGCCCACCACCCTCGTCTTCGAACACCCCACCGCCACCGCCGTCGTCGCCCTGCTCCGCCGCGAGCTGGCTCTCGAGGGCGCCACCGAAGCCCTCGGATCCACCGGGGACGTCCTCACCGAACTCGGCCGGCTCGAAGAGGCGCTGGCCGCCGCCACCCCCGACACCGACACCCGCCTCAAGCTCACCCGGCAGCTCCAGAGCCTCCTGGTGCGGCTGACCGACGACGACGGAACCAGCGCCGACAACGCCGCTGAGGAGGCCGATCTCGAAGCCGCCACCGCGGACGAGATGTTCGCCCTGATCGACCGCGAATTCGGTACGTCCTGACACCCGCCCCCGGCCCCTGGCCCCGACCTTCGGACACCCGCCCCCGGCCCCGACCGACGACCGCCCAGCACCGTGGAGATGTCGACGATGGCGCAGAACGAAGCGAAGCTCCTCGAATACCTCAAGCGGGTCACCACCGACCTGCGCCAGGCCCAGAGCCGCCTCGCCGCCGCCGAGGAGAAGGACCGCGAGCCGATCGCCGTCGTCGGCATGGCCTGCCGCTATCCGGGCGGCGTCGACTCACCGGAAGCGCTGTGGCGGCTCGTCGACCAAGGGGCCGACGCCATCGGCGGGCTCCCCGACAACCGCGACTGGGACCTGGACAACCTCTACGACCCCGACCCGGACCGGCACGGCAAAAGCTATGTCCGCGAGGGCGGCTTCCTGTACGACGCCGACCGGTTCGACGCGGCGCTGTTCGGTATCTCCCCCCGTGAGGCGATGGCCATGGACCCGCAGCAGCGGATCCTGCTGGAGGTGGTGTGGGAGGCCTTCGAGCGGGCCGGGGTGCCCGTCAGCTCCCTGCGCGCCACCGCCACCGGCGTCTTCGTCGGCTGCAACCCGCTCGACTACCGCTCCGGCATCCACGAGGTCCCCGAGGGCTTCGAGGGTCACCTCGTCACCGGCAGCGCGAGCAGCATCGTCTCCGGCCGGATCGCCTACACCTTCGGCCTCGAAGGCCCGGCCGTCACCCTCGACACCGCCTGCTCCTCCTCGCTGACCGCCCTCCACCTCGCCGCGCAGTCGCTGCGCCAGGAGGAGTGCGGACTCGCGGTCGCCGCGGGCGTCGCCGTCATGTCCACCTCCGACGAGTTCACCGGCTGGAGCCGGCAACGCGGCCTCGCCGCCGACGGCCGCTGCAAGGCCTTCGCCGCCGACGCCAACGGCATGGGCCTGGCCGAGGGCGCCGGCGTCCTCGTCCTCGAACGGCTCTCCGACGCCCGCCGCAACGGCCACCGCGTCCTGGGCCTGCTCAAGGGCTCCGCCCTCAACCAGGACGGCGCCTCCAACGGCCTGACCGCGCCGAGCGGTCCGGCCCAGCAGCGGGTCATCCGGCAGGCCCTCCTCAACTGCCGCCTCAACCCGACCGACGTGGACGCGGTGGAGGCACACGGCACCGGCACCCCGCTGGGCGACCCCATCGAGGCGCGGGCGCTGCTGGCCACCTACGGACAAGGGCGGGACTCGCGACGGCCGTTGTGGCTGGGGTCGATCAAGTCGAACATCGGACACGCGCAGGCCGCCGCCGGAATGGCGGGCGTCATCAAGATGCTGATGGCCATGCGGGAGGGCGTGCTGCCGCGCACCCTGCACGTGGATGAACCCACCCCGCACGTGGACTGGACGGCGGGTGCCGTACGGGTGCTGACCGAGCCGGTCTCGTGGCCCGAGACCGGTCGCCCGCGGCGGTGCGCGGTCTCCGCGTTCGGCATCAGCGGCACGAACGTGCACGTGGTGCTGGAAGGGGCGGCGGAGACCGACCCCGACAGCGGGTCCTCCGCCGAGGTGGGCGGCCTCGTGCCCTGGGTCCTGTCGGCCGGCTCCGCGGAGGCGCTGGCGGCCCAGGCCGCGCGGCTCGCGGACGCGGTGGACGGGCTTCGTCCGGTGGACGTGGGCTGGTCGCTGGCCACCGGGCGGGCCGCGTTGGCGCATCGTGCGGTGGTGTGGGGGCGGGAGAGTGCCGAGCTGACGGCGCGGCTGGCATCGGTGGAGTCCCCGGGCGCGGTCGCCGACGGCCGACTAGCGGTGATGTTCACCGGCCAGGGGGCCCAGCGGGCGCGGATGGGCACGGAACTCGCGGCCGAGTACCCGGTGTTCGCGGCCGCGCTGGACGAGGTGTGCGCCGGATTCGAGGGGCTGCTGCCGGGGTCGCTGACGGAGGCGCTGTCGGACGAGTCCGAGGGGGCGCTGGCCCGCACGGTGTACACCCAGGCCGGTCTGTTCGCGGTGGAGGTGGCCCTCTACCGGCTCGCGGAGTCCTGGGGCGTGCGCCCGGACTTCGTGATCGGGCATTCGGTGGGGGAGCTGACCGCCGCGTACGTGGCCGGGGTGTTCTCGCTGGAGGACGCCTGTCGTCTGGTAGCGGCCCGGGGTGGGCTGATGGACGCGCTTCCCTCGGGCGGGGCGATGCTCGCGGTACGGGCCGAGGTGGCCGAGGTCCGGAGCGTCCTAGCCTCCCTCGGTGACGCGGTGGACGTGGCGGCTGTCAACGGGCCAGCATCCGTGGTGGTGTCGGGCTCGGAGGCGAACGTCGAGGTCGTGCGCGAACGTTTCGAGATGGCGGGGGTCAGGACGCGGCGGCTCAAGGTCGCCCACGCCTTCCACTCCTCGCTGATGGAACCGATGCTGGCCGAGTTCGCGCGGGTCGCCGCCGAGATCTCCTACGGCGCACCGCGCATCCCGGTCGTGTCCAACGTGTCCGGTCGGGTGGCCGGGGAGGAGATACGCACCCCCGAGTACTGGGTGCGGCACGTCCGGGAGGCGGTGCGGTTCGCGGACGGCATGGAGTGGCTCGCCGGTGCGGGGGTGAGCAGGTTCCTGGAACTGGGCCCGGACGCCACGCTGACCGGGATGGGCTCCGACTGCGTGGACGGCCTGTTCGTCGCCGCCACCCGTCGGGGGCACGGCGAGGTGGAGACGTTCACCGGGGCGGTCTCCCGCCTGTGGGCGAGCGGCGTCGACGTCGACTGGGCCGCGTTGTTCTCCGGGCGCGACCCGCACCCCGTCGACCTGCCGACGTACGCCTTCCAGCGGGAGCGCTATTGGCTGCACGTCACCGGCGGCTCCGGTGACCCCGCCGGACTGGGGCTCGGCGAGGCCGGCCACCCGCTGCTGGGCGCGGCGGTGGGTCTCGCCGCCGACGGCGGGGTCGTCCTGACCGGACGGCTCTCCCTGCGCTCCCACCCCTGGCTCGCGGACCACGCCGTCGCCGGAACGGTCCTGTTCCCGGGCACCGGCTTCGTCGAGCTGGCGATCCGCGCCGCCGACGAGGTCGGCTGCGCGAGCGTACGGGAGCTGACGCTCCGGGCGCCGCTGGTCCTTCCCGAACCGGGCGGCGTACAGGTCCAGGTCGTCGTCGGTCCCCCGGAGGAGGACGGACAGCGCTCCCTGGCCGTCTACTCCCGCCCGGAGGACGCGGGCCCGGACTGGACCGCGCACGCCGAAGGCGTCCTGTCCGAGACACCGGCGGCCACCCCCGCCGACCTCACCGCCTGGCCGCCTCAGGGCGCGGAGCCGGTCGACGTCTCCGGCTTCTACGCCGAGGCCGAGGCCGTGGGTTACGGCTACGGCCCCACCTTCCGGGCCATGACCGCCGCCTGGCGGCGCGGTGCCGAGGTCTTCGCCGAGATCACGCTCCCCGAGACCGCCCGCACGGACGCCGCCTCCTACGGCCTGCACCCCGCTCTCCTCGACGCGGCCCTGCACCCGCTCGGCGTCCTCACCGAGGCCGGCGGAGGCGATGACGTCGGAGGGGCCACCGGCAGGGGCGATGAAGCCGACCCCGAGGCCCACACCATCCGGGTCCCCTTCGCCTGGCGGGACGTCACCCTGCACGCCTCCGGAGCCGGGCGGGTCCGGGTCGCCCTCACGCCCGGCGGCCCCGACGGTACGGCCCCGACGGTCACCGTCGCCGACCCGACCGGGAGCCCGGTGCTCACCGCCGCCTCCCTCACCCTGCGCCCGCTGAGCGCCGACCGGCTTCCGGCCGCCCCCGTCCACGGCGACCGGCTCTTCCGCCTCGACTGGCGGCCCCTCGAAGCCGCCGTACCCGAGACCGCGCACGACGCGGCCTGGGCGACCCTCGGCCCCGACCCGCTGGGGCTCGGCGCGGGCCTGCAGTACGCCGGTACGACCGTCTCGGCCTACGCCGACCTGGCCGCCCTCACCGCCGTACTCGACGCGGGCGTCCCCGCACCCCCCGTCGTCCTGCTCCCGTGCGCCGCCCCCGGCTGCCCGGCCCCGCAGGACGCCGAGCCCGCGCACGACGCCGTGCAGCACACCCTCGCGCTACTGCGGGACTGGCTCGCCGACCCCCGCCTCGCCGACACCCGCCTCGTCGTCGTCACCTCGGGCGCCGTGGCCACCCGCACCGGCGAGGACGTGACCGATCTCGCCCACGCCCCGCTGTGGGGGCTCCTGCGCACCGCGCAGAACGAACACCCCGACCGTTTCCTCCTGGTGGACACGGTCGGCGATCCCGAACCGCTGGCCGACGCCGTACCCGCCGCCCTGGCCGCCGGGGAGCCGCAGGTCGCCCTGCGCGGGGACCAGGTCCTGGTGCCCCGGCTCGCCCGCCGGACCCCGACGGCCCGGGACACTGTCTGGCGCGCCGACGGCACCGTGCTCATCACCGGCGGCCTGGGCACCCTCGGCGCCCTCGTAGCCCGCCACCTCGCCGGCGAACACGGCGTGCGCCGGCTCCTGCTCACCAGCCGCTCCGGAACCGACTCACCGGGAGCGGAGGCACTCGTGGCCGACCTGGCCCGGCTCGGCGCCGACGCCGAGGTGATCGCCTGCGACGTCGCCGACGCCGGGGAACTGGCCGCCCTGTTCGACAAGATCCCCGAGGGCCACCCGCTGACCGCGGTGGTGCACGCCGCCGGAGTCATCGACGACGCCGTCCTGTCCGCCCTCACCCCCCAGCAGGTCGAGGCCGTGCTGCGCCCCAAGGTGGACGCCGCCCTCGCCCTGCACACCCTCACCCGAGACCTGGACCTCTCGGCCTTCGTCCTGTTCTCCTCCACCGCGAGCGTCCTGGGCGGCCCGGGCCAGGCCAACTACGCGGCCGCCAACGCCTTCCTGGACGCCCTCGCCCACCACCGCCGCGCCCAGGGCCTGCCCGCCACCTCCATCGCCTGGGGACTGTGGAGCGAGACCAGCGGCATGACCGGCCGCCTCCACCGCGCCGACCTGGACCGCATCACCCGCTCCGGGCTGGCCCCGCTCTCCTCCCCGGTCGCCCTCGACCTCCTCGACCGGGCGGGCGCCAGCGACGACGCCCTGGTCGTCGCCGTGGAGCTCGCCATGGCCACCCTGCGCCGCAACGCCAGGGCGGGACTGGTGCCCCCCGTCCTCGGCGGCATCGTCCCCACCCCGGCGCGGCGTGCCTCCGCCCGGGCGGCCGACGCCGACGGCCCCAGCCTGGCCCGGCAACTGGCCGGCAAGGACGCGAAGGAGCGGCTGGCCTTCTTCCAGGATCTGGTGCGCCGCCACGTGACCGAGGTACTGGCCCACGGCAGCTCCACCGCCCTCGACGCCGACCGCGACTTCTCCGACCTCGGCTTCGACTCGCTCACCGCCGTCGAACTCCGCAACCGGCTGGGCGGCGTGACCGGACTGCGGCTGCCCACCAGCCTCGTCTTCGACTACCCCAGCCCCCGCGCGCTCGCCGCCCACCTGGACAGCCGACTCGCCCCCGAGGACGCCGAACAGACCACCGCGCTGGCCGAGTTGGAGCGGCTGGAGGCGGCCCTCGCCGCCGAACCACCGACTGCCGAGGGCCGCACCGCGCTGCTCAAACGGCTCCGGTCGATGGTCTGGCGGCTGGAGGAGGACAGCACCGCGCCGGCCGAGGAATCGGGGGCCGCGACCGGCATCGACGACGCCACCGACGAGGAGATGTTCGCCCTGATCAACAAGGAACTCGGCCTCGGCTGACCACCGCACAGCACCCCTCCCGACCCACACCCCTCCTGGAGACGAAGGCAGATGTCCGGCAACGAAGCCAAGCTCCGTGAGTACCTCAAGTTGGTCACCGCCGACCTCCAGGAGACCCGCCAGCGCCTGCAGCGGACCGAGGCCAAGAGCAGGGAGCCCATCGCGATCGTCGGCATGGCCTGCCGCTACCCGGGCGGTGTGGCCTCGGCCGACGATCTGTGGCGGCTGGTCGCGGAGGGCGGCGACGGCATCACCCCCTTTCCCGTCAACCGCGGCTGGGCCGAGGATCTCTACGACCCCGACCCGGACGCCCACGGCAGGAGCTACGTCGTCGAGGGCGGCTTCCTGCACGACGCCGACCAGTTCGACGCCGACTTCTTCGGGATATCGCCGCGCGAGGCGCTGGCCATGGACCCGCAGCAGCGACTGCTCCTGGAGACCGGTTGGGAGGCCTTCGAGCACGCCGGCGTGGCCCCCGGCGCGCTGCGCGGCAGCCGTACGGGTGTCTTCGTCGGCGCCTCCGGCTTCGGCTACCTCACCGACATGCTTCATGTCCCCGAACAGGTCAGCGGCTTCTCCCTGACCGGCAACGCCACCAGCGTCCTCACCGGCCGGCTCGCCTACACCCTGGGTCTGGAGGGCCCGGCCGTCACGGTCGACACGGCCTGCTCCTCCTCGCTGGTGGCGCTCCACCTGGCGGTGCAGTCCCTGCGGAACGGCGAGTGCGACCTCGCCCTGGCCGGCGGGGTCACCGTCATGCCGAGCCCCGGCGTCTTCGTCGAGTTCAGCCGCCAGCGAGGATTGGCGGCGGACGGCCGCTGCAAGCCGTTCGCGGCGGCCGCGGACGGCACCGGCTGGTCCGAGGGCATCGGCGTCCTGGTGGTGGAGCGGCTGTCCGACGCCCGCGCCAAGGGCCACCAAGTCCTCGCCGTCGTCCGCGGATCGGCGGTCAACCAGGACGGCGCCTCGAACGGCCTCACGGCGCCGAACGGTCCTTCGCAGCAGCGAGTGATCCGCGCGGCCCTCGAGAACGCTCGCCTCACACCCGCCGACGTGGACGCGGTGGAGGCGCACGGTACGGGTACGACGCTGGGTGACCCGATCGAGGCGCAGGCGCTGCTGGCGACGTACGGCGAAGGGCGGGACGCCGAACGGCCGTTGTGGCTGGGCTCGGTGAAGTCGAACATCGGGCACACCCAGGCCGCGGCGGGCGTCGCCGGTGTCATCAAGATGGTGATGGCCCTTCGGGCGGGCGTCCTGCCGCGCAGCCTGCACGTCGACGAGCCGACCCCGCACGTCGACTGGTCGGGCGGTGGCATCTCCGTCCTCACGGCGTCGCGGAGTTGGCGGGGGAGAGGCGAGGACGGGGTCCGCCGGGCGGCGGTTTCCTCCTTCGGCATATCCGGGACGAACGCCCACGTGGTCCTTGAGCAGGCGGCGGTCGACATCGGGCCGGTGGTGGTGTCCGGTTCCGGTGGGCTGTCGGGGTCGCCGGTGGTGCCGTGGGTGGTGTCGGGGCGTACGGCTGGGGCTTTGGCAGCGCAGGCGGGGCGGCTGGCGGGGGTTTCCGGCGATGCGGCGGACGTGGGGTGGGGCTTGTGGTCTTCGCGTACGGCGTTGGAGAGCCGTGCGGTGGTGTGGGGGCGGGAGACGGCTGAGCTGACGGCGGGGCTGGAGGCTCTGGCGTCCGGTGGCGTGGCGGGGAATGTGGTGGCGGGGACGGCCGCGGGTTCCGGTGCGCCGGTGTTTGTGTTCCCCGGTCAGGGGTCGCAGTGGTTGGGGATGGGGCGGGGGTTGTTGGAGTCCTCGCCGGTGTTCGCGGCGCGGATCGGGGAGTGCGAGGCGGCGCTCGGGTCCCTTGTGGACTGGTCGTTGACGGAGGTGCTGCGGGGCGAGGACGACGCCTGGATGCAGCGGGTGGACGTGGTCCAGCCGGTGTTGTGGGCGGTGATGGTGTCGCTGGCTGCGGTCTGGGAGTCGCTCGGCATCGAACCGGCCGCTGTGATTGGTCATTCGCAGGGTGAGATCGCGGCTGCCGCGGTGGTCGGTGCGTTGAGCTTGGAGGACGCGGCGCGGGTGGTGGCGCTCAGGTCGGCGGCCATTCGCGACGAACTGGCCGGTCGGGGTGGGATGTTGTCCCTGGCGACCGGTCCGGAGCAGGCGTCGGCGTGGGTTGAGCCGTATGGCGACCGGGTGTCGATCGCTGTCTTCAACGGCCCCGACGCGACGGTGGTCGCCGGTGACCCGGAAGCGCTGGATGAGATCACCGCTCTCGCTGAAGCCGCCGGTGTGAGGGCGCGGAGGGTTCCGGTGGACTACGCGTCGCACTCGGCGCATGTGGAGGACATCCGGGAGCGGCTGCTGAGTGCCCTTGCCTCGGTGGCGCCGCAGGCCTCCCGTATCCCGGTCGTCTCCACGGTGAGCGGCGGGGTGTTGGAGACGGCGTCCATGGACGCCTCGTACTGGTACGAGGGCCTGCGTAAGCCGGTTCGCTTCACCGAGGCGCTGCAGGAGGCGCTCGCCCAGGGCCACTCCCGGTTCATCGAGGTGAGCGCCCATCCGGTGCTGACCATGGGCGTCCAGGCCATCGCGGAGGCTTCCCAGAAGCCGGTCACCGTCGTAGGAACGCTGCGAAGGGACGAGGACGAGAACGCCCGCCTCATCGCGCACGCGGCCGAACTCTGGGTCCACGGAACTTACATCGACTGGTCCGCCGTCTTCGCGGGACGTGCCGTGAAGCGGGTCGATCTGCCGACGTACGCCTTCCAGCACCAGCGGTACTGGCTGGAGTCCGGAACGGACACCGCCGATGTCACAGGTGCGGGTCTGGCCGCTGCGGATCACCCCCTGCTGGGTGCCGCCGTGAGCCTGGCGACAGACGGCGGACTGGTGCTCACCGGTCGGCTCTCCTTGCGCACGCACGCCTGGCTCGCGGACCACGCTGTCGCGGGCACCGTCCTGTTGCCGGGGACGGGCTTCGTGGAACTGGCTGTCCGGGCCGGGGACGAGGTCGGTTGCGGGCATCTGAGCGAACTCACCCTCCAGGCCCCGCTCACCCTCCCCGAGCAGGGCGCTGTGCACCTCCAGGTCGTCGTCGGCGCCCTCGACGACGGCGGCCATCGCGCCCTCAGCGTCTACTCCCGCCCCGAGAACGGCGAGGAGTGGACCCTCCACGCGGAGGGCCTGCTCAGCCCGGAGTCGGTCACCGCGTCCGGCGCGGGGCTCACCGACTGGCCCCCGCCGGGGGCGGAGAGCATCGATGTGTCGGGCTTCTACCCGGGCGTCGAGGCGGTCGGTTACGGGTATGGGCCCGCGTTCCAGGGCCTTCGGGCGGTGTGGCGGCGCGGCGGCGAGGTGTTCGCCGAGGTGGAGTTGGGCGAGGCCGAGCGTGGGGAGGCGGCTCGGTTCGGGATTCATCCGGCGCTGTTGGACGCCGCGTTGCACGCGAACGGGTACGGCGAATTCGGCGGCGGCGACGAGGCGTTGCGGCTGCCGTTCGCGTGGACCGGTGTCTCGTTGTTCGCGGCGGGTGCGGACCGGCTAAGGGTGCGGATCACGGAGGCCGGTGAGGACGCCCTGGCGGTGGAGGTGGCGGACGGTACGGGGCAGCCGGTCGCCGAGGTGCGGTCCTTGGTTCTGCGGCCGGTGTCGGCTGCGGCGCTGGGCGGCGCTGCCCCTGGGCCCGACGATCTGTTCCGGATGGAGTGGACCTCCTTGTCGTATGCCGAGGAGGTCACGGGCGGTGGGGTCTGGGCCGTACTCGGCTCGGAGGATCCGTACAACGTCGGGGCGGCGGTGCAGGGTGCCGGGCTTGCCGTGGACTCGTATCTGGATCTCGATGGGTTGCGGGTCGTGCTGGAGGCTGGGGTTCCTGCGCCGTCGGTGGTGTTCTGGACGCCGTGCGGTGTCGACGGTAGCGCCCGCCGGGTGACGGAGGATGCTCTGCGCTTTGTGCAGGAGTGGCTGGCGCGGGAGGCCTTGAGCGAGACGCGGTTGGTGGTGGTGACGCGGGGTGCGGTTGCGGCGCGTGATGGGGAGGGTGTGGCTGATCTGGCTCTCGCTCCGGTGTGGGGTCTGATTCGTTCGGCGCAGTCGGAGAATCCGGGCCGGTTCTTGTTGCTGGATCTTGACGCG
>NZ_JBSFOK010000082.1:0-20807 GCF_053587635.1 Streptomyces sp. NPDC003635 | reverse complement strand
CCCTCGTACTGGATGTACTTGGGCTTGTGCCCGGTGCGGCGAGAGTGCGTGCCGGGCGTCGCGACGGGGCGAACGTTGCCTGACGCGGCACTAGATGCGCGAGTTGCGCAGCGACTGCCACACCGCGCCGGCCAGCGACCGCGTGGCTTGTGGGACCGACAGACGCTCGTGCTCGCGGTACAGGCTCCAGTTGTACTGCACGAGCGACAGCTTGTTGGAGGACAGTGACCCCGCCTGGTGGGCCCGGTACACCGCGAGCGGTTCGGTCAGACCTCGGGCGTCAGCGCCGTCCCGCATGATCGACAGCCACAGGGCGTAGTCCTGGCGCTTGCGCATTTCCGGCATGAGCCTCGTGCCCAGGGCATTGCGGTCGTACATGGCGGTGAGAGCGCCGATGTAGTCCCGGACCAGCATCGCCTTGTAGTCCACGTGCGCCCTGGCCTGGACCACTCGCCCGTTCGGGACCCAGTCGGTGCTCTCGCCGGCGTAGTCGGCGTCCATCTTGAAGTACGACGTGAACGTCAGGGGCGCAGGAGCCTCCGCGGCGAAGGCGAGCTGCTTCTCCGTCTTCTCCGGCAGCCACATGTCGTCGCTGTCGAGAAAGGCGATGTAGTCCCCGCGGGCCCGCTGAATCGCCAGGTTGCGAGCCCGGCCCGCACCGCCCCGCTCGGGTGCCGCCTCCGGCAGGACGCGCTCGTCCTGCTCGGCGAACTCGCGGAGCAGCTCCATGGAACCGTCGGAGGACTGATCGTCGGTGACCAGCAGCTCCAGGTCGGTGTGAGTCTGCGTGAGCACCGATCGGACGGCTGCGCCGAGGGTGGCTGCCGAGTTGTAGACGGGCATCACGACAGAGACCAGGGGCACAGCGCTTCTCCTTGCCAGACCAGGAACGACGGTCCATTCAAGCACCGTCATCGAACAGGAACTGCCACGGAGGTGGTTTTCGCTGGTCAAAGGATACCCGTAGGCCAATGGGGTGGGCCGTGACCGCCACGATGCGCTGGGTGACGGCCCTGCCGGGAAGGCGTACAGAACGGGTGATGCCGACCGGTGCCGCAGCAGGAGGCGGTGGCTGAAGCACGCGGTGTTGCATCCGCGGGTGCGGGCCCCCGCGAAGGGTCAGGGGGCAGTCGACGGTGGTGAGAGGTGATCGTGTGTCCGCAGGACAGGACATGACGGACGTGCTGGTGGTCGGGGCCGGTGTCGCGGGTCTGGCTTGTGCCCGGGACCTGCTGGACGCGGGAGTCGGAGTCCAGGTGCTGGAGGCCGCCGACGAGGTCGGCGGGCGGATGCGCAGCGATGTCGTCGACGGGTTCGTGGTGGACCGCGGGTTCCAGGTCTTCAACACCTCCTACCCCCAGGTACGGCGGCGCTTGGCGCTGAAAGACCTGCGGCTGCGGCCCTTCACCCCCGGCGTCCTGATCCGGACCCCTACGGGCACGGTCCGCTTCAGCGATCCCAGCCGACGCCCGCGCACCTTGCCCGACCTGCTGCCGGGCCGCTTCGCGTGCGCCCGCGACCTGGCCGCGCTCGGCCTGCTGTCCGCCCAGGACATGCTGCTCCCGCCTCGCACGCTCAAGCGGCGCGCGGACACCACCACGCGGACCGCACTCGCCCAGGCCGGTGTCTCCGACGCCCTGGTGGAGCGGTTCTTCCGCCCGTTCCTGTCGGGAGTGTTCCTGGAGGACGAACTGGTCACGTCCGGGCGGGTGTTCCACCTGGTGTGGCGGAGCATGTTGCGCGGCACGCTGTGCCTGCCCACCGAGGGCATCGGAGCCGTACCGCGTGCGCTGGCCGCCGCCCTGCCGCCGGGAACCGTGCGGCTCGAGACCGCCGTGGAACGGCTTACGGACGCGGGCGCGGTCACGGCCTCCGGGAAGGAGGTCGCCGCCCGCGCCGTAGTGGTGGCCACCGGCCCCGGCCCCCTCGCCACGCTGCTTCCCGAGGTGGGTCTGCCGCCCTACCGTGTCGTGACGACCTACTTCCACGTCGCCCCTCGGTCCCCGCTGGGCGAGCCGACGCTGCTCGTGGACACCCGGCGCCGCTTCCTCAACACCTGCGTCCTGACCGACGTCGTTCCCGCCTACGGTCCGGACGGTCACGCGCTGATCGCCACGTCCGTGCTGGGCGGCGACAGTGAGGGCCGGGAGAAGCAGGTGCGCGAGGCACTCGGCGAGGCCTACGACACGGCCACGGAGGACTGGGACGTGCTGACGGTCCGTACGGTCAACGACGCGTTGCCCGCGATGCCGCCCCCGCAGCCGCTGAGCCGAACCACTCGTGTCGGGCCCGGCCGCTACGTGTGCGGCGACCACCGGGCCACCGGATCGGTGCAGGGCGCGATGGCCTCGGGAGCACGCGCCGCGCGCGAGGCGCTGCGCGATCTGCGCCGGTAGCGCAAAAGCAAACCACCAGGTCAGCCGCCTGATCCGGGTTCGCCGAAATTCCTTCGCCCAGGTGCATCCGTACGCGGCGTGGAAGGCGAAGACCCAGATGCAGGAGGACAGGGCTCTCGCCCCGAGACCCCCCGAGCCGGGGCGAGAGCCCGCTTCCGCTATCCGTCGCCGTCGGCGAGCGGATCGTGCCCCCAGTTCATGAGCGAGTACCGCCACGGCGTGTCGCGTACGTCGCCGGACGGCCGCTGGGAAAGGTGACGGCGTACGTAGCCCACGACCTTGCGCATGTGACCCCAGTCCGCGTCCGACAGGTCGTCCTGCTTGGTACGCAGGATGGCGACGATGTGCCGGCCCGAGGCGTGCCCGGTGGACTCGCCGCCGTCCTTGCTGTCTCCGACGCCTTGGGACTCCTCGGACTTGAGCCAGTCCTCCAGCTCCGCCGGCCGCATGTTCACGACGTCACGGAACTCCTGCCACGTCTGACGCTGTGACTCGTCCATCAGCGTCGGCTCACTTCTTGCGCTTCTTCAGAGCCGACGGCTTGTGGACGGCGGACCGTCCGGAACGGTCGCTGCGCACTTCGTACTGCGGATCGTCGGGTGACGCGTCGACGGTGCGGCCTGCCGCCTCGGTCCGCTCGGTGATCTTCTTCTCGACCTCACCCGTCGTCTCGCTGCCGTGGCTGCTCCAGGCGACCTTGTCGCCCCGGCGCAGCTTCTTGTCCCGGCCGTGTTCCTTGGCCATGTGGTGGGCCTCCCGGTCTCGCGGCCCGTCTCCGGCCGTTTCCGGGACGGCGCCGCTCTACCCACCCTGGGCGGCTCGGGAGCCGCCCGCATCTCGGCCGCCCTCGTGGTGCTGGAGGGAATCAGGGGCTGTTCTCATCGGCGCGCTCCTCTTCGGGAGTGCGGTGGATACGCCACAGGCCCAGAGCGGCGCCCAGGAGCCCGCCCCCGCAGGCCGCGAGAATGCCCCCTGTGTCACTGGCCGAGAGCGCGGCGGCCAGGAGGCCGGCCAGCATGGCCCCTACCAGCAGGTACATGAAGATGATGAAGCCTGTTGCGAGATGCCGATCCCGAAAGGGCGGGATGCCCCCGCTCACCGGATCGCTCCCGCCACGAGGTCGGCCCTGTTGGGACAGAGCCGTGCATCGGCACGACAGGCTGGTGGGTTCGTGTGGGGGGTGGTGCATCGGCAGCGCTGCATGAGGCCCTCGATCCGTCCCGTCCGCTGGTCGCCTGTCGTGTGCCCCGGAACGGCCGCGACAACCCGGGGTCAGCGGTGTTCGGGGTTGTCCGCGCCAGGACGGCAACCGGCGTCCCACTCTGTCCTCTGATTGCCGTGGGCGGGAACGCCGCCTGAGCGTTTGAGCAAGGCGGCGAGGTGCATCAGGTTCCAGGCCATGAACGAGGTGTTGCGGTTGGTGAAGTCGTTCTCCGGGCCGCCCGAGCCGGGATCGAGGTACGAGGGGCCGGGGCCGGCCGCGCCGATCCAGCCGGCGTCGGCCTGCGGGGGGACGGTGTAGCCGAGGTGCTGGAGGCTGTAGAGAACGTTCATCGCGCAGTGCTTGACGCCGTCCTCGTTGCCGGTGATCAGGCAGCCACCGACACGGCCGTAGTAGGCGTACTGCCCTTGCGGGTTGAGCAGGCTGGAGCAGGCGTAGAGGCGCTCGATCACCTTCTTCGTCACAGAGCTGTTGTCGCCGAGCCAGATGGGTCCGGCGATGACCAGGATGTCCGCCGCCATGACCTGCTCGTACAGCGCGGGCCACTCGTCGGTGGCGAAGCCGTGCTCGGTCATGTCCGGGTAGACGCCGGGCGCGATGTCGTGGTCGACGGCGCGGATCTCTGAGGTGGTGACCCCGCACGACATCATGATCGCCGAGCTCTTGTCGATCAGCCCCTGGGTGTGGCTGAGCTGCGGGGAGGGTTTGAGGGTGCAGTTGATGTAGAGGGCGGTGAGGTCGTCGTAGCGGTACTCGCTGTCGGCGGAAGGCGCGGCTGTCATGAGGTCAGCGTCTCGCGTGAGGGCAGGTTTGCCCGGATTCGACACAGCCGCGGTCGCCTTGGGTGGAACCCCGACCCCCGCTCGGCCTCGGGTTGCTCGGACGGCCCTGTGGAATTACCGGGGAAAGGTGATTCCAGTGAGTTCCTCGGACAGGTCCCAGAGGCGCCGCTGCGTGGTCGTGTCGTAGGACGCGGTGCTGGACCGGACGACTTCGGGATAGCCCTTGCTCTGCTGGAATCCGCGCGGGCCGTAGTACTGCCCTCCCCGGGCGGCGGGGTCGGTCGCCGCGCGCAGGACGGGCAGGGCGCCCATGGCGGGAGTCTGGAGGAGCAGCGGTCGGATCGCGGCGAACGCTACCCGGGTGAGCGCGGAGGAGTGCGACATGGCGTTCTTGGATCCGCTGGTGTCGGCGCCCCCGGGATGGGCGGCGATGGCGAGCGGGCCCACCTCGGGCAGTCTGCGGTGGAGTTCGTAGGTGAACATCAGGTTGGCGAGCTTGGAGTGTCCGTAGGCGGCGGTCCGGTTGTACGGCCGTTTCCGCCAGTCGAGGTCGGTGAGGTCGATCGGGCCGCCCATGCGGTGGCCGGCGCTGCTGACGGTGACGATGCGGGACGCGGTGGTCGCGGGGATCAGGTCGAGCAGGAGGCCGGTCAGGGCGAAGTGGCCCAGGTGGTTGGTGGCGAACTGGAGCTCGAAGCCGTCCGCGGTCCTGCTGTAGGGGGTGTACATCACACCAGCGTTGTTGATCACCAGGTCGATGCGGGTCCAGGCGTCGTGCACGGCGGCGGCGGCGCTGCGCACCGAGGACAGTGAGCTCAGGTCGAGGGGCTGGACGTGCAGCTCCGCCCCCGGGACGGCCGCCTGGATCTCCTCGGCCGCTCGCTTGCCTCGGTCTGCGTCGCGTACGGCCAGGATCACCGCCGCGCCGCGGCCGGCGAGTGCCTTGGCGGCTTCGAAGCCGATGCCGGTGTTGGCGCCGGTGATCAGGGCGTTACGGCCGCTCTGGTCGGGGATGTCTCGCGCGGTCCAGGGGGCGGGCCTGCGGCTGGTCATGGTTCCTCCGTGCGTGAGGTGCGTGTGCTTGTGTGTGAGGTGGGCGCTGGCCGGGTGGAAGGGGGCCAAACCGGCGCGAATTGTCCGGCCGGGCGAGGAGGCCGGTCGAGCACCCTCATGGTTAATTCCATTCACCTCGTGGTTAATAGTGTTAACCTTAAGGGCGTGACCGTCAAACGACGCCCCACCGGCACCCATCACGGAGACCTGCGCAACGCTCTGGAGCAGGCCGCACTCAGCCTGGTCGCGGAGCGGGGCCCGCACGGCTTCACCCTGGCCGAAGCCTGTCGGCGGGCCGGAGTGAGCGTGGCCGCGCCGTACAAGCACTTCGCCGACCGGGACGCGCTGCTCGCCTCGCTGGCCCTGAAGAGCTACCAGGAGCAGCAGCGCCGCTACCGCGCCGCCCTGGCGTCGAGCAGCGACCCGGTCGAGCAACTCGCGGCCTTCGCCACCGCCTATGTGCGCTTCGCCGCGGAAGAGCGCGCGCTCTTCGACATCGCCTTCCTCGCCGGTCTCGACACAGACCGCCATCCGGAGCTGGCCGCGGCCGGAACCGCCCTGCACGACGATCTGATGCCCGTCACCAGCCTTCTGACCGCGAATCCGACCGAAGCCTTCGATCTGCTGGTCCAGGTCGCCGCCGCCGCGCACGGGCTCGCCCTGTTCCAGCAGCAGGGCATGCTCCCCGCCCCCTGGAGCGGTCCACGATCCGTCGCCGAGCAAGCCGCACGGGCGGCCCGCACGCTCGCGGGCCGACACACCCCCCGACAGCACCGGAGCCCCTCATGACCACCCCGCACAGCGACTTCGAACGGGCCCTCGACCGCATCCGCCGAGCCAGGCACGTCAGGGTGACCACCTACCGTCGGGACGGACGCGCGGTACCCACCCCCGTCGGTGCCCTCGTCCACGACGGAGTCCTCTACGCCCTGACAGCCCCGGACACCGGCAAGGTCAAGCGCATCCGGAACAACCCTCACGTCGCCATCGCCCCCTGCGCCATGAACGGCACCGTCCCGCCCGGCGCGCCGACCGCCACAGGCACCGCCCGACTGCTGGACGAAATGAGCACCGCCCATGTCCAGGACCTGATGGAACAGCGGTTCTGCATGTGCCGGCTCGTGCGCCTGACCGACCGGGTTCTGCGCCGCGAGCGCCCACTGGTCGCCATCGCCATCGACCCGAGCCAATGACCCTCCGCGGATCGCGTTGGATGGGCGCGAGCGGCCGAGCCGCGGCTTGAACTGCTGGTGATGTCAGGGCAGTTCGCGATGCTCGTGGTACGGAGTGGGATGGCGCGTCGGCGTCCCGCCGGCGTTGACGAAGTCGCCACTGCCCGCGTGTGGTTGTGCAGGTGGCCAAGCCCGTCAGGGCCAGCGTGAAGCAACCGGGCATCAGTTGGAGAGCCCGTCCAGGACACGTTCCCGTCGCAGCGCTCCTTCGCCGGCGCCAAGCGCGAGGAACACTCCCGGGGCGGGCGCCGCCGCTGCGGGCTCGCCCGAGCGGGCGCAGACTGGGAAGGTGAGTGACACGCACCTCCGGCGTGATGACACCACGCCCGCGCCTCGCTCGGCGCACCAGCAGACGCTGGCACTCGCGGCCATGATGTGCGCGGTCGCGATGACGTTCATCGACCAGACCATCGTCTCCATCGCCGCCCCGGACATCGTCCGGGAACTGGACCTGTCGGCGTCCGGCATGCAGTGGGTCATCAACGCCTATCTGCTCGCCCTGGCCGCTGTCTTCGCCGTCGGCGGCCGCCTCGCGGACCTCTACGGCCCGCGCCGGATCGTCGTCATCGGCACCGTCGTGTTCGTCGTCTCCTCGGTGATGTGCGGCTGCGTCCCCGAGGGGGACGCGGCCCAGGGCTGGCTCATCGGCTTCCGGGCCGCCCAGGGCGTCGGAGCGGCGCTGCTCTTTCCCGCCGCCCTCGCGGTGGTCGTCGCGGTGTTCCCGGCCGAGCGGCGCGGCCGCGCCCTCGCCCTGTTCTTCGGCCTCTCCGGCGCGCTGACCGCCATAGGACCGCTGCTGGGCGGCTGGCTCACGGCGGCATGGACGTGGCGCGCGGTGTTCTGGGTCAACGTGCCGGTGGCCGTGGTGGCGCTGGCACTGACCGCGATGGCGCACATCACCGACCGCAGACGGACCGGCACCCTCGACGTCGTCGGCGCCGCCCTGATGGCAGCCGGCATGGGCCTGAGCGTCCTCGGCTTCCAGCAGGCCTACACCTGGGGTTGGGACAGCCCCGCGACATGGCTCTGCGTCGCGGGCGGCCTGGCCATCCTCGCCGTCTTCGTCCGCTACGAGCGGGGAGTGCGCTATCCCCTGATCGACCTGGGCGTCTTCCGGGACAAGGGCTTCACCATCGACGCGGTGGTGCTGTTCTTCGCCATGCTCGCCTTCGTCCCGCTGTTTTTTTTCGCGTCCGTGTACGCCCAGGTCTCCCTCAGCGCCTCACCCAACCAGGCCGCGCTGTTCCTGCTGTACGTCTTCGCGGGCTTCGCCATCGCCTCGCAGTGGGGCGGCCGGATCCTCGACAAGCAGGGCGCCCGTCCGGCGTTGAAACTGGGCGGCGTCGTCGGCTGCGTCGGGTTCGCCCTGTGGGCGGGCAAACTGACCGACCTGTCCATGCACGACCAGTGGCCCTACGCGGCCCTGGCCGGCGCGGGCATCGGCTTCATCCTGGCGCCCGCCTCCACGGACGCCGTCAACCGCGCCATCGGCCCGTCGTACGGCGAGGTCACGGGCATCACCCAGACCGTGCGCAACTATGCCGCCAGCGTGGGCATGGCCGTCTTCGGCACCGTCCTCACCCACGTCACCCGCTCGAATGTGACGAGCACCCTGGAGTCGCGCGGCATGTCGGCCGAACAGGCCCGGGACACGGCACACAGTCTCAGCAGCTCCCTCACGGGCAGCGGCGACGCCGGCCCGCCCTCGGGCACCGGACCGGCCGCCGACCCGACGCGGGAGCTCGTGGGCGCGGTGCGCATGGACTTCGCCGAGGCGAACCAGTGGGTGTTCTACGGCATGGCCATCGCCCTGGGCATCGCCTTCCTGTTCGCCCTGCGCCACCCGGGCGGCACCGCGGCGGCCTCCTCCGCCGGGGCGCAGCAGGAGCAGGTCTCCGCGAGGAGCGGCTGATCCCCGCCCCGGCCGTACGTCTCAGGCGGGCCTGCGAGAGCCGCTGTCGCCGGGGCCGGCGTCGGCCTTCGCCGCCGTCCCGCCGCGGGAGATCCGCGTCAGATCGCCCGCCAGGGACTCCAGCCACTCGACCACCGCGTAGTACCGCCGCGGCGCGCCCACCGGTTCGGCGCTGAACTCGGTGGACACCGGTTCGATCCGCGGTACGGGCGTGGACGGCGTGTCCGCGCCGGGGTCCAGAGCGGCGGAGACGAGCAGCATCCGCCCGGCCATCCGTTCCCCGAGCGCCTCCACCGCCCGCGCCGTCGCGGCGGGCAGCACGGTGACGGGCGGAGCCAGCAGCCGCTCGGAGCCCCACAGCGTGTGGTGGCCGGCGATGAGCGTCGCCTGCCAGTCCACCGGCGCCCGCACACCCCGCCGGGCGCCGTCGAAGGGTGTGGGCTCGCTCTGGAACTGGGCGTAGGCCGACTCGGCGAGGACGACAGCGTGGTGCAGGGACCGGTGCCCGGGCGCGGCCGCAGGCACGATCGTGGCGGCGCCGCCCGCCACCGACGAGGTCGTCGCCACCACGACTTCCGCGGCTGTGCGAAGGAGTTCGGCGGCCGCGCGGCGCAACTCCTCATGCGCCCCTCGCGGCCACGCCAGCAGCCCGAACACCATGCCGATCGTGCTGCCGATCAGCACGTCGAGCATGCGCACCTCCGCCAGCTGCCAGGTGGAGGGCGCCAGTTGCGCGAAGACCAGGGCCACCAGCACGGTGAACAGCCCCTGCGCCCAACCGACCCCCCGCACCGGCCCGACGGTGAAGGCGAACAGCATCCACACGGGCAGCAGCACGGCGTAGACGTTCGTGTGGGTGCCCGCCAGGGTCAGTGTTCCGGCGGTCAGCAGCGCCCCGGCCAGCGTGCCCGTGAGCGCGAGCCGGACCGTGTGCCGGGTCGCCTCCAGGGTGGTCCTGGTGAGGCTGAGCGTGGCCAGCATGGCCCAGAAGCCGTGCGGCAGTGTGTCGAATCCCGCGACGAGGCGCGCCGCCGTGAGAGCCAGCGCGATCCGAACGGCGTTCTGGAAGAACACCGACCGATGCCCCGCGTGACCGCGCACCCGGTGCCACCACAGCACCGGGGCCGGCACGGTGGAGTACCAGAAACGTTCCGGCGCCACCTCCACCGCGGCATGCCGACCGCGTACGGCACGGTCGGCCGCCGCTCCCATCGCCAGCGCGGCATCCGCGATCTCCAGCACGGCCGCGTGCCCGCGCAGCACCGCCGGCGGGAACCGGGGCGGTTGCGCGGGCGTCCCCGCGGACAGGTCCGACAGCGCGGCACGCGCCGAGGACAGCTCCTCGTACGGCCCCGTCGGCGAGGCCCCTTCGCGCAGACAGCCCGCCGTCGCTGTCGCGAGATCCGCCACCGCACGCAGCACGGCGGCCACCTCCCGCTCCGGTGCCCGGGGCGGCGCGGGCAGCCACGCCAGACGGTTCAGCAGCGTACGCACGGCGAGCCCGGTGTGTGCCAGGGCCCGCGCCCGTATCCCGGGGCCGGCCGGACGCTCCGCCTCGGGCACCATCAGCGACCGCAGCCCCCGGCCGGTCTCCTCCGCCGCACCCCGGTCGGCGGCACCGAGGACGTACGGCGGCACGGCCAGGGCCCGCGCACAGCGAGCCGCGGTGTGCGCGGCGCGGGCCGTCCGCTCCCGGTACGGCGTCGGAGCGGCCTCGGGGAAGACCAGCGCCTCGGAGGCGATCATCAGCACCAGTCCGGTCGTCGTACCGACCAGCCGGTCGCCCAGCGAGCCGGGGTCGTACGGCGGGAACGACGGCAGGATGTACAGCAGCTGCAGCCCCGGCGCCACCCCCGCCGGACGGGGCCCGCCCACAGCGGAGAACGCCAGCGCGAAACCGACCGCCAGCATCCCAGCGACGGCGCTCCAGGTACGCACCGACAGATACGTGCCGACGACCACCAGGACCCAGCACACCGGCAGCACCCGCAGCATGGTCGCCGCCCGCTGCCGCCCGGTCCCGGGGATCCGCGACAGCCCGCCGAGGGCCACCGCCCCGAACAGGGCGTAGGTCGCCGCTACGGGACTGTCGAGCCCGTAGCGGAAGAGGTAGAAGCCGGTCGCGGCGGCCAGGGTCACGCGCACGGCCCGGCGGCCGGAAGCGGCGTAGGCCGCCGGGAGCCAACCGACTGGGACACCCCTCACCCCTTCAGGATCACCCAGCGCCCTCGAGAACGCCCCTCGGAGCGTTCCGCGCCGGTGCGCCGACGCCCGCGGATGGTGGACGTATCCCCCCGCCCCGCCACTGGTCCGTGCGCGCGGCCTCGGCTCTGAGGCCGGTGGCAAGGCACGTCGGGCGGCTCAACGGGGACGTCAAGTCCGGTTCGGATATTCGCTGTTCCGCTCGCCCCCTATGGACGCAGGATGGTGCGCATGACTCTGGCCACCCCCGTCCTGCACACCGCTCGCCTGCGACTGCGTCCCTTCACCGACACCGACGCGGATCCTCTCTTCGCACTGCACAGCAGCGCCCACGTGCTGCGCTACTGGGACTCCCCGCCATGGACCGAACGGGCGCGAGCCGACCGCTTCATCGCGACGTGCCGGAAGATGGCGGACGACGGAACCGGGGCTCGGGTAGCCATCGACCGCGCTTCCGATGGAGCCTTCGTCGGCTGGTGCGGTCTGACCGGATGGAACCCGGACTACCGCAGCGCGTCATTGGGCTATGTCCTCAGCGATGCGATGTGGGGCCAGGGCTACGCGACGGAAGCCGCGCAGGCCGTGCTGAAGTGGGCCTTCGACACACTGGACCTGAATCGGGTTCAGGCCGAGACCGACACACGCAACGTGGCATCCGCCCACGTTCTGGAGAAGCTCGGATTCGTGCGGGAAGGGACACTGCGAGAGGACTGCGTCGTGAACGGCGAGGTGTCCGACTCAGGGGTGTTCGGGTTGCTCAGGCGAGAGTGGCGGCCGTCGACCGTGCCGATCCCGGCGCGCTGAGCGCGCCGCTCCCGACGACACCTCGTGTGAGGAATTTCCGCGGGGGCTCAATGGACCCTGGCGACGTGCGGATGACCGGGGACGCCCCGGCAGATGTGGAGCTGGAGGTTTTTGCCGACGGAGTTGCGCAGGAAGCCCTGCACCTCGGCGCGGACCGGGAGTCGAGGTTTCCGGTGAACAGGCACGGCTCCGGGAGGTAGTAGCCGAGCTGGACGATCGGCGGCTCGGGCGGTGTGTCGAGGACGTCCGTGATGGTGGCGGACGAGCGCCAGCAGAGCGCGGTCCGGGGGTAGAAACGGTCCCCGTGGTCGAAGGGGCACCACAGGACCTGGAGAAGATCCGCGTCGGGAGGACGGGGAAAGCCGACGTCGCGGACGTGGAGCTGAGCCACGGGCAGAAGGGGAACGGGCCGTCGCACCACGGGCGGCCCTCCTGCACACAGCTCCGTCGGCGGGCCGCTGCTGCACGGTCGGTGAGCCCGGGCGCGGGTGCAACCGGGTCGCCGTGCGTGCCGGCGGGGCCAGTTCAGGAAAGAGCGCGGCCACGTCGACCGGCCGCGGAGGAGTTGTACGGATGGCGTGCATGACGGTGAGGTTGCCAGCGGCGTCCGACAAGGGGTTTGGGTCTGAGTGCTACCGGCGCGTGACGACTGGCAGGCCCGCGTGTTCCCCGGTCGCGCCCCTCGCGGTGGCCGTCGGCCGATCGTCACCCTGCGTCAGTGCTCTGCGGCATGATGGCCGGTGTGAACACCGAGATCCTGATAGACGTCTGGCAGCGGCTTCTCGCCGACCCCCGTAAGTCGTGGGTGCTCTTCGAGCACGGCACCTGCGTCGTGCTGACCGCTCCGGAAGGGGAGTTGGCCGAGCAGGCCACCGACCTTCTGAAGAAGTTCGGCCCCGTGCACGCCGGATCCTCGGCAGGGGACTTCGGGGTCATCGACCTCCAGGACGTCGGGGGATGGGTGGTCACCGGGCATCACAACGACGTTCTCACCTACGTCGGCCCCGATGAGCCTCAGGATCAGTCGCAGATCGCTGTCGGGCTGCACGGACGTTCCAAGCGTCACCGGGACGGCACTGAGCTTCACGTCGTCCACGTTGAGGACAGGCGAGGCTCAGCGGACCCGATGTGAGTTCCGTGCCTTCGTCGATGGCGGTGGCTCTCAGGTCACGTCCCGGACCGCCTGCGGGTAGCCGATCGCGGTGATGTCCTCGGCCAGGTCCGGCAGGGTGGCCTCCGGGTTCAGGGAGGCCACGAGCCTGTGGCTCAGTGGCCGCAAGGCGTACACAGCGCGCACCGCTTCCAGGTCCACGGGGACCTCGTAGTAGTCCTGGGCGAAACGTTGGAATGCCTGCGGTGAACCGTCGATCAAGCGCTCGAACAGACGCAGCGCCCCGTCGGGGTCGGAACACCCGGCGGGAAAGTCGATCACGCCGTGCCGCCATCGATCATCCGTCGCCTCCCGCCAGAGGCAGACCGTCACGAGGGGAACCTCGTCCTCGTCGGTGAACGCCGGCTCTTCGACGAAGGGCTTGAAGACGTCCGGAACGTCGTCGAGTACCCCCGGCCAGGGCTCGCCGTCCTTGCCGTACGGGCTCATCGGTGCTTCGTGGTCGAAGCCACGGATGTAGGCCCCGGCCGCCGAGAACACGATGGAGTACTCGTCCCCCGACCCGTTGCGCATCGAGGCCATCTCCTCGCCGTCGGCCCAGCCGGGGTGGAAGGAGTGGTACCGGCTTTCCCGGTCCGGGCTCAGGACCGCATCGAGCATCGCCAGTGAGCGGCACAGGTTCCGCAGGTCAGCGATGGCGGGGAGTCGACGGGCTACGTCATGGACAGTCACGTGCTCATCCAACCGGATGCCCCTGACCCGGAAGCTTCCCAGGGTTGTCCCTCCTGGACTTTGTCCTGAGTGTGGAAAAAGAAGTGTCGTACTCGTGCGTAAGTACTTCCCACTCTGGAAAATCGTTGTTACGTTCCTCCTCGACAGCTCGATGGCACAGTCAGTGGAGACAGGTGCCGGTGTCCTCAGCCGTGGGTGAGGGGAGAGGAGGGATCGTGCGACGGATGACTGCTCGACCTGAGAACACACATCAGGCGCGGCTGCTTCGTCTGCTGCGTGACCATGGGTCCAACTCCCGCGCCCAGATGGGTGATCTGGTGGACCTGTCCCGCTCGAAGCTGGCCGTGGAGGTGGACCGGCTGCTGGAGACAGGGCTGGTTGTCGCGGACGGGCTCGCCCCCAGCCGGGGCGGCAGGCGCTCGCACAACATCCGGCTCAACCCGGGCCTCCGCTTCCTCGGCGTCGACATCGGCGCCACGTCGATCGATGTCGCCGTCACCAACGCGGAGTTGGAGGTCCTAGGGCATCTGAACCAACCCATGGACGTGCGCGAGGGGCCGGTCGCGGTCTTCGAGCAGGTCCTCGCCATGGCCGCCAAGCTGAAGGCCTCAGGTCTCGCGGAGGGCTTCGACGGCGCCGGGATCGGCGTGCCGGGGCCGGTCCGCTTCCCCGAGGGCGTGCCGGTCGCGCCGCCGATCATGCCGGGCTGGGACGGCTTCCCGGTGCGGGAGGCGCTCAGCCAGGAACTGGGCTGCCCGGTCATGGTCGACAACGACGTGAACCTGATGGCCATGGGGGAGCAGCACGCGGGCGTCGCACGTTCCGTGGGTGACTTCCTGTGCGTCAAGATCGGCACCGGTATCGGCTGCGGCATCGTCGTCGCCGGCCAGGTCTACCGGGGGACGACCGGCAGCGCCGGCGACATCGGGCACATTCAGGTGGAACCGGCGGGCCGTGCGTGTGCGTGCGGCAACCGAGGCTGCCTCGAGGCGCACTTCAGCGGTGCCGCGCTGGCTGGTGACGCCGAACAGGCCGCCCGTGAGGGCCGGTCGGCTGAGCTTGCCGCCCGGCTGGAGGCCGCTGGTCGGCTGACGGCCGAGGACGTATCAGCCGCCGCGGCGTCGGGGGACGCGGTGGCACTGGAGATGATCCGGGAGGGTGGAACGCGTCTGGGTCAGGTCATCGCCGGACTGGTGAGTTTCTTCAATCCGGGCCTGGTGGTGATCGGGGGTGGAGTGACCGGCCTCGGGCACACCTTGCTGGCCAGTGTCCGAACCCAGGTGTACCGGCAGTCATTGCCGCTGGCCACGGGCAACCTGCCGATCGTTCTGGGGGAGTTGGGACCGGCCGCCGGAGCCATCGGCGCGGCCCGACTCATCACCGATCACGTCTTCTCCCCGGCCTGAACCAGGGCCGACTGCTTCTTCTCCACGCGCTGATCCCGGCCGACCACGTCGTTCCCGCGCCGGGCCTCTGTCGGCCATACGCCACTTCGCGTGCCGCCTCGCTCAGACGGCGGTCCGCCTGGGCAACCGGGCGTAAGCACTGCCTGACATGTGTCCCGCACGCCCATGACACCTCGGCAACCCCGACCGGTGTCCGGCGAGCGATGACGCATGGACGCGCACCATGGTTGCCGCTCGACTACCGCACAAATCAAGCAACTTCACCGCACCAGTCGTAGCCCTCGCAGGGCGGTCGAGACACCCACGTCTGCTCCGGCGTACCGCACGCCAGGGGCTCCTCAGCGCCGCCCACACACCCGAACCACCCTGTCCAGCTCTGCCCGCTCACGGTCCGCACCTGCCGAGGGGATTCCTCATGGCACCACAACCACCCCTGCTCACCATGTCCGGTATCACCAAGTCGTTCCCGGGTGTCCGCGCCCTGGACGGTGTGGATCTCGAAGTCCAGGCCGGTGAAGTCCACTGCCTCCTCGGTCAGAACGGCGCCGGCAAGTCCACGTTGATCAAAGTGCTCGCCGGAGCCCACCAGCCTGACGGCGGGGAGATCACCTGGCAGGGGGAGCCGGTCTCCCTGGGGTCCCCGATCGCCGCCATGCGCTTGGGTATTGCCACCATCTACCAGGAGCTCGACCTGATAGAAGGGCTGTCCGTCGCGGAGAACGTCTTCCTCGGGCATGAACCGACGTCCGCCGGGTTCGTGGTGCGCGGTTCCGCCGCGCGGGCGGCGACCGCGGAGTTGCTGCGGCGCCTCGGGCACGCGGAGATCGATCCCGCGCGGCTCGTCGGGGAGCTCTCCGCGGCGCAGCAGCAGATCGTCTCGATGGCCCGCGCGCTGTCCCACGAGGTCCGGCTCATCGTGATGGACGAGCCGTCCGCGGCGCTGGACCCAGAGGAGGTCGACAACCTCTTCAGGATCGTGGGCGATCTGACGGCCGACGGGGTCGCCGTCGTCTACATCTCCCACCGGCTCGAGGAGATCCGGCGCATCGGCGACCGGGTCACGGTCCTGAAGGAGGGCCGCTCGGTCGCCGGCGGTGTGCCCGCCAAGTCGACGCCGACCCATGAGGTCGTCGCCCTGATGACCGGGAGGAACGTCGAGTACGTCTTCCCCGAGCGGCCCGAGTCCGGGTTCGCGGCAGGACGGGAGCCCGTTCTGAAGGTCGAAGGGCTCACCCGGCGCGGGGAGTTCGCGCCCGTCGACCTGGAGCTGCGGCCCGGTGAGATCGTCGGTCTGGCCGGGCTCGTCGGGTCCGGGCGCAGCGAGATCCTGGAGACGATCTACGGAGCCCGCAGGCCCGACGCCGGCCGTGTCCTCGTCGACGGAGCCCCCCTGCGCCCGGGCAGTGTCCGCGCCGCCGTCGGCGCCGGTATCGGTCTGGCGCCGGAGGAACGCAAAGCGCAGGGCCTGCTGATGCTCGAGTCGGTCACCAGCAACGTCTCGGTCTCCACGCTGTCCCGGTTCGCCCGCGCGGGCTGGCTCGACCGGCGCGCCGAGCGGGCCGCGGCGCACCAGGCGGTCCGGGAACTGTCGCTGCGGCCCGACAATCCCGATGCCGCGATCAGGACCCTGTCCGGCGGCAACCAGCAGAAGGCGGTCCTCGCCCGCTGGCTGTTGCGCGGCTGCAAGGTGCTGCTGCTGGACGAGCCGACCCGGGGCGTCGACATCGGTGCCCGGGCGGAGCTCTACGCCGTGATTCGCCGCCTGGCCGACGAGGGCCTGGCCGTACTGCTCGTCTCCAGTGAGGTGCCCGAGGTCCTGGGCCTCGCCGACCGGGTGATGGTGCTGCGGGAAGGCAGCGTCGTGCACACGGCGGACGCCCGGGAGCTCGACGAGCACCGTGTACTCGATCTTGTGATGGAAGGAAGCCTGACGCCATGACGCAGCCGGCCACCACGGCGCAGCAGGACGCGCCGACGTCCGCCGCCACGTCCGAGACGGACAAGGAGAACACGCGCCGACCGCTCGGACTGCGGTGGGACGTGCGCAGCCTGTCGCTGCTCGGAGTCCTCGCCGCCCTCGTCGTCGTCGGCGGGATCACCGCACCGGACGAGTTCCTGGCGACGAGCAATCTGCAACTCGTCCTCACCCAGGCGTCCGTGATCGGTGTCGTCACCGTCGGCATGACGTTCGTCATCACCAGCGGCGGTATCGACCTGTCGGTCGGCGCGATGGTGGCTCTGGCCTCGGTGTGGGCGACGACCGTGGCGACCCAGGAGTTCGGATTCGCGGGTATCCTCTTCACCGCGGTCGTCGTCGGCGTGGGCTGCGGTCTCGTGAACGGCGTGCTGATCGCCTACGGCAGGATGGTGCCGTTCATCGCGACGCTGGCCATGCTGGCCTCCGCCCGTGGTCTGGCGCTGCAGATCACGGACGGCAGCACTCAGATCGTCACCGTCGAGTCGGTGCTGGACCTCGGTTCCCGGGACGCCTACGTCCTCGGCATACCGCCCCTGGTGTTGATCTTCGCCGCGGTCACCGTCCTCGGCTGGCTGATCCTGAACCGCACCACCTTCGGTCGCCGCACCGTCGCGGTCGGCGGCAACGCGGAAGCGGCTCGCCTCGCCGGCATCGACGTCCGCCGCCAGCGTCTGTACCTGTACCTGCTGTCCGGGCTGTGCTGCGGTATCGCCGCGTTCATGCTGATCGTGCTCGCGGGCTCGGGCCAGAACACCAACGGCAATCTCTACGAACTCGACGCCATCGCCGCGGCGATCATCGGCGGCACGCTGCTCAGCGGCGGTCGCGGCACCATCATCGGCTCCGTCCTCGGCGTCCTGATCTTCACCACGATCACCAACATCTTCGCCCTGAACAACCTGGAGACCGCCGTCCAGCAGATCGCCAAGGGCGCCATCATCGTCGCCGCCGTCCTGGTCCAGCGCCGCTCCCTGCACGGCGACACCTGACGCCGTACGGCACACCGCGCGGTACCGCGGAACGCCGTACCGGCACAGCTCCGTACCGGCACGGCGCCGTACGGCGCGGACAGCGACGTACAGCGCACACCGCCGCACCCACCAACCTCCTCCACTCCCAGCACAACGCCCAGTCGAAGGGTCGATCCGCCATGGCAAGAATCCCCGCCACCAGCCGCAGAGCACTGCTGTTCGGCACCGCCGCCGTTTCCGCCGGCGCCCTGCTGACGGCCTGCACCAGCAATGAGCCCGCGAATCAGGACGAGGTCACCGACAACGCCCCGGTCGCCGACGACAAGCCGGGCAAGCCCGTCACGATCGGCTTCGCGGGCCCGCAGGCCGACCACGGCTGGCTGAACGCCATCAACGACAACGCCAAGTCGCGGGCGAAGAAGTACTCCGACGTCACGCTGGAGATCACCGAGGGCTCCAACGACACGGCCCAGCAGATCGGCCAGATCCAGACGCTGATCAACAAGAAGGTCGACGTGCTGGTGATCCTCCCGGCCGACGGCAAGGCGCTCACCCAGGTCGGGCTGGAGGCCATGAGGGCGGGCATCCCCGTCATCAACCTGGACCGCATCTTCAACTCCCCGCAGGCCTACCGCTGCTGGATCGGCGGCGACAACTACGGCATGGGACTGAACGCCGGGCACTACATCGGGGAACAGCTCAAGGACAAGAAGAACGCGAAGGTCGTCGAGCTCGCCGGGCTTGACAACCTCGAACTGACCCAGCAGCGCACGCAGGGCTTCGACGACGCCCTGAAGAACTACCCCAACATCAAGAAGGTGGCCCGCCAGGCCGCCGACTTCACGGTGGAGTCGGGGCAGGCCAAGATGGCCCAACTGCTCCAGGCCCAGTCCAAGTTCGACGCGCTGTGGAACCACGACGACGACCAGGGCGTGGGCGCGCTGCGCGCCATCGAGCAGGCCGGACGCGACGACTTCCTCATGGTCGGCGGCGCGGGCGCCAAGTCCGCGATGGACGCCATCAAGGCCGGGAACAGCGTGCTCAAGGCGACCGTCCTGTACCCGCCGACGATGGCCGCCTCCGCGATCGACCTCGCCCGTGCGCTCGGTCAGGGCAAGGGCGTCGGCGGCCTCGCCGAGTTCGAGATCCCGTCCTCGCTGACCCTCTATTCGGCCGTGGTCACCAAGGACAACGTCGACCAGTACCTGCCGACCGGCTTCATCTGACCGGCCCGGGCCGAGCGCCCCACGAACAAGCGATGAGTCAGTGACACTCCGACGAGGAGGAACCCGTATGGAACACAGGGGCAGTGGGACCGCACCGCCGGCCCTCGGCGTGGGCATGGTCGGATACGCGTTCATGGGCGCCGCGCACTCACAGGGGTGGCGCACCGTGGGGCACGTCTTCGACCTGCCGCTGCGGCCGGTCCTGGCCGCGATCGCCGGCCGCGACGCGCGCGCCGTGCGGGCGGCGGCCGACAAGCACGGCTGGGCCGCCGCGGAGACCGACTGGCGCGCCCTGCTGGCCCGCGACGACGTGCAGCTCGTCGACATCTGCACCCCGGGCGACAGCCATGCGGAGATAGCGATCGCGGCGCTGGAGGCGGGCAAGCACGTGCTGTGCGAGAAGCCCTTGGCCAATTCGGTCGCCGAGGCGGAGGCCATGCTCGCGGCCGCCGAGGCGGCCCGCGAGCGCGGGCAGTTGGCGATGGTGGGGTTCAACTACCGGCGGGTGCCCGCGCTCACCTACGCCCGTCGGCTCATCGCCGACGGCAGGCTCGGCGCGCTGCGCCACGTGCGGGTCAGCTACCTCCAGGACTGGCTCGTCGACCCCGACTTCCCGCTGACGTGGCGGCTGCAGCGGGAGCACGCGGGATCGGGCGCACTGGGCGACCTCGGCGCGCACATCGTCGACCTCGCCCAGTACCTGGCGGGGGAGGAACTGGTCGGGGTCTCCGCCCAGATGGAGACCTTCGTCAGGGAACGCCCCCGCCTCGACGGCGCCTCCACGGGCCTGACCGCGTCCGCCGGCACCCGGCGCGGGCCGGTCACGGTCGACGACGCGGCCGTCTTCACCGGCCGCCTCGCCTCCGGAGCGCTCGCCACGTTCGAGGCCACCCGGATGGCGTCGGGACGCAAGAACGCCCTGCGGCTGGAGATCAACGGGGAGTCCGGGTCGCTCGCCTTCGACCTGGAGCGGCTCAACGAGCTGTCCTTCCACGACCACCACGAGCCGGCCGCCACGGCGGGGTTCCGCAGGATCGTCGTCACCGAACCCGACCACCCCTACCTGGAGGGCTGGTGGCCGCCGGGCCACGGTCTCGGCTACGAGCACACTTTTGTCCACCAGGCCCGCGACCTGGTCGAGGCCATCGCCTCCGGCACCGACCCGATGCCGTCGTTCGCCGACGGTCTGCAGGTGCAACGGGTGCTCGCCGCGGTGGAGGAGAGCGCGCTGAAGAACTCCGTCTACACGCCTGTCCAGGCCGAAGTCCGCTAGATCATCGGCACAGTTGGGAGCCGCCATGCCACGCCCTTTCACCCTGTTCACCGGTCAGTGGGCCGATCTGCCTTTGGAGGAGGTCTGCCGTCTGGCCCGTGACTTCGGCTACGACGGTCTCGAACTGGCCTGCTGGGGCGACCACTTCGAGGTCGACAAGGCGCTCAGCGATCCCGGCTATGTGGAGTCCAGGCATCAGCTCCTGGACAAGTACGGGCTGAAGTGCTGGGCGATCTCCAACCACCTGGTCGGGCAGGCGGTCTGCGACGCCATCATCGACGAGCGCCACGAGGCGATCCTGCCCGGTGAGGTGTGGGGCGACGGCGACCCCGAGGGGGTGCGGCGGCGGGCGGCGGAGCGGATGAAGGACACCGCGCGTGCGGCGGCCGCCTTCGGCGTCGACACCGTCATAGGCTTCACCGGCTCCGCGATCTGGCACCTGGTGGCGATGTTCCCGCCGGCGCCCGAGGCGATGATCGAGCGGGGTTACGAGGACTTCGCGGCCCG
>NZ_JBSFOK010000081.1:0-21997 GCF_053587635.1 Streptomyces sp. NPDC003635 | reverse complement strand
CAACTTCACGCTGTACGTCGCCACCGAGGGCGAGCCGTACCTGCTGAAGCTGGTCAGCACCAACCCCGACGACGCCGGCTCGCTCTCCTTCAGCGCCTGCGCCGCCCGCCGCGGCGGCGCCGAGCGCGAGCCCGGCGCCGCCCCAGCCGATGAGCGCGCGGCGGGACGGGGATTGCGCGGACATGAGGTGCCCCCCTACTTCACGACGACGGCGGCGGCGAGCTGGGACAGCGGCTCGGCGAGCGCGTTGACCGCGTCCGACAGCTCCTTGCGGTCGGCGGCGCCGACCTTGTCGTACGAGGTGAACTCGTACGAGTCCTTGTCCGCCCGGTACTTGTCGAGCAGCGTGTCCAGCGCGGCGAACTGCTTGTCCAGCTCGGTCGTCAGGGCCGCGTCGTTCTCCTCGGCGACCGGCTTCAGCAGCTCGTACGACTTCTCGGCGCCCTCGACGTTGGCCTTGAAGTCGACGAGGTCGGTGTGGCTGTAGCGCTCCTCCTCACCGGTGACCTTGCCGGTGGCGACCTCGTCGAGGAGTTCCTTGGCGCCGTTGGCCATGGAGGTCGGGGTGATCTCGGCCTTGCCGACCCGCTTCTGCCAGTCCTTCAGGTCGGTGATCAGCTGGTCGGCGAGGGTCTTGTCGGCATTGGTGAGCTTCTTGTCCTGCCACAGGGACTTCTCCAGCTTGTGCCAGCCGGTCCACTTCTGGCCGTCCTCCAGGCCGTCCTCGCGGACGTCGACCTTCGGGTCGATGTCACCGAAGGACTCGGCGACCGGCTCGGTGCGCTCCCAGCCGATGCGGGAGGGGGCGTAGGCCTTCTTGGCGGCCTTCAGGTCACCGGCCTTGACCGCGTCGGCGAAGGTCTGGGCGAGGGGCAGGGTCTCGTCGGCCTGCTGCTGGACGTACTGGCGATAGGCGGCGACGGCCTTGTCCAGGCGCGGGTCGCGCTTGACGGCCTTGCCGCCGGTGGCCTTCACGTCCTGGCGGATGCCGTCGCCCTTCATGCCGGGCTTGCAGGCGATCTGGTAGTCGCCCGGCTTCACCTCGGCGGTGACGCGCTGCTTGGTGCCGGGGCCGATGTTCTCGCGCTCGGTCACCACGCGGTCGTCCGGGAACAGGATGTAGACCTCGGTGACCTTGGAGCCCTTGTTCTCTATCGCGAGCTCGACGTGGCCGGCCGGGAACTCCGTCGTCGACACCTCGCACTTGTCGTCCGTGGCGGTGACGTTGACGACCCCTTCGCCGCCGTCTCCCTTTTCCGTGCAGCCCGTCAGGGCGGTCAGGGCAGCGGCCGCTACGGCGGCGACGGCGGAGAGTCTGGCGGGGCGCATGGGTGCTCCTGGTGGCCGGAAATAGTCGTGACGAGCTTCACGTAAGGTGAGGCTCGCCTAAGCTACCCATGACTTCCCATGGAGAAATCAAAGGAAAGTCAAAGCTTTCTTCGTGGATTGACCAGGATGGCGCCCGTGCGGGGGTGGGGGAGGACCTCGACGGGCTGGTCGTAGACCTCCGACAGGAGCCGGTCGGAGAAGATTTCGGCCGGTTCGCCGTCGGCGACGACTTCCCCGGCGCGCAGGACGGCCGCGCGGTGCGCGTAGGCGGCGGCGAGGCCGAGGTCGTGCAGTACGACGACGACGGCGTCGCCCGCCTCCGCCCGCTCCCGGCACAGACGCAGGACCAACTCCTGGTGCTTCAGGTCGAGGGCGGCGGTGGGCTCGTCGAGCAGGAGGAGCGGAGCGCGTTGGGCGAGGACGCGGGCGAGGGCGACGCGGGCGCGTTCACCACCGCTCAGCGCGTTGAACGGGCGTGGCGCGAAGTCGGCGACCTCGGTCAGCCTCATCGCCTCGGCGACGGCGGCGTCGTCGTCCTCCGTGCCGAGGGCGGCCCAAGGGGCCCGGCCCATCCTGACGACCTCCTCGACGGAGAAGGGGAAGGTGAGCGTCGCGGACTGCGGCAGGACCGCGCGGCGCAGGGCCAGTTCGGGCGCGGACCACTCCGTGGCGGGCCGGCCGTGCACGCGCACGACTCCGCCGACGGCCGGGACGTCGGCGGCGAGCGCCCCGAGCAACGTGGACTTACCGGCACCGTTGGGCCCCACGAGAGCGAGCAGCTCCCCGGCGCGGACGCTGACCTCCACGCCGTGCAGAACATCCCGGCCGCCGAGACGGACTCGGAGGTCTTCGGCCTCGGCAAGGGTGTCACCGGGGGAGGCGGGGGGCGGGGGAGTGGGGCGGGGGCGGAGGAGTCTCATGGGCGGGGTCCTTGAAAAGGGAGAAAAGGTGCGGGGGTGGATAGTTCACGGCAAGGTCGACTTCCCGGGGGGTGCGGGGAACTGCGCGACCAGCCCCCCACGCACCCGCACCCGGCATACGACCCTCACGCCCACCCCCCTTGCCGCCGCCGCGTCCTGCGGAGCAGCCAGAAGAAGAACGGGCTGCCCAGCAGTGCCGTGAGGACACCGAGTGGCAGCTCCGCCGGAGACGCCAGCGTGCGGGACGCCAAGTCCGCCGCCAGCAACACCACCGCCCCCAGCAACGCGCTCGCCGGGACCAGGAACCGATGCCCCGGGCCCGCCGCCATCCGGAGGAGATGCGGGACCACCAGGCCCACGAAGCCGACGATCCCCGACACGCTCACCGCCGCCGCCGTGAGCAGCGCGATGACGAAGACGAGGGTGATGCGCAGCCGCTCGACGTCCACCCCGAGATGACGCGCCGGACGCTCGCCCAGCGACAGCAGGTCCAGGCGGCGGGAGTACAGCGGGGCCACCGCCAGACCCAGCGCCGCGCACGGCAGTACCGCCAGCACCTTCGGCCAGGTCGCCTGCGACAACGACCCCAGCTGCCAGAAGGTGATCTGCTGGATCGCCGCCGCGTCCGCGAAGAACAGGAACAGGCCGATCACCGCCCCCGCGAAGGCGTTCACCGCGATCCCGGTCAGGATCAGCGTCACGACCTCCGTACGGCCCCCGGAGCGCGACATGACGTACACCAGCAGAGCCGTCGCGAGACCGGCCACGAACGCCGCCACCGAAACCGTCCACGTGCCGAAAAAGTTCAGGCCCAGCGCGATCGACGCCACCGCGCCCACGGCCGCGCCGGACGAGATCCCGATGACCCCCGGCTCCGCGAGCGGGTTGCCGAACACGCCCTGCATCAGCGCCCCGGCGCAGCCCAGCGAGGCCCCGATGAGCAGGGCGAGCACGATTCGCGGGAACCGGACGTTCCACAGCACCGACTCCGCCACCCGGTCCAACTCCGCGCCGCCGAGCCCGATCCGGTGCTGCACCGACGACAGCACGTCCCCGACCGGCACCGGATAGGCCCCGATCCCGGCCGCGACCGGCACCAGCGCCACCAGCGCGGCCACCAGGCCCACCGTCAGCAGCCAGGCCGCCGTACGAGGCCGCCGCGCCGGTGCGGCCGCCGCCCGCGAAGGCGCCGCCTTCTCCATCACGCTCACGCGGCACCGTCCTCGTAGAGCTGCCGGACGACCGACTGGAGCACCTGGTCGGTGCGCGGCCCGTAGTTGAGGAGGACACCGTCCTCGACGGAGACGATCCGCCGGTCCATCCCGGCCGGGGTCTGCGCGACGCCCGGGATCTCGACCAACCCGTCGATCCCGCCGACCGACTCGAGTCCCTTGGACATCACGAGAATCGCGTCCGGCGCCGCCTTCACCAGCGCCTCACTGGTGATGGCGGTGAAGTCCTTCGTCAGGCCGGAGTCCGCCCCCGCGTCGACACCGCCCGCCGCCTCGATCAACGACGTAGCCCCGGACCCCATGCCGCCGATGAGATAGACGGAGGCCGAGCCGCGCAGGTACAGGAAGGCGACCCGCGGCTTCTCCCTCACGTGCGGAACGTCCGCGCGCACGGCGGAGATGCGGTCCTCCGAGCGGGTCGTGAGGCGCTCTCCGGCCGCCGGTACGCCGAGCGCTTCCGCGACCGCCCCGATCCGCGTGCCGACGTCGTCAAGACCCTGCGCCGGGTCCACCACCAGCACGGGCACCCCCGCCGCGCGGATCTGCTCCATCGCCTCCGCCGGCCCGCTGCTGGTCTCCGCGAGCACGAGGTCCGGCCGGAGCGAGAGCACGCTCTCGGCGGAGACGTCGTGCCCCCGGGTCACCACGGGCAGCTTCCCGGCCTGCGCGAAGGTGGCGGTGATGTCACGGGCGACGACCCGGTCGCCGAGCCCGAGCGTGAACACGATCTCGTTGAGGCTGCCGGACAGGGGCACGACCCGGTCGGCTTTCTCGACGGTCACCCGCTCGCCGTCGGCGGAGCCCACCGTGACCGGCAACTCGGGTGTGGGCGCGGGGGAGAGGGGCTCCACCCGGTCGGCGGCCGTCCGCGCGGCGGGTGCCGCACCGGCACCGCCCCCGCAGCCCGTCGCCGTCGTCAGGGCGAGCACCACCAGCAGCGCTCCCGCCAGTCGTGTGCGCAAGCGTCGCACCGTCGGCCGTTCCTCTCCGCGCCCGTCTGACGTGCGCCTTTTCCTGTGACTCGGCTGAGTCCGGTTCCTGACCTCCCGATCGGAAGGCTCTTAGTTTAGGTTAGCCTTACCTTACCGGGTCAGGGGTCAGCGGACCCCGGCCGGATCTTCGCCGTCCCCGGAGGTCACCCATGTCCCCATCCCCGCCGAGACGCCTCTACGGCCTGCTCGCCGCGCTGTGCCTGGCCGTCGTCGGAGCCCTGCTCCCCGCGGCCGACGCGCACGCCGCGAGCCGCACCGTGCAGGGCGGACGGCTCGACTGGGGCATCAAGTCCTCCTTCCAGAGCTACGTCACCGGCCCCATCGCGAACGGCAGTTACTCCCTGACCGGCGGCGCGGCCACGGTCGGCACCGGAAGCTTCCGCTTCCACTCGGCCACCGGCAGCTACGACGGCGGCACCGGTGCCTTCACCGCGGCCTTCTCCGGCGGGGTCCACTTCCTCGGGCACCGGACGGACTCGGGCGGCTACCAGCTCGACCTCACCATCAGCCGCCCCACCGTCCGGGTCTCCGGCTCCTCCGGGACCCTCTACGTGGACGTCACCAGCAAGGCGAAGGGCACCGGGACGGTCACGACGTCCAGCCAGGTGCCCTTCGCCTCCCTCTCGCTGGGCGGCATCGACATGACGGGCGGCGGCGACACCGTCGTGCTCAACAACCTCCCCGCCACCCTCACCGCCCAGGGCGCCCAGTCCTTCGCCGGCTACTACACCGCCGGGACCGCGCTCGACCCGGTGAGCCTGTCGGCGGACGTCCGGCCGGCGGCCGTGACCCAGTCACCCACGCCCACCGCCACCGACTCCCCGGCCAAGTCCCCGGCGAAGAAGAAGGCTTCGGGCGGCGCGATCGAGGACGGCGCCGTCGACTGGGGCGTGCGCCGCACCTTCCGGGAGTACGTCACCGGCGACATCGCCCAGGGCAAGTGGACCCTGTCCGCCGGGGCCCAGGACGGGGGAGCGCTGTTCCGCTTTCCCGCGGGCGAAGGGACGTACGAGAGCGGGGAGTTGACTGCCTCCTTCAAGGGCGCCGTCCGCTTCACCGGCGAGCAGGGCCTCGACCTCGGGCTCGACAGGGTCCGCGTCACCGTCGAGGACGGCAGGGGCACGCTGTACGCCGATGTCGTCACCCCCGACTTCACCGGCACCAAGGTCCCCCTGGTCACCTTCACGGCGACGGGCCTGAAGCCGGAGAAGGGCCTCGTGCGGCTCACCGAGGCCCCCGCGAAACTGACCGCGCGCGGCGCCAAGGCCTTCGGCGGGATGTACCAGCCGGGCACCGAGATGGACCCGGTGTCCCTGGCCGTGGCCACCACCGCGGACGCCGAACTGCCCGCCCTGCCCGACCTGGGCAGCGGTCCTGCGGCGAGCCCGTCACCCGAGCCCTCGGACTCCGCCGGGCCGTCCGCCGAACCCGTCGCCGAGACGACCGACGACGACGGCGCACCCCTCGCACTGCCCCTCGGCGTCGCGGCCGGATGTCTGGTCCTGGTGGCCGCGGCCGCCGCCCTCGTCACCGCCCGCCGACGCAAGAACTGACCCCCTCCACTCGTCAGGGGCCCCCTCCACTCGCGCCAGGAGAGGACCCCTCCACTCTCGTAAGGAGAACCCCCGACCATGCCCGCCAGATCCGCCCGCCGTCCCCTCGCCCTCGCCGCCGCCGTGGCCACGGCGGCCGCCCTCGGCGCCACCGCCCTCGCCGCGACCACCGCCTCGGCGGCCGAAGTCCCGCTCAGCGGCTATGAGTTGACGTGGGGCATCAAGCAGTCGTACCGCACCTACGTCACCGGCTTCGCGGCCGGCGGCTTCACCGCCACGGACGGGGCCTCGCAGGCCGCCGACAACGGGGTGTTCACCTTCACCCAGGGCAGCGGCAGCTACGACTCCACCGCGCACACCGTCGACCTCGGCTTCAAGGGCGCTCTGAAGATCGAGTCCAAGCTGCACGGCTTCGAGATCGCCCTGTCCGACGTGCGGTTCGACAGCGCCGCCGCCGAGATCACCGCCGACGTGACGAAGGGCGGTACGACGACCGACGACGTGCCGCTGGCCGACGTGACGGTCACCCGGGCCATGACGGACATGGCGACCACGCTGACGAAGCAGGCGGCGGACGTCTTCGGCAGCGCGAGCTACGAGGGCGCGGCCGGTGACCCGCTGACGGTGGTCCAGAAGACGCAGTCCCAGCCCCCGAGCCCGACTCCGACTCCGACGGCGACGCAGTCCACGACGCCGAGCGCCACGCCCTCGGCCACGCCGAGCGCGACCCAGAGCACGGCGCCGTCCCCGTCCACCTCCACGAGCGCCTCCCCCTCCGTCACGGCCACGGCCACCGAGGCTCCCGCCGCCGGGGACATCGTCGACGGCACGCTCGGCTGGGGGGTGAAGGAGTCCTTCCGCACGTATGTCGTGGACGGAGTGGCCAAGGGCGACATCACGACCTCGGGCGGTGCCTCGCAGGCGGCGGGCAACGGAGTGTTCACCTTCGTCGACGCGACGGGTGACTACGACACCGACACCCTCTCCGCCTCCTTCGAGGGTGCGGTGAACTTCAAGGGCCATGAGGAGAACGGCGAGTTCGGCCTCGACCTCACCCTGACCGGCCTCCAGGCGACGCTCGACGGCGGCTCCGGCGAGCTGACCGCCGATGTGACGAGCCTCGGCGACACCTCCAAGGGCGTGGTCCTGGCCGACCTGACGGCGGACTCCGCGGACCTGACGCCGGAGAACGACGTCATCACCCTGGACGACGTCACCGCGACCCTGACCGCCGCGGGCGCGAAGGCCTTCGGCGGCTTCTACCCGGCCGGGACCGAACTCGACCCGGTGGACCTGTCGGTGGCCCTGACGGAGGACGCGGAACTGCCGGACGGCGACGACGGATCGGGCTCGGGCTCCGGGACCGGATCCGGGTCCGGCTCCACGGGCGGTGCGGGTACGACGGGCCCGACCGGTACGACGGGTTCGACGACCGGCGGCGTCACCGGAGGGCTCGCCTCCACCGGTTCGGACGTTCCGGTCGGAGCGCTGGGCACGGCCGCCGCGGTGACGGTGGCGGCGGGCGCGGGTGTCGTATTCGCGATGCGCAGGCGGCGCACGCAGGCGTAGAACTGTCCCTGTGAACAGGGGGCACCGGGAATCGCCGGGGCCGGGGCGGCTGGTACTGGACGTACAGGGCCGCCCCGGCCCGCCGCCGTTGCGCTTGAGGCGACGGACGGCGGGCGGATGCTGCTGCGGCAGGGCGAGCGCCCGCTGTTGCTGGGCCGCGCGGACGGCACGGGGTGCTGCCGCGACCTGGCGATGCACCGCTTCGACGGCTACCGCTCACCGCTGCCGCCGATCCGTTCGGCGCTGATGCGCGCCCCGGGCAACTGGCCGCACCGGTACACGTCGTGGCTGGAGGACGCGGAGGGGACCCCGCTGTGCGACGGGCGGTGGGAGGTGCGGGAGCGCCGACAGTTCCCGCCGTACGTGTGGGGTGGCGAGGAGTTCGTACGGGACTGGCCGGGCGGCAGCCTGGAGCTGTACTGCGGGGGCGGCTGGAACGGCGTGCTGCCCCTGCGCCGCCTCTCGGCACCGGACGCCCCACGGGTGAAGGCGTACCGCAAGCACGCGCGAGAGGGCACGCTGGCGCCCGTGCTCCTGTGGTCGGTCACCTTCCTGGACGGCTGGCTGATCCTCGACGGCCACGACCGAGCGGTGGCGGCACTCGCGGAGGGGTGGACCCCGCCCTGCGCGGTCCTGGCCCTGGAGGAGGCGGACCGCACCTGGCCCCTGCCCGGCGGGCCCGTGACCTGGGACGGCCTCGCCGCGCCCGTGATGCTTGAATGCCCTCGTGACTGACTACGACGTGCTCCGTGTCTTCTGCGCGCCGAACGGGGGATACGGCAACGAGCTCGGCGTCGTGCGTGAGGGCTCGGTGCTGCCGGACCGCGCGGAGCGGCAGGAGTTCGCCGGGAAGCTCGGCTTCAGTGAGACCGTGTTCGTGGACGACCCCGAGCGCGGTGTCATCGACGTCTACACCCCCACCCTGCGGCTGCCCTTCGCCGGGGACCCCTGCGTGGGCGCGGCCTGGCTGCTGGACGTGCCGGAACTGGTCACGCCCGCGGGGGTCGTGGGAGCGCGGCTGGACGGGGAGTTCAGCTGGATCGAGGCGCGGGCGGAGTGGGTGCCGCCGCGGACGCTGCGCCAGTACGCGACGGCCGCGGAGGTCGACGCCCTGCCCGTGCCGCCGAAGGGCGAGCGCAGCGAGATGGGGGTCCCCCCGGACGAAGTCCGGGGGAGGATCTACGCCTGGGCCTGGGCGGACGAGGCAGCGGGCCGCGTCCGCGCCCGCGCCTTCCCCGGCCGCGACGACGGCATCGACGAGGACGAGGCCACCGGCGCCGCCGCCCTCCTCCTGACCGAACAACTGGGCCGCGCCCTGAACATCACCCAGGGCATGGGCTCCCAGATCCTGACGGCACCTCAGCCGGGCGGCTGGGTGGAGATCGGCGGCCGGGTCTTCCTGGAACGGTGAGCGCTAGGCGCTGAGCGGGAACTCCTCGCCCAGCGCCCGGAACACCGCCGTGTTCAGGGCGAAGGCCCGCTTGCACTCCGTCACGATCCGCTGCTTCTCCAGGTCGTCCGCCGGCACCGCGTCCAGGAGTTCGCGGTAGCCGCGCTTGAAGGCCGCCGGATTGCCGATCTGTTCGAAGACGTAGAAGCGGACGCCGTCGCCCTTCTTCTCGAAGCCCCAGGTCTTCTCCGCCTTGTCGCGGATGATCTGGCCGCCGGAGAGGTCGCCGAGGTAGCGGGTGTAGTGGTGGGCGAGGTAGCCCCCCGGCCAGGTCACCGCGCACTGCCGGACCCGGTCCGCGTACTCCCGCGTCGCCGGAAGCGCCGACACCCCCGAACGCCACTGCGGGCCCCGCAGGTGGGCCAGGTCCCGCTCCAGCGCCCGCAGCCGGAACAGCTCCGGCTGGATGAACGGACCCGCCACCGGATCCGACGCCAGCCGGTCCGCGCCGGTCTCCAGCGCCTCGTACACGAACCACAGCTGCTCGGTGTAGCGCGCGTACGCGTCGACGCCGAGGCGCCCGCCGAGCAGGTCGCTCATGAACGTCGAGGTCTCCGCCTCGACGTGCTGCTCGTGGGAGGCGGTGCGGATGACTGTCGAGAAGGAGTCCATGGCCCAGATTTTCTATGGTTAGGCTTACCTAAGTCAATGTCTTTCCGACCCTCTGTCGGTAAAGTTTCCGACGCGCTGTCGGTAAAAACCTACCTGAACGAAAAAGGGCCCGCCCTCCGAAGAGAGCGGGCCGAAACCAGGGGGGAGCTACGGCAGCGTCAGGATCTCCGCGCCGGTGTCCGTCACCACCAGCGTGTGCTCGAACTGTGCCGTCCGCTTGCGGTCCTTCGTCACGACCGTCCAGCCGTCGTCCCACACGTCGTACTCGTGCGTGCCCAGCGTCAGCATCGGCTCGATCGTGAACGTCATCCCGGGCTGCATCACGGTCGTCGCGTGCGGGCTGTCGTAGTGCGGGATGATCAGGCCCGAGTGGAACGACGAGTTGATGCCGTGCCCGGTGAAGTCCCGGACCACGCCGTACCCGAAGCGCTTGGCGTACGACTCGATCACCCGGCCGATGATGTTGATCTGCCGGCCCGGCTTGACCGCCTTGATCGCCCGGTCCAGGGACTCCCGGGTCCGCTCCACCAGCAGCCGGCTCTCCTCGTCGACGTCACCCACCAGGTACGTCGCGTTGTTGTCGCCGTGCACCCCGCCGATGTACGCCGTCACGTCGAGGTTGATGATGTCGCCGTCCCGCAGCACCGTGGAGTCCGGAATGCCGTGGCAGATCACCTCGTTGAGCGAGGAACACAGGGACTTGGGGAAGCCCCGGTAGCCGAGCGTGGAGGGGTAGGCGCCGTGGTCGCACATGTACTCGTGCGCCACCTTGTCCAGTTCGTCCGTGGTGACGCCGGGCGCGATCAGCTTCGCGGCCTCGGCCATCGCCCGCGCGGCGATCCGGCCGGCGACCCGCATCGCCTCGACGGTCTCCGGGGTCTGCACCTCGGGGCCCGAGTAGGGCGTCGGCGCGGGCTTGCCGACGTACTCGGGACGGCGGATGTTTCCGGGTACGGAACGGGTGGGAGAGAGCTCCCCTGGTACGAGCAGCGACTGGCCAGACATGCCAGCGAGTCTAACGAGCCGCCGTGGGGGAACATGTCCCTGGCGAGAGGAGCAGGTCATGGCCATGTTCAAGAAGCGCACCGCCGGCAAGCCGGGCGAGTGGTACTACTGCCTGGAGCACAAGAAGGTCGAGGAGGGACCGGACTGTCCGGGCAAGGACCGCTTCGGTCCGTACGCCTCCCGTCCGGAGGCCGAGCACGCGATGGAGACCGCCCGCGAGCGCAACCTCCAGTGGGAGAACGACCCCAAGTGGCACGACGCCCCGAAGGGGACCGACGGCGACTGATCACACCGGGAGGCGGACGGCTGATCACGCCGGGAAGGCGGACGGCTGTCACCCCTCCGCGGTCGCCGACGCCCGCGCCGCCGTCCGTTGTTCGCGCACCCGTGCGAAGTGTTCGCTCGTGCGGGCGTCGTACGTCATCAGCTTCGGCAGGCACAGGGCCAGCAGCCCCACCGCGCCGGCGCACAGCAGCCCGCCCGACCACACCGACGCCCGCACGCCCCACCACGCGGCCAGACCACCGGCCCTGACCTGGCCGAGGGTCGGTCCGACGGAGTACGACAGCAGTTCGATCCCGGCGAGCCGGCCGCGCAGCTCGTCCGGGATCGTCTGGTTCCACATGATCCCGCGGAAGATCCCGCTGACCATGTCGCAGCTCCCGGCCAGGGTCAGGAACAGCAGCACCAGCCAGACGTTCCGGGAGGCCCCGGCCGCCGCGATCGCCACTCCCCACCCCGCCGCCGCCAGCACCACCATCCGGCCGTGCCGGTGGATCCGCCCGGTCCAGCCGCTGGCCACGCTCACCAGCAGCGCCCCGAACGGCAGCGCCGCGTACATCAGCCCCAGCGACCACTCCGCGTCCAGCTCGTCCGCCAGGAACGGCAGCAGCGCCAGGGGCATCGCCAGGAACATCGCGGCGAGGTCGATGGCATAGGTGCCGAGCAGCTCCTTGCGGCTCCAGGCATACCGGGCGCCCTCCGCGATGGCCTTCAGCGACGGCTTCGCCGCCTCGTGGGAGGCGGGGGAGGAGGCCAGCGGAAGGATCAGGACGACCGAGACGACGAAGGTCAGCAGGTCGGCCGCGTAGGCCCAGCCGAGCCCCGCGTACGCGACCACCACGCCCGCCACCGCGGGGCCCGCGACCCCGCCGAGCGTCCAGCGGAAGGAGTTCAGGGCACTCGCGGCCGGCAGGTGCTCATGCGCCACGATCCGGGGCCAGAGCGAGTCCAGCGCGGGGCGCTGCACGGACACCAGCGCCGACGACAGGGCGGCGACGACATACAGCGGCCATACGGCGGGCTCCGGCATCAGCGCGTTCACCAGCAGCGCGGCGCTCAGCAGGCCCTGCCCGGCCTCCGTCCAGACGATCAGGCCCCGCTTGTCCAGGGCGTCGGCGAGGGCGCCGCCGTACAGGCCGAAGACGACCAGCGGGATCAGCTCCACCGCCCCGATCGCCCCGACGGCCGCCGCCGAGCCGGTCAGGTCCTTGATCTGCACCGGCAGCGCCACGAACGTCAGGAAGCTGCCGAAGGTGGAGATCAGCCCCGACAGCCACAGTCGCCGGAAGTCGGCCGATGCACGCCAAGGGGTGAGGTCGGGGAGCAAGGAGGTCACGAGGGGTCATGGTCCGCACGGGCGCCGGAGCCCGGCAACTGGTTTTCCCGTACGGGTCACCAGCGCGCCGGCGGCGGCGCCGTCAGGTGGTCCGCCAGCGCCGAGAGCCGGTCCCGGAAGCGGCGGGGCGCGCGGGGCGTGGGGACGGAGTTCTCCCCGGCCGCCGCGCTCACCAGGTGCTGCACGGTGTCCAGGTCCAGGTCCGTGCCCTGAGGCACCGCCAGCGACTCGTGCGCCATCGCCACCAGGTCCCCCTCACCGGGCCCGAGCGCCAGCACGGTCGCCCCGGCCCGCCGCGCGTCGTGCACCCGCTCCAGGAGAACCGCGCCCGGCCCGTGCGGGGACACGGCGCCCGGCCCGTGCGGGGACACCGCGCCCGGCCCCCGCCGTGGCACTCCGGCGTCGGGTCCGCCTGGCGCGCCCGCCTCGGGGCCCTCTGCCAACCCCCCGGTGTCCGGGCCCTGCGGTGCCACCACCAGCAGCGTCTCGCCGCGGCGGGCCGCCGCGAGGCGGCCGAGGCCCACCGCCAGGTGGGCCGGGTCCGAGGTGCGCGCGCCGTGCCGTACGAGCGTCGGCGTCAGTTCGGGCGTGCCCGACCACGCGGCCTCGTCCACCAGATGCGCCGCGAGATGCCACGGCTCGTACGCGGGGGTGCCGACGAGCAGCAGCCCGCCGCCGTGCGAGACCACCGAGCCCCGCAGCACGCCCGCGAACCGCCGGGTGGCACCCAACCACTCGGTCCCGGCGAGCACTTCGCGCAGCAGCGCGACCCGTACGGCGTCCATGGCCCCGCATACTGCCGTACCGCGCCACTCCTTACCGGCAGTTCACCATGAATTCGCCCAACCTGGGCAAGCAGTACGACATGCCAGCATCCGCCACCTCCCTGCCCGCCTCCGTCCCCTTCCGCGCCGGACATGAGGGCTACGCCAGTTTCCGGATCCCGGCCGTCGTGGCCACCCGGGCCGGCACGCTGCTCGCGTTCTGCGAGGGGCGGGTCGAGTCCGCCAAGGACTGGGGGCACATCGACATCGTGCTGAAGCGCTCCACCGACGGCGGCCGCACCTGGGGCCCGCTGAAGGTCGCGGCGAGCAACGGTGTCCACCTTTCCGGCAACCCCGCCCCCGTCGTCCTCGACACCGGCCGGATCCTCCTCGTCCACGTCCGCTCCGCCGCCTCCGCGAGCGAGGACCTGATCCTGCGCGGCAAGGTCCCGGAGGCCGACGGGCGCCGGATCTGGGTGCAGCACAGCGACGACGACGGCGTCACCTGGAGCAGCCCGACGGAGATCACCGAGTCCGTGAAGCGGCCCGGATGGCGCTGGTACGCCACCACCCCCGGCCACGCCGTCCAGCTCGGCACCGGCCGGGTCGTCGTCCCCGCCAACCACAGCCTCCCGCCCTCCGGCGCGGACACCGGCACCGAGGCCAGGTACAACGGCGGCCACTGTCTGCTGAGCGACGACCGGGGTGCCACCTGGACGCTCGGGTACCTCGACGAGAACACCGACGGCTACATCAACGCCAACGAGACCACCGCCGCCGAACTCCCCGACGGCCGCGTCTACTTCAACACCCGCAACGACTCCCCGTCGCCCGGCAACCGCGCCGACGCCCACTCCCACGACGGCGGCAGCACCCTGCTCCACCCCTTCCGCCCGCAGGCCGGACTCGACGGACCCGTCTGCCAGGCCAGCGTGCTCCAGCTCCGCGACCCCGACCTGCTGCTCTTCTCCGGGCCGGCCCACCCCGGCGGCCGGGCCCTGATGACGATCCGGGTCTCCACCGACTCCGGCACCACCTGGCGCCCCCGCGTCACCGTCGACGGACTGCCCGCCGCCTACTCCGACCTGGTGCGCGTCGACGACGACACCGTCGGACTCCTGTACGAGACGGGCGACTTCGGCGCCTACGAGCGGATCGTGTTCCGGCGGGTGCCCGTGACGCGGCTCACCTGAGCCGATCCTGTCCCGAGGGGCCCCGGGCGCGGACGTAAAGTCGGGCCATGACCTCTACCGACAGTGCTGCACAGAAGGCCCCCGCCAAGGACCCCTGGGACCTTCCCGATGTCTCCGGGCTCGTCGTCGGCGTGCTCGGCGGGACCGGGCCGCAGGGCAAGGGCCTGGCCTACCGACTCGCCAAGGCTGGCCAGAAGGTGATCATCGGCTCCCGTGCCGCGGAGCGCGCCCAGGCCGCCGCCGGGGAACTCGGGCACGGAGTCGAGGGCGCCGACAACGCCGAGTGCGCCCGGCGCGCCGACATCGTCATCGTCGCCGTGCCGTGGGAGGGCCACGGCAAGACGCTGGAGGCGCTGCGCGAGGAACTCGCCGGGAAGCTGGTCGTCGACTGCGTCAACCCGCTCGGCTTCGACAAGAAGGGCGCCTTCGCGCTGAAGCCGGAAGAGGGCAGCGCGGCGGAGCAGGCGGCGGCGCTGCTGCCGGACTCGCGGGTCACGGCGGCCTTCCACCACCTGTCGGCGGTGCTGCTGGAGGACCCCGGGATCGACGCGATCGACACCGACGTGATGGTGCTCGGCGAGGAGCGCGCCGACGTGGAGATCGTGCAGGCGCTGGCCGGCCGTATCCCCGGGATGCGCGGCATCTTCGCGGGCCGGCTGCGCAACGCCCACCAGGTCGAGTCCCTGGTAGCGAACCTGATCTCCGTCAACCGGCGCTACAAGGCGCACGCGGGACTCCGCATCACGGACGTATGAGGGGATGGGGGACACTGGTCGGTGCCCGAGCAGTGTCCCCCCAGGAGAAGACGTCCCATGCCCCGCTTGCTCCCCTCCGGCCCCACCCGGCGACTGGCCCTCTACGCCCTGATCGTCTGCGTCCTCTCGGTGGCCGCCGCCGTCGTCTCCTTCGCGCAGGGCAGTTTCCTGGGGATCGTCTGGGTGCTGCTGGCGGGGCTGTCGTCGAACATGTGCTGGTACTACCTGCGCCGGAACAAGGCCGCCGCCTACCAGAAGCGGTAGAGGTCCCAGCCGAACGAGGTGTCGAGCTCGCTGACCCCGAGCGCCCGCAGGATCGCGTCGACCATGTCGAAGAACGCGCCGTTGACCGCGGGCAGCCACAGCAGCGCGAACACGAACAGCAGGCCGAACGGCGCGAACGGCTCCACCTGGCGCCGGACGTCGTACGACAGCCAGGGCTCGATGACGCCGTAGCCGTCCAGGCCCGGGACCGGCAGGAAGTTCAGGATCGCCGCCGTCACCTGGAGCAGGGCGAGGAAGGCCAGCGCGTACTTGAAGTCGGCGGGGACGCCGTCGAGCGCGTCGAGCCAGAAGGGCGCCGTGCAGACGATGGCGAACAGCACGTTCGTCAGCGGTCCGGCGGCCGAGATCAGACTGTGCCTCCAGCGGCCCCGGATCCGGCCGCGCTCGATGAACACGGCTCCGCCGGGCAGACCGATCCCGCCCATGATCACGAAGAGGACCGGGAGCACGATGCTCAGCAGGGCGTGCGTGTACTTCAGCGGGTTCAGGGTCAGATAGCCCTTCGCGCCGACCGTGATGTCCCCGCTGTGCAGGGCCGTACGGGCGTGCGCGTACTCGTGCAGGCACAAGGAGACGATCCAGGCCGCCGTCACGAACAGGAACACGGCGACGCCCGGCTGCTCGGCGAACCCGGTCCAGGTGGCCCAGCCGGTCACCGCCGTGACGGCCAGGATTCCGATGAAGACAGGGCTCAGCCGCCGGTCGCTGGGGCGGGCGGTGGTGGCGGTCATGGGACTCCCTGTGCGGTGGGGCAGAGGTCGGGCAGGCGCCCGACGGTACCGGGCGCACCGGGAAAACGTCTCGCGGTGGGGCATGGGTTCCGTAGAAGGTGGGGGCATGGGGCTGTGGCAGGTGTTCTACGCGGACTGGCAGATGGAGTGCTGCGGCGAGCCGTTCTCGCTCGGCGACGAGGTGAGCTGGCAGCTGCTGCTCGGCCCTTCCGGCGACGTCCTGGGCGGTGACTGGGACGACCACGTGTCCAAGGTGGCCGGGCAGGTGGCGCACGTGGACGGCGTGCGGGTCGTCGAGGACGAGAACGGACTCACGGTGGCCCTGCACGAGGACCCGGTCGACACGATGGCCCCTCAGGACCTCGGCGAGGAGCGGCCCGGCGACTGGATCCGCCTGGTCGGACTGCTGTCGGTCGAGACGCACGGGGCGCGGTGGCCGGAGGTCACCGGGCGGGTTCGGGACATCCGGATCCTGACCCAGGAGTACTCCCGAGGCGACGGCTTGCCCACCTGGGAGCCGGTGCCGGGGCAGCGGTCACTGCGGCCGGTCGAGGTCTGCCCGAAGTGGTTCCGGGACCAGGAGTCCCCGGACGGCCGCCGCCTCTCGGACCGCGGTGTCCTGGTCACCCTGGAGGTGGAGCAGGCCACGCCGTGACGCCCCCGGCCCATCCGCCCACCGCACCAGAGACAATGGACCCCGTGCGCTACCGCATTCTCGGCACCACCCAGGCCCTCCGTTCCGACGGCACGCCCGTTCCCGTCGGCGGGGCCCGGCTGCGTGCGCTGCTGTGCGTGCTCGCGCTGCGCGGCGGGCGTGCCGTGCCCGTCCAGGTGCTCGTGGACGAGGTGTGGGACGGGGACCCGCCCGCCGACGCCGCGGGCGCTCTGCAGGCGCTCGTCGGGCGGCTGCGGCGGGGGATCGGGGCCGACACCGTGGAGTCCGTGGCGGGCGGCTACCGGCTCGCCGCCGGCGCCGACGACATCGACCTGCACCGCTTCGAGCGGCTCACCGCCGACGGCATCCGCGCCCTCACCGACGGCGACCCCGCCAAGGCCGCCGGCGTCCTCGACGACGCCCTCGCCCTGTGGCGCGGCCCCGCCCTCGCCGACCTCCCCGACCGCACCGCCGAGGCGGCCCGCTGGGAGACCCGGCGCCTGGACGCCCTGCGCGCCCGCCACACCGCCGCCCTCGCCCTCGGCCAGGCCGAGCGGGCGCTGCCGGAGCTGACCGCGCTGTGCGACAGCCACCCCCTCGACGAGCCGCTCCAGGCCCTGCGGCTGCGCGCCCTGCGCGACCTCGGCCGCCCCGCCGAGGCGCTGGCCGCCTACGACGACGTACGCCATGCCCTCGCCGAACAGCTCGGCACCGACCCCGGGCCCGAACTGGCCGCCCTGCACCGCGAGTTGCTGTCCCCGCCGCCCGCTCCCGCTCAGCTCGGCAATCTGCGCGCCCGGCTCACCTCCTTCGTCGGCCGGGAAACCGACATCGATGCCATCCGCGGGGACCTCGCCGGCTCCCGGCTCGTCACGCTGCTCGGGCCCGGCGGCGCCGGGAAGACCCGGCTGTCGCAGGAGGCCGCCGAGACCCTCCAGGACGCGGCCCGCGACGGGATCTGGCTGGCCGAGCTGGCGCCCGTCGAGGACCCGGACGACGTCCCCGAGGCGGTCCTGACCGCCGTCGGCGCCCGCGAGACCGTGCTGTACGGCGCCCATGCCGAGGAACTGCGCAGCGTCGGCGAACGCCACGACGACCCGCTGGAACGGCTCGTGGAGCACTGCGCCCGGCGCCGCATGCTGATCGTCCTCGACAACTGCGAGCACGTCGTCGACGCCGCCGCCCGGCTCGTGGACCATCTCCTGGCCCACTGCCCGGGTCTGACCGTCCTCGCCACCAGCCGCGAACCCCTCGGCGTCCCCGGCGAGGTCCTGCGCCCGGTCGAGCCGCTGCCCCAGCCGTACGCCCTGCGGCTCCTCGCCGACCGGGGGGCCGCCGCCCGCTCCGGGTTCCGGGTCGAGGACGACCCCGAGGCCTGCGCCGAGATCTGCCGACGGCTCGACGGACTGCCCCTGGCCATCGAACTGGCCGCCGCCCGGCTGCGCATGCTCACCCCCCGCCAGATCGCCGACCGGCTCGACGACCGCTTCCGGCTGCTCACCTCCGGCAGCCGGACCCTTCTGCCCCGCCAGCAGACCCTCCGGGCCGTCGTCGACTGGTCCTGGGACCTGCTCGACGCGGACGAACGCGACGTCCTCAGCCGGCTGTCGGTCTTCGCCGGCGGCTGCGACCTGCCCGCCGCGGAGGCCGTGTGCGGTCCCGCCGCCCTGGACGCGCTCGGCTCGCTCGTCGACAAGTCCCTGGTGGTGGCCGCCCCCTCGAGCGACGGCGCGATGCGCTACCGACTCCTGGAGACCGTCGCCGAGTACGCGGGCGAACGCCTGGACGAGTCCGGTGACCGCCCCGGCGCCGAACGCGCGCACCTGACGTACTACCGCGAACTCGCCCGCACCACCGACCCGTTGCTGCGCGGCCCCGGCCAACTGGACGCCGTGGAACGGCTTCAACGGGAGTACGAGAACCTGCGCACCGCCCTGCGGCACGCCGTCGCCGAACGCGACGAGCAGGAGGCGCTGACCCTGGTGCTGTCGCTGGCCTGGTACTGGCAGATGCGCGACCTGCGGTTCGAGGCCCGCGGCTGGTGCGCGGAGGTGATGGCGCTCGGCCCCAATCCCTTCGCCGAGCCGGTCCGGCCGGCCGAGCCGGTGTGGCGGCGCTGCACCGCCGAGCCGCCGCCGTACACCGGCGAGGTGCTGACGGAGGCCCGGCGCGGGGTCCATCTGGCCCATCTCGCCTGTATGGACACCGAGTTGCAGGCCTGGCAGAACCCGACCGCCCAGCGCAAGCTGCGCATCATCGCCGAGACCTACGAACCCGGCCTTCCGCAGACCTGCCGCAGCCCCGGACTGCTCGCGATCTTCGCCGTGATGCTCACCGGCGACATGGAGCGGGTCGCCACGATCCTCGACGCCGCCGTGGAGACCTGCCGGCGTACCCCCGACTACGACTGGGAACTCGCCGCCACCCTCCAGATGCGCGCCAACCTCCTCGCCAACCGCCCCGACCGTGCGGGGGAGGCCGCCCGGGACGCCGACGAGTCGCTGAGCCTCTACCAGCGGCTCGGCGACGCCTGGGGCAGCGCCGAGGCGCTCTCCGCGCGCGCCGAGGCCCGCGAGCGCACGGGCGCCTACCTGGAGGCCGCCGCCGACTACGAGGCGGCCATCGAGGAGGCCCGCCGGCTCGGCGCCCGCGCTCAGGAGGCCGTCCTCACCGCCCGGCTGGCCGGTGCGCTGCTGGAGGCCGGGCAGGGCGAGCGCGGCGAGCGCCTGCTGCGGGAGGTCATCGACGCCCTGGACGGCGGGCACAACGAGGCGATGCCGTTCAGCCGGGTCATCCTGGCCGGGTGGCTCAGCATCACCGGCCGTATCGCCGAGGCCCGCGAGCAGATCCGGCTGCTGCGCGAGAACTTCGGCCTCGCCCACTTCCATGTCTTCGACGCCTTCATCCTCAGCGGGGAGGCCTGGATGGACGCCTCCGAGGGCTACCACGAGGAGGCCCGGGAGAAGCTCCGGCGCGCCCTGGAGCAGGCGGACGATCCGCTGTCGCTGGCCATGGCCCCGCAGTTGGGCCCGGCCTGCCTGGGCATCGCCGCCATGGCGCTGGCCCAGAGCGAGCCGGACAACGCCGCCCGCTGTCTCGGGGCCTCCGACGCGCTGTGGCCGACCGGGCACCTGAACTCCACCCTGGAGCGCGAGTGCCGCGACCGGGCCGTCGCCGCGGTGCGCGCGGCCCTCGACGAGGAGACGTACGAGGCCCGGTACGCCGAGGGCGGCCGCCTCACCGCGAAGGAGGCCGCCGCCCTCGTATGACCGTCACCGGTCAGTTCTTGGTACGGAACTTGTGGATGGCGACCGGCGCCATGACCGCCGTGAGCAGCGCCGACCAGCCGAGGGTCAGCCACAGGTCGTGGGCGACCGGACCGCCGATCATCAGACCGCGGGCGGCGTCCGCCAGGCAGGACAGCGGGTTGTAGTCGGTGAAGTTCTGCAGCCAGCCCGGCATCGACTGGGTCGGCGCGAAGATCGACGAGCCGAACTGCAGCGGCATCAGCACCAGGAAGCCCATCGCCTGGACGGACTGCGCGTTCTTCATCACGACGCCGAGGGTGAGGAAGACCCACATCAGCGCCGAGCCGAAGGCCACGGACAGGGCGACGGAGGCCAGCAGGCCGCCCCAGTTCTCGATCTCGAAGCCCACGAGCACGCCGACGACCATCAGCACGCAGGTGGCGAACAGCATCCGCATCAGCTCCACCGCGATCTTCGCGAAGAGCACGGAGCCGCGGCCGATGGGCAGGGACCGGAACCGGTCCATGACACCGGAGTTGAAGTCCGTGTTGAAGCCGGTGCCCACGCCCTGGGCCATGGTCATGCCCATCATGGCCAGCATGCCCGGCATCACGTACTGCACGTACTCCTCCTGGCCGCCCCCGAGCGACTGCCCGATGGAGCCGCCGAAGACGTACACGAACAGCAGCGTGAAGACGATCGGGAACAGGACGGCGTCGAACATCGACTCCGGGTCCTGCCGGATCCACAGCAGATTGCGCCGGACGAGCGCCCCGGTGTGCCGCAGATGAGCACGCAGGGGGATGCGGGTGTCGGCGTGGAGGGCGGCGGTGGTGGCGGTGGTGGCGCTCATACGGCGACCTCCTCGCGGTCGTCGGCGGGTACGGCGTCCTGCGGCGCGCCGGCCCGGTGGCCGGTGAGGGACAGGAACACCTCGTCCAGGCTGGGCAGTTCGGTGACGACGGAGGACAGCGTGATCCCGCGTGCGGTGATCGCGCCGACCACGGCGGTGAGCTGCTCGTCGCTCAGGACCGGCACGAGCAGGGAGCCCCGCTCGGGGTCCACGGTGGTGGTGGCGAGCCCGGTGATGCCGAGCGTGTCGAGGTGGGCGGCGAGCGGGCGCAGCTGCAGCGGATCGGCCGGCCTGACGCGCAGGGTGCGCCCGCCGACCTTGGCCTTGAGCTCGTCGATGCCGCCCTTGGCGATGACCGTGCCCCGGTCGACGACGGTCAGCTCGGAGGCGAGCTGCTCGGCCTCCTCCATGTACTGGGTGGTGAGCAGCACGGTGACGCCCTCGCCGACCATGGTCTTGACCTCGTCCCACACCTCGTTGCGGGTGCGCGGGTCGAGCCCGGTGGTGGGCTCGTCCAGGTACAGCACGGCAGGGTGCCCGATCATCGAGGCCGCCAGGTCGAGCCGGCGCCGCATACCGCCGGAGTAGGTGGCGGCGGGCCGCTTCCCCGCCTCGGTGAGGGAGAACCGCTCCAGCAGCTCGTCGGCCCGCTTACGGGCGTCCCGGCGGGAGAGGTCGAGCAGCCGTCCGATGAGGTAGAGGTTCTCCCACCCGGGGAGCTTCTCGTCCACGGACGCGTACTGCCCGGTGAGCCCTATCACCCGGCGCAGCTGCCGGGGCTGGCGCACGACGTCGTAGCCGGCCACGGTGGCCTGGCCGGAGTCCGGGGCGAGCAGGGTGGACAGGATCCGGACGAGGGTGGTCTTCCCGGCGCCGTTGGGCCCGAGGACCCCCATCACGGTCCCTTCGCGGACATCCAGGTCCACGCCGTCCAGCGCCTTGGTCTCGCCGTAGTGCTTGACCAACCCCCGCACGGTGACGGCGCTCCCGGCGCCGCTGGGGTTCTTGTCGATGCGTGTCATGGGAACGAAGGTGTCAGGCCCCACCGACAAACCACCGACAGTCCGCCGACACCCACCGACAGTCCGCCGACACCCGCCGCCAGGCCGCACCGACATTCCCACGGACGGCCCTCCGACCCCCGCGGACGGGCCGCACCGGCGCCCGAGCCGACGGGCCTGCGCCGCCCGCCGACAGGGCCGCACCGGCGCCCGCGTCGACGGATCTGCGCCG
>NZ_JBSFOK010000080.1:0-22604 GCF_053587635.1 Streptomyces sp. NPDC003635 | reverse complement strand
CCGACCTGGCATGGCGGGCCCTCGACGCGGGCTGGATGATCGACTACCGGGCCGACATGGTGCTGTACCACCCCACGACCGCGCCCTCGCGGCACCGAAGCGCTTGCTGTAGCCGTGCGCCCACTCGAAGTTGTCCAGCAGCGACCACAGGAAGTACCCGCGCACATCGGAGCCGTCGCGCAGGGCGTCGTGCACGGCGGCCAGGTGGTCGCGCACATACGCGATCCGGCCGGGGTCGTTGACGTTGCCCTCGGGGTCGGCGTAGTCGTCGAACGCCGCGCCGTTCTCGGTGATGACCAGCGGCAGCTCGGGGAAGTCGGACGACAGTCGGCGCAGCAACTCGTACAGACCGCTCGGGTCGATGGCCCAGCCCATGGCGGTGGTCTCGCCCGGCGACTGGTGGAAGGCGACCTCGTCGGCGGCCGGCCACGGGCTGAACTCGCTCTTGCCGTGCCCGTCGGAGGTGTGGGTGCCGGTGCCGTCGGCCTGCGACACGAGGGTGGGCGAGTAGTAGTTGACGCCGAGGAAGTCCAGGGGCTGATGAGCCGTCTGCAGGTCGCTGTCGCGCACGAAGGACCAGTCGGTCAGGGAGGCGGTGTCCTTGAACAGGTCCTCCGGGTAGGCGCCGCGCAGCATCGGCCCGGTGAAGACCCGGTTGGCCAGGGCGTCGATGCGGCGCGCGGCGTCGGTGTCGGCCTCGGTCGCGGTGAGCGGGCGTACGTGGTGGATGTTGAGGGTCACCGAGATCTGGGCGTCGGCGCGAAGCCGGTCGCGCAGCGCCTGTACGGCCATGCCGTGGCCGAGGTTGAGGTGGTGGGCGGCGCGCAGCGCGGCGACGGGGTCGGTGCGGCCGGGGGCGTGGACTCCTGAGCCGTAGCCGAGGAAGGCGCTGCACCAGGGCTCGTTCAGGGTGGTCCAGGTGCGTACCCGGTCGCCGAGGGCTTCCGCGGCGAGGGAGGCGTACTCGGCGAATCGCTCGGCGGTGGCGCGTTCGGGCCAGCCGCCGGCGTCCTCCAGCTCCTGGGGCAGGTCCCAGTGGTAGAGGGTGGCGACGGGCTGGATGCCCTTGTCGAGGAGGTCGTCGACGAGACGCCGGTAGAAGTCCAGGCCCTTCTGCACGGCGGGGCCGCGGCCGGTGGGCTGGATGCGGGGCCAGGCGAGGGAGAAGCGGTAGGCGCCGACGCCGAGTTCGGCCATCAGGGCGACGTCCTCGCGCCAGCGGTGGTAGTGGTCGGTGGCGATGTCACCGGTGTCGCCGTTGCGGACCCGGCCCGGGGTGCGGGCGTAGGTGTCCCAGATGGACGGGGTGCGGCCGTCCTCGGCGGCGGCCCCCTCGATCTGGTAGGAGGCGGTCGCGGTGCCCCAGAGGAAGCCCTTCGGGAAGGTGCGGGAGGCGTCCGGGGCGGACGCGGGCTGCTGTCGTGCTGCGGTGACCACGTGGGTCCTTTCGGAAAAGAGGAGGTGAATCGGTGGGAGGAGGGGTGGGGGTCAGCCCTTGACCGCGCCGGCCATGATGCCGCCGACGATCTGCCGGCCGAAGACGATGAACATCGCCAGCAGCGGGAGCGTGCCGAGAAGCGCGCCCGCCATGATCAGGGACTGGTCGCGGACGTAGCCGGCGCTGAGCTGGGTGAGGGCGACGGGGACCGTCGGGTTGCTCATGTCGAGCACCACGAACGGCCAGAAGAAGTCGTTCCAGGCATGCACGAAAGTGATCATGAAGAGGACCGCCATCGCGGGCCGCGCGACCGGCAGCACGATGCTCCAGAAGATCCGCAGCGAGTGCGCGCCGTCCACCCGGCCCGCCTCGACCAGCTCGTCCGGCAGCGCCTCGGTGAGGTACTGGCGCATGAAGAAGACACCGACGGCGCTGACCAGAGTGGGGAAGATGACGGCGGGCAACTGCTGCGACCAGCCCAGCTCGGACATCATCATGAACAGCGGTACGACGCCGAGTTGGGGCGGAATCATCATCGTGCCGATCACCAGCATGAGCAGGACGTTGCGGCCCTTGAAGCGCAGTTTGGCGAAGGCGAAGCCGGCGAGCGTCGCGAACATCACCGTGGACAGGGCGATCACGCCGGCCACGATCGTGCTGTTGATCATGGCCTTGCCCATGGCCGCCTCGTCCCAGGCGCGGGCGAGGTTGCTGAACAGGTTGGGTCCGGGCAGGAACGGCGGCGGTGTCTGGCTGACGCGGGTGTTGTCGGTCGAGGCCGCCACCATCGTCCAGTACAGCGGGAAGATCGACAGGATCGCGACGATCCCGAGCAGGATGTAGGACAGCGGACCGGCGTGGTGCTGGCGGCCGGCGCCCGGCCGGAACACCCGCAGGCTGCGGCGGGCGGCGGGCTTGGTGACGGGGATCCGGGCGGGGGTGTCCGTCCGGACCGGGAGGCTTTCGGTGGTCATGATGACTCCTGGTCAGGACGTACGGGCACGCAGGCGCTTGATGAGGCGCTGCGCCAGGAAGACGACGACGAGCAGCAGGAACATCGCCCAGGCGACGGTCGCCGAGCGGCCCATCTGGTAGTTCTTCCAGCCCTCCTCGTACAGCAGCAGACCCAGCGTCTGGTACTGGTTGTCGGCTCCGCCGGTGACGCCGTTGGGGCCCTGGCCGAAGATCAGCGGTTCGCCGAAGAGCTGGGTGGCGCCGATGGTGGAGAGCACGATGGTGAAGACGATGGTGGAGCGGATCCCGGGCACGGTGACATGCGTGAACTGCTTCCAGCGGGAGGCGCCGTCGAGCGCGGCGGCCTCGTACCGGTCCGCGGGGATGGCCTGCATCGCGGCGAGGTAGAGCAGCGCGTTGTAGCCGGTCCAACGCCAGATGACGATGGTGGAAATGGCGACCTGGGCGGGCCACTTGTCGGCCTCCCAGTCCACCGGGTCCAGGCCGACCGTGCCGAGCGCCCAGTTGATCATGCCGAAGTCGCGCTCGAAGAGCATGGTGAACACGAGGGCGGCGGCGCCGACCGAGGTGGCGTAGGGCACGAGCGAGGCGACCCGGAAGAACAGCGAGCCGCGCATCCGGTAGTTGAGCAGGTGTGCCAGGCCGAGCGCCATCAGCAGCTGGGGCACCGTGGAGATGACGCCGATGGTGATGGTGTTGGCCAGCGCGTTCCAGAACCGGTCGTCGTTCCACAGCTCGACATAGTTGTCGAAGGCCACCCACTCCATGACGTCCAGGGTGGCGAGCTCCACCCGGTGCAGGGAGATCCAGGAGGTGTAGACGAGGGGGTAGAAGCTGAACGCGGCGAACACGACGAAGAACGGGGCGACGAAGGCGTAGGGCGCGCCCTTGACGTCGAGGCGGTGCAGCAGAGCGCCGCGGCGCCGGCCGGCGCCTTCGCCGCCGGAGCGCGGGGAGGGACCCCGACGGCCCTCGCCGACCTGGGCCTTGGTGGTGGAGGTGGCCACCGGACTTCCTTCCGTAAGAGCGGATGAGTGGGCCGGGCCCGGGCCCGCCCGCCGTCGAGGACGGGCGGGCCCGGGCGGCCGGAGCGGTCGACGGGTCAGCCGACCGCCTTCTCGATGCGCTCCGCGGTGGTCTCCCACGCCTCGTCGCGTGCGGTGCCCTGCTGCTCGATGAGGGTCAGGCCCTGGGAGAAGGTGTCCTTGATCGTGCCGTCCTTGCGGCCGAGGACCTGCTTGTCCGGGATCTCCTGCGCGGCCGCGCCGAAGATCTCACCGATCGGGGCGTTGTTGAAGTACTCCGAGGTGATGCCCTTGACGTCCGGGCTCTCCAGCGCCTTCTGCGAGGACGGGACGCTGCCCTGCTTCTCGAAGATGTGCGCCTGCTGTTCCGGCGCGGTCAGCCAGGCGGCGAGCTTCTTCGCCTCCTCCTTCACCGGGCTCTGCTCGATCACGCCGAGGAAGGAGCCGCCCCAGTTGGCGCCCTTGGGGGCCTTGGCGACGTCCCACTTGCCCTTGTTCGCCTCACCGGCCTTCTCACCGATGTGGCCGAGCATCCAGGCCGGACAGACGGCCGTGGCGAACGTGCCGTTGGCCAGGCCGGGGTCCCAACCGGGCTGGAACTGGCGCAGCTTGGCGGTCAGCCCGTCCTCGGCGGCGTCCGCGGCGAGGTTCCAGGCCTCCTTGACGGCCGGGTTCTTGTCGTAGATCAGCTCGCCCTGGGCGTCGTAGTACTGCTCCGGGTAGCCGTAGACCATGGCGTTGAACAGGCCGCTGGCGGCGTCCATGAACGCCACGTCACCGCCCTTGAAGTCCTTCTTGAAGGTGCGGCCGACCTCGACGTACTTGTTCCAGTCGCCCTCCCACAGCTTGGCGACCTCGTCGCGGTCGGTGGGCAGGCCGGCCTTCTCGAAGTAGTCCTTGCGGTAGCAGACCGCCATCGGGCCGATGTCGGTGCCGACGCCCAGGACCTTGCCGTCCTCGGTGGTGATCTGGGACTGCTTCCACGGCAGGAAGTGGTCGGTGCCCGCCACGTCGGAGAAGTCCGCGAACTTGTCGGCCTGGGTGTCGACGATCTCCTTGGCCCGGCCGATCTCGATGCCCTGGATGTCCTTCAGGCCCTTGCCGGCCGCGAGGTGGGTCTGCAGCGCGGTGTAGTACGTCTGCTCGTCACCGGCTATCTCGGCCTTGATCTCGACGCCCGGGTTCTCCTTCTCGTACTGCTCCAGCAGGCCCGTCTCCTTGAAGCCCATCACCCCGTACAGGCCGACGGTGATGACGACCTTGCCGTCCTTCTTGCCGCCGCCGGTGACGGAGTCGTCGCTGCCGCCGCAGCCGACGAGCAGCGCCAGCGCGCCGGTGGCCGCGACGGCCGCGAGCGCTCTGGTCCGTGATGACCTTCGAACAGTTGCCATGTTTCTTCCTCCAAGCGACGGCGCTGACGCACCGGAGCAGCGGGTTCCGCGATTTACAAAGTGGGGCGTTTTGTCGGTGGGCACGTTCCCATCGATGGGTGGGAACGTGCCCACCGGTGGATGGAAGACTCGTGGCAGGGATCGTCTATGTCAATAACTTGAAAACAATTCGTGACCGCAGCCCTGGTTCGGTGTTCGGTTCGTGACTTCGGTCGGGGTGCTGTCCCCCGTCCCGCGTCTGCCACAATTGCCGCTGGTCACGTCCGCGGCCGGTGCCGCCGCGGCTGCTGCCGGGAGGAGCACATGACAGGGAACCGCCGTCCCACGATCAAGACAGTCGCCGCCCGGGCCGGGGTGGGTCGGACCACGGTGTCCCGCGTCATCAACGGCTCGGAACTCGTCAGCGCCGACGCGCGCGCCCGGGTCCTGGCCGCGATCAAGGAGCTGGACTACGTCCCCAACTCGGTCGCCCGCGGACTGGTCACCAACCGCACCAACGCGGTGGCCCTGGTCATCCCCGAGTCGGAGAGCCGGCTCGGCTCGGAGCCCTACTTCGCCGCCCTGATCCGCGGCGTGAGCGGCGCGCTCTCCGAGACCCGCACCCAGCTGCAGCTGATGCTCGTCCGCGACCAGTCCGAGCGCGACCAGCTGGCCGCGTCGGTGGCGACCCGCCGGGTCGACGGCGTCCTGCTGGTCTCCGTCCACGCCGACGACCAACTGCCCGGCATGCTCGAGGAGATGGGCCTGCCCACGGTGCTGGCGGGCCGCCGCGACGAGAACGAGCCGCTGAGCTACGTCACCGCCGACAACGCGGGGGGCGCCGCCGCGGCCGTACGGCATCTGCTGGGCAGCGGCCGCCGCCGCATCGCCACCATCACCGGTGCCCTCGACATGGATGTCGGCCGCAGCCGCCTCGAGGGCTGGCGCGCCGCCCACGAGGAGGCAGGTATCCCGGCCGACGAACTCCTCGTCGAAGTAGGCGACTTCACCGAAGAGGGTGGTCGCCGGGCGATGCGTTCGCTTCTTGAACGTGCGCCCGATCTGGACGCCGTTTTCGCCGCGTCCGACCTGATGGCCGTCAGCGCCCTGAGCGAACTGCGCCGCCAGGGACGGCAGGTACCGGGCGACGTCGCCGTCGTCGGCTTCGAGGACTCCGTCCTCGCCCGCCACACCAACCCGCCGCTGACCACGATCCGGCAACCGGTCGAAGAACTGGGGCGGACGATGGCGGCGATTCTGCTCGACGAGATCAGCGAGGTCGCCTCCGTCGAGCGGCAGTTGACGCTGCCGACGGAGCTGGTGGTGCGGGAGTCGTCCTAAGGCGCGCTGTGCGGGCCGTTCGGCGAAGCGGGACACACATGCTGCGGCTTCGACGTCTGCCACGGTTTGGTCGGACGGTCCGCACGAGGATGCCGGTGCCTTCGAGCTCGGCGGCCTTGCCCATGGGTGCCGACATGTCGAGGTGCGGGACGGGGGCCGCGGGGACATACGTCTTGCGGCGCCGAACCCGGAGCGGCCTTTGACGGCGGTGCCGCCCGAAGCGCCGCCGGCGAAGCCTGTTCCAGCGTGGGCGCGAGAGCGGCCAGGAGGTCCACGGCCTTGCGTATGTACCGGTGGACCGTCGCGATCCCGACACGTAAACCTGCTGCGAGGCGGGCGTAGGCGTCGCCGCATCGCAGGTGGGCGAGGACGAGCACGGCCTGCGGTCCACGGGCAGGCGACGCCGGCGGGAGCCGATCCGTCGACGGTGGCCTGTGAGGAGAGGGGAGTGCTGCAGAGAGCGGCTGGACAGGTCGATACCGGACGGGTGGACAAGCACGCGGAAGCTCCTGATACAGGCTGGTGATCTTGGTTGAAAGCCCCATAACCGGGGCTTCATCCTGTTGTCAGCCCGACGGAGTACTGCTGATGCAGGTTGAGAAGGCTCAATGTCAGTGCCGTGCTGTTCACTTGGCCGCGTGGACTCCTCAGCTCTGCGCGCCCGTCTGAACGACATCTGGCGCGCGCCCGAATTGCACTGCCCGCTGCCCACTCATGGGGCAGGTCATGTCTGTGTGCCCAGTGACGCGGAGGATCTGGCCGAGCTGGAGCGCGTCGCTGCGGACGTGGTTGCCGGGGCAGGTCTGCCGGTACGTGCCTGGGTCGTCGGGGGCAGGGCGGCAGGGGTGCCCGACGGTCCGCCGGTGGGCGGGGAGAGTGGGCTCCCCATCGGCGGGGAGGGCGGGCTGCTGGAGCTGCGCGGGTGGGTGCTGGCCGAGCACTGGTTCGGATACGGCGTGACGGCCACCGCCGATGGCCCGCGCCGCGTCGTGATCCTCGCCCGGCGCGCGTTCACCCGCCCGCCCGGGGTCGGGTGGGTGGCGTTGCTGCGGGAGGCCACCGGGTGGACGGAGCCCGATCGGTGCGGCGTCGACTGGGCCGCGACGGAGGCAGCGCTGGGCACCGCGCTGCCCCGTGACTACAAGGACATCGTCGACGCCTTCGGCGCGGGCAGTTTCGACGAGTACCTGGACCTGCTGGTGCCGGGTGCGCTGGGCACGGATCTGGTCTTCTGGGGCCAGGACATGGCGCGGTACGCCGACCTGTACCGGCCGTACCCGGTCCACCCCGCGCCCGGCGGCGTGCTCATATGGGGGACCTCCGAGCAGGAGTTGACCTTCCACTGGCTGACCGGACCGGCCGATCCCGACGACTGGCCGGTTCTGGTGCAGTACCTGGACGGTGAGTGGCAGCGCTTCGACTGCAGCACCGGCGAGTTCGTGCTGCGCCTCCTCACCGACCGCACCCCGCCGTTTGCCTTCCCGCCCTCCGCCGGACCGTTCCCCCACTGGTTCGCCTCATGGGAGCTGCCAGAGGGCTAAGCCCCTGCTGAGCCGGCTGTCAGTGCCGCTGACTCCGCTCGGCGAAGCGTCTGGGCCGCCGGGACAGACTGCGGGGTGTAAGGCTCGGTGAGTGGTCCATGGTGCGCTGGGTTGGCGTGGGGTTCCCGCCGGGCGGGCGTCTGAGGGGTGTCGTCCCCCGGGCCACCGCCTGCCAGGTAGGCGCGGACGGCGAGCATCGGGATGTCCTGGCATTCGCAGACTCGGATGATCCGGTGAGTTCTGCCGCGTTGCCGGGCGTTCATCACCCAGGGCGCTGTCCCATGCCGCTCCCGGACGGCGCTGCTGACCATTCTCCGGCCACCGCGGCCCGCCCGTCGCAGTGCGTTCCGATGCTCGCCGTCTTCGGCGCGGGTTGCTGACTGCGGCGGCAGGACGGCGCTGGGCGTCGCGGGCGGCGGCACGCACCGCGGTGACGGCCGCTCCGAGGTGATGCCATCGGCTCGGAAGTGGCGCAATTGAGTGTTGCCGCTTCGTTTCACGACACTCACCCTGAATTTGGGAGCGCTCCCACTCGCTTCATCCGAACGCCGTGACCCGGCATCCCCCCACGGGAAAGAAGGAGACCGTGAGTTGTCATGATCACATCAGTAAGGTGCGGCGCCGTTCGACGCTCGTTCTGAGCCTCCTCGCGGCGCTGCTCCTCGGCCTGCTCCCCTGGAGCGGCACCGCCGTCGCCCACGGCTCGGTCGTCGACCCCGCCTCCCGCAACTACGGCTGCTGGCTCAGGTGGGGCAGCAACCACCTGGATCCGGCCATGGCCCAGCAAGATCCCATGTGCTGGCAGGCGTGGCAGGCCGATCCCAACGCCATGTGGAACTGGAACGGTCTGTACCGCAATGGCTCGGCCGGGAACTTCCAGGCAGCAGTCCCCGACGGCCAACTGTGCAGCGGCGGCCGCACCGAAGGCGGGCGCTACAACTCCCTGGACACCGTGGGCTCCTGGAAGACCACGGATGTCAGCAGCAACTTCACCGTCAAGCTGTACGACCAGGCCAGCCACGGCGCGGACTACTTCCTGGTCTACGTCACCCGGCAGGGCTTCGACCCCGCCACCCAGCCGCTGCGCTGGAGCGACCTCCAGCTGGTGACCCGCACCGGCAGGTACGCGCCCAGCCAGAACTACTCGATCCCGGTCAGCACGTCCGGCTACAGCGGTCGCCACATCGTCTACACGATCTGGCAGGCCTCGCACATGGACCAGACGTACTTCCTGTGCAGCGACGTGAACTTCCGCTGACCTCGCGGCCCATGGCCTGTCCCGCCGGACGAGCTCGCGTCCGGCGGGACAGCGTGCCCTGCCCCCCACGGTGCCCTGACACACCCGCGTCGCCCGGATATCAGGGCAGTCTGACGGGCCCTTCAGGGGTGGCGTTCGCCGCGAAGCCGCGTCCGTCGGGATGAGCCACCGGGCCGCGTCCCTCCGTATGCGAACACCGCCGCCCACGAGCGTTCTTGATACCTGGAGCCGACATGCCAAGACACCGCTGGACCGGGCCGCTTCTGCTCGCCCTGCTGTTGACCTCCCTCACCCCGCTGTCCGCCACCGCCTCGTCCCCGCCCGCGTCGGCGGACACCGTGCGCACCCGCACGGCCGCCGCCCCCTCGGCCGTCCCCCTGCCATCGCTGCGGGCGACCACCACCCAGGTCGCCTTCGGCCTGAGACGGCCCACCGCCCTTGTCGCCCCCGACGACGGCACGGACCGCCTGTTCATCACCGAGAAGTCGGGCACCGTGCGCGTCTACCACCCGGACACCGGCCTGGCCCGCGACCCGCTCATCGACATCACGTCCGCCGTGGACGAATCGGGCAACGAGCGCGGACTGCTCGGCATAGCCGTCCCGCCCGACTTCGCCGCCAGCCACCACCTGTACCTCGTGTACACGGCACTGCCCGACGGCGCGGTCACGCTCGCCCGTTACCGGCTCGACGACACCCGCCTGGAGCCCCTGCTCTCCCAGCCCCACGCCGAGTTCAGCAACCACAACGGCGGCCAGCTCGCGTTTGGCCCCGACGGCAACCTGTACTGGAGCATCGGTGACGGAGGCGGCTCCGCCGACCCGTTGCGCGCCGGGCAGCGCCTGGACACCTTGCTGGGCAAGATCATGCGCATCGACGTCAGCCGCAGTTGCGACCGACTCGCCTACTGCATTCCCGAGGACAACCCCTTCGTGGACACCCCCGGCGCCCGTGCCGAGATCTGGCTGTACGGGCTGCGCAACCCGTGGAGGTTCTCCTTCGACGGCGCCGACGGCTCGATGTGGATCGGCGACGTCGGCCAGGGCCGATGGGAAGAGGTCAACCACCTCCCGTCCGGACAGGGAGGGCTGAACCTCGGCTGGTCCTGCTACGAGGGTCTGGAGAGGTTCCAAGGCGGCCACTGCGTACCCGGCGAACAGCACACCGAGCCAGTGTTCACCTACTCCCCGTACACCGGCGGATGCTCGATCATCGGCGGTCACGTCTACCGGGGCCAGAAGTACGCCGGACTCGTCGGCGGCACGTACATCGCCACCGACTACTGCTCCTCCACGGTCTGGGCGCTGCGCCCGGACGGTGAAGGCGGCTACGAGCAGGCGGAGATCGGGGAGATGCCCACCCAGGTGACGTCGATCGGCGTGACCGTCGACGGAGAGTTCTACGTCGTCAACGACCTGCCTGGCGGCCTGCACCGCGTGTCCTTCGCCCGGGAGGAACCCACCTGCCGCGTGGATCGCACCGTGCGGACCTGGGGGACCGGCACCACAGTCGACCTGACGGTCACCAACACCGGCAACACCCCAGTGAACGGATGGACGTTGAAGTTCCCGTTGGCACTCGGGCAGACCATCACCTCCGACTGGAACACCGACCTGACGCAGGGGAGCAACACGGTCACGGCCACCAACGCCTCGCACAACGCCACGATCGCTCCCGGCGCGCACATCACCCTTGGCTACCTCGCCGGGCACACCGGTGACTCCTCGCCGCCGCCGCGGTTCACGCTCAACGGGGACGCCTGCGCCATCGGCCGCTGAACAGTCCCGAGCCGGGCCCGCCTCGCCGTCAACGGCGGGCCCGCCCGCCCCCTTTACCCCTTCTTCCGTCAACTCAGCAGATCGCCTGGTCCGGAAGGTCGACATGATCTGGTCCGCACTCCGGCGCCGGAGGAGAACCATGCCCGTGACCCGCACCCCCCGGCTCCGGCCTGCCGCTCTCCTGTCCTGCTCTGTCGCCCTGCTGGCGCTCACGGCTTGCGGCAGCGAAGACGAGCGGCCGCCGGCGGCCCCGACCGGTGTCACCGCGCAGTCCAGCAGTGCGACCACCGTCCACGTCATGTGGAAGCCGGTGAAGACCGCCACGGACGGCGAGGATGTGGAGGCGTACGAGGTCCTGCAGTCCGGGAAGAAGGTCAAGGAGGTCGACGCGGACCGCACCATGGTCGACATCGTCGGCCTGAAACCGTCCGCCGACTACGTGTTCACCGTCCGCACCCGAGACACCGCAGGCCACTACTCCACCCCGAGCCGCGAAGTCCCCGTCACCACCCTGCCCGCACCCGCCAAGGACGACGAACCACCGACCCGTCCCGGCCCGCTGCGCGGGAAGGCCAACGGATCGCGAGCCGCCGACCTGAACTGGGCTGCCTCGACGGACGACCAGCGAGTCATCTCGTACGACATCTACCAGGGCGACGCGAAGATTCACACGGTTGACGGTGCGCAGACGAGGACCGTTCTCACCGGTCTCCGCCCGGGCACGGAGTACGTCTTCACGGTGCGTGCGAGGGACGCGGCGGACAACCTCTCCCCGGCCAGTGCACCTCTGCGACTGACCACCGCCCGGGGTGAGGGCGGCGGAAATGAAGCGCCCGAAGACTTCCGGGTGTCGGTGCGCACGGACACGAAAGACAAGGCGTACTACCTGGACCTGTCGTGGACGCCGCCCGGGACGGAAGGACTCGCTGCCGAATACCAGGTCTACCTCGACGAGGTGTTCGTGACGACCCTGGCCGGGGACCACGAAGCACCCGGGGAACGAGCGAGGCACACCGTCTACCTCGGTACGGAAGAAGGCAAGACGTATGCCGTGCGGATCAGACCGCGCCTGCCGGACGGCTCCTGGGGAGCGTTCTCGACACAGCGGACTGTCACGACGGGCAACTGACGTCCCGACGGCGTGGTCAGCGGCCGGTGCCTGCAGCCGCCGGGCGAGGGGCTGCTGCCGCAGACCCAGCCAAGGCCGGCGTGGCGTACGCGGGGCTGTCTCCTCCTGCCGCAATCGGAGGGCTCCGGTGAGCCCGCGCCGCTGCCCCCGCCTCGGTACGAGTACCCGCCCGTGGGATGCGTCTCATCACCGCTCGAGAAGAAGTGCCAGCTGCCGTGACACGCCCGGACCGCGTTCGGGTTCCACCATGTCCGCTCGCAGGAAGGGTGGTTGAACCTGTCGCGACCGGGCGTGCACACGATCTGCGGGACGATTGGGCAGGCTCACAGGACGTGGTTGATCCAGCGCCGGAGCGCGGCGTGCGTGGTGTCGTCCAGTTGGCACAAGGCCTCGATCGCGTCCAGGTCGCCCGGCAGCGGCGCGATGCCCGCGGTGGTGAGAGCGGCGTGGAGTTCCAGACGGCGACGGTCAGACGCTTCGAGAGTCATGGACAGGCGGCTCGCCGGGTCCGGGGCGGGCAGCACGTAGTCGCCGTCCTCCATCAGGTCGCAGGCGGCCAGCATCTGCTGCGGCTGGTCTCCCAAGCGCGCGGCGGGGAACCGGTAGGGGTCGAGATCCTGCAGTGCGGCGGTGCCCGTGGTGAAAGCCTGCATTCCGGTCATGAGGACCTCCTCAGTCGGCGTCTCGTTGGAGGGGAGGACGGACCGGCAGTGCGGGCAGTTGCGGTACACGGGGCGGTCCACCCGAATGTCCCCTACCGCATCTCGTCACAAGACCGATGAACCAACAGGTGTACGCGGTCACCTCGTCGTACTGCTCGGCACAGGCGTGCCCGGGTGTGCAACGATCCGCAGTCCCGAGGCCACTCGCGTGGATCATGTGCCGTACCTGGACCTTTCGTTGGTGGTGCGGGCAGCCAGTCACCCGTCGGTGGCTGGCGGGATGCGCAGGGCTGCTCATCAGCCCGGGGAGTGATGCGCCGGAAGCTACTTGCGGGTAGGCTCCTGATTCGTTGTCAGGGACCAGCACTGGCCTGGGAGCAGGGGGACGCATGGCCGACGACATGCTGACGGATTTCGTCCGGAAGCCGTTCACGCACGCGGGCCAGTCCCATGACGTGCTGCGCTCGGGCACCGGCCCGGCCGTGATCGTCATGGCCGAGATTCCCGGCATCACCCCGAAGGTCGCCCAGTTCGCACGGCGGGTCCGTGACATCGGATGCACCGTGGTCCTGCCGGACCTCTTCGGCGTCGCCGGTCGTGATCCCGATCCCAAGGCCCATGGGTGGACCGGGGTTGCGATGACAGGACTGCGCGCTGTCGCCCATATCTGCGTGAGCCGGGAGTTCACCACGCTCGCATCGGGCCGCACCTCACCCGTGGTCACGTGGCTGCGGGCACTTGCGGCCCACGAGCACGAGCGGTGCGGCGGCCCGGGCGTCGGCGCACTGGGCATGTGCTTCACCGGTGGCTACGCCCTCGCCATGGCCACCGACGAACGACTCCTCGCGCCGGTGCTCTGCCAGCCTTCTCTCCCGCTGGCCGTCACTGCGCGAAAGCGCCGGTCCCTCGATATCTCCCCGAGCGACCTGCGCACGGTCCAGCAGCGTTGTGCGGCGGGACTGACGGTGCTCGGCCTGCGCTTTCGGGGCGACCGGGTCGCGCCCGCCGAGCGCTTCGCCCTGCTGAGGGAACGCCTCGGTGCCGCATTCATCGGCATCGAGCTGGACGACGAAGCGGCGCATCCCGACGGGCTGCTTCCCCCGCACTCGGTGCTCACGGAGCACCTGATCGACGAACCAGGCCAGCCAACCCGTCAGGCGCTCGACCAGGTCCTCGACCACTTCCGCGCCCGGCTGCTTTCATTGCCGGATCCGACGTGAGGACTGCGCGGCAGCGCTTGACCCGGGAGGCAGGGCGGGCTGCCACGGCCTCCACGTAAAGGCACCCGGCGTGCGGTGCCTGGTGTGCCACAACGTGCTCTGAGCGTAGCGACGGGTGAGTGCGACGTGGCCGCTCCCCCGCCGCTCGCATGCGGGTGGGGGTCAGCGCGACGGTCGTACGGCGCGATAGTGCTCGGCCAGGCGGGCCAGGGCGACGGCGCCGAGCAGGAGGCCGAAGTCGCGCAGGGCGATGTCGTAGTAATCGGGAATGGTCAACAGGTTGACGATGATGCCGGCGAGCCAGCCCGCAACCAGCCATCCCCCGAACCTAGGGGCCAGGGCCACGGTGATTCCGGCGACGATCTCGATGACGCCGACGGCATACATGGCGTCCTGGGCGCTGCCCGGAACCACGTCGTTGATCCACGGCGCCAGGTAGGCGGGCCAGTCAACGAGCAGATTCGCGAACTTGTCCAGGCCGAACAGGATCGGAGCCACGGTGAACCCTGTCCGCAGGATCCAGAACGCCTGGTAGGCCGGGTCCGTGGTGAGGCCGCGCCGGGGTGTAGCGGCCGGCGCGGGAGCGGTGGATGACATGGCGCCCTCCTCCTCTATAAACCACTTCCACTATCGATAGAAGCGCGCCGGCTCTCTTTAGTCAAGGGTTGTTGGTTTTACACTGGGTGCGTGGACCACTCCCATCAAGCGGCCAACGCCGATGTCTCCGCCGTCGCCGCTCTGGACGAGCCGACGCGCCGAAGGCTGTACGAGCACGTGGTGCGCCAGTCCGAGCCCGTCGGCCGGGACGACGCGGCCCGGGCCCTCGGGCTGGCGCGGCAGACGGCTGCCTTCCATCTGGACCGGCTGGCCGAGCAAGGTCTGCTGGAGACGGTGTACGAGCGGCGCAGTGGACGCAGCGGCCCCGGCGCGGGTCGTCCCGCCAAGCTCTACCGGCGCTCGGCTCGCCAGGTCAGCGTCACCCTGCCCGAGCGGCGCTACGAATTGGCGGGCCGACTGCTGGCGCAGGCGGTGGAGGAGTCCGACGCGACAGGCGAACCTGCCCGCACTGTCCTGCACCGCAGGGCGGAGGAGCTGGGCGAGCAGTTGGGCGCGCAGCAAGCCGCCGACGTGACGGACCTGCTGGAGCGGCAGGGATTCGAGCCGCGCCGCGACGGAGCAGCGATCGTGCTGGGCAACTGCCCTTTCCACGCGCTGGCGCGCGAGCGCACAGAGACAGTGTGCGGAATGAACCTGCACCTGCTGCGCGGCGTGCTCAAGGCGTTGAACGGCAGTGACCTTGAGGCGCGCCTGGCCCCCGCCCCGGGACAGTGCTGCGTCCGCCTGGAGCCGACTGCCCGCTGACCACGAGGGTTCACGGAAGGGGCACGGCGTTGCGGCTGTCCAGCGCACCCCCGCCACCGCCGTCCGACCGCCAACTCGCCGTGCACGGTACCCTCAGCCCCGCCTGCGACCGCTTCGACAAGGCCGCACGCATCCGCGTCCGATGCCATGGTGGCCGCGGGCCTGACACTGAGACCGACACGCGCTGGCCCCGGCACCACCGCCCTGGCCGATGGGGCGGGCGAAGGGTTGTTCCGGCCGCAAACGCAGGACGTGCTCTGCCGTCTCGGCGGCAGCCTCAGCGGGGGCAGGCCAAGTGAGTGCGGTGCGCGTCCACTTCGGCCGCCTGCGGGTCGCCACCGCTGTCCGGCATCGGCCCCGGCCACTCCGACGCTCTTCGCGTCCGCAGCCACTTGGCTCACTGGCAGGGGGGAGGCGGGGCGCTTGCCCCCTGCCGGGCTGCTGGCGGACATGGTGCGCGCAGTGGGTGAGAAGGACCACCCGCACCTCGTCACTACCCGGCAATACCTCGCCTGCTCGCACAGGGAGGCGGGAAGCGGCGGTGCAAAAGCGAAGGCGTCCCGCTCGCCATCGTGGGAGGGCGAGCGGGACGGTGCGGGTGCACCGGGACGGCCAGCGCACGCGAGGGCGGGGGTGTTCGGTCTGCCGCCGCCCGGTCAGGTGACCGTGACGATCGGCATCATCCGGGGTCACCACAGCATGAGCGCGGCCTTTCCGGGCCCCCAGGCCGAGTAGAGCCGGGTGCGGAGCACATAGCGACGCCCTTCGAACAACCTCACCTTCAAACGGGCGTTGCTGTCCAGGCCGCTGTCGTCCTCTCCGGTGGAGTAGCGCAGTTCGCCGTCGACCTCCTCGAACAGGACCATCACGACGTCGCTGTCGCCGAGCGTGCCGATCTCGTACATCCGCGTCTCCGACGGGACGATGGCGAAATCCGCCTGCTCACCGGCAGCGAGATCCAGCTCCACCGACTGGAACGGGTGGAGGTCGGCCGGCTTGTCCTCCACGGGCGGGTACCACCGGCTGACGTGCTCCCTGTCCCGATCGGAGATGACCAGGGGATCCGGTATGCCGTCCCGGTGGTACTGCTCAGGCCGGAGGATCAGGCCGGGGGCGAAGGGGTACTGCATGATGGATTTCGGGTCCCACTCGGATCCTTCGACCTCGTTGATGGAGAGCTTGCGCAGAATGTTGTGGAAGGTCTGCTCCCGTGGCCAGTTGTTCGGAGGGGCAGCGAGGTCGGCGTAGACCCTCTCCTCGTCCCACTCGATACCGGCGAACGGGTTCTGGTGTTCGTGGGCGAAACCGAGCGCGTGGCCGATCTCGTGGCGAGCGGTGGCCTTGCCGTGCGGACTGGTCAAATCCCAGCCGAAGTTCATCGTGCGCTCGCGCGTGCTGATGCCCAGCGCGTCCCGGCCCACGTAGGACCAGGAGCCGTCGCCCTGACGGAAGCCGATGCGGATCTCGGATTCCGAGGGCCGGCCCACTTCGCGGAACTCCAGCCCGATGCCGATGTCCTTCCAGTCCTGGAAGGCCTGGCGGACCTCGTCGAGCTGCTCGGGAGGTGCGCCATCGGCCTCGTCGAGGAAGCAGTAGCGCAGGACCGTGCCGTTCACCCACTTGGTCCGGCTCACGACGATGGCACTGAGCCGGTCCGGGCTGAGGTCCGGGCGCAGAACCGGTTCGGTCACCGGAGGTTGTGCGCAGTAAAAGGGGGTCTGTGCCGCTTCCTGACTCGTGGGTGTCTCGTTGACGGTGACTGCCATGACTGTTCCCTTCTGCGGGTGGGTCACGTCGTTTTCGGTTCCGTCGCGGCTGTTGACGTGTGCGTATCGAAGCCGTGCGGGCGGCACGCTGGACGGCGCGGGACACGCCGGGGCGCGGGGTCAGATCCGCAGGCGCACCTGGGCCGGCTGGTCGCTGTGTGCGGCGACCGGTGTCTCGGCGACCCTGCCGTCCGGTGTCATGCATGCCAGGGTGTAGTCACCCTCGTCGGGGACGGAGAGGGTGAAGCTCCCATCGGCTGCGGACAGCGCGGCGACGTCGGGATACGGGCCGGTCCCGGCGGTGAAGTACACGGTGGCGTCCGGAACGGGCCTGCCGTGCAGGTCCTCCACGACTCCGGTGATCAGGCACGGGGCGTCATGGTGCGGCACCGCCGTCTTCACCGCCTTCCGGGGTGGGCCGACGTGGGGGCAAGCGTCAGGCTTTCCAGGCCACCAGGTTGTCGTAGACGGGCCGGGTGATCCGGGTCCCGGAGTTGACCGTTGCTCCTCCGTAGGCGTGGACCGCGATGCCGTACCGGTTGCCGTCGGCGATGCGGCACACGGCGCTGCCGCTCTGGCCGCCGGCGGTGTCTATGTCGTAGTACACCTTCAGCGCATCCACGGAGCTGATGGCGCGGGCGTCGTACCACTGCGTGCCGGGGGGCTTGTCGCCGGGGTATCCGGAGATGTTGCCGGTGGTCTTGAGCAGATCGGCGTCCGCCCAGGCACCGAAGCCGAACCAACCGGTGGTCGAGCCCAGATCGCTGGGGATGATGATCGCGCCGTAGTCGTAGTTCTCGTCGCCGGAGTTGGTCCAGCCCTTGACGGAGCGGAAGGTCGTACTCGTGACGGACCCGTACGGCGTGACCGTACCGTCGCGGCCGGGCATGACCTGGATGCTCTTGACCCATCCGTCGCGTCCGGCCACACCGCTGTTCTTGATGTGGACGACATGGCCTGCAGTCACCAGCGTGTGAGGCCCGATGAACCACCCGGTGCCGATCCACCGGGAGTTGTCCGCCGCTGTGATGAGCAGTGATGAGTGAACCCGCCAGGGGTAAGCCGCCGTGTTCGTGATCTGGACGCGGTCATCCACTCCGTGAACGGTCTCGGCGACCGGAGGCAAAGGGCCGAAGGAAGCCTCGCCGATGTCGCGCAGGTCCGCGGTGGGCGCCGTCCAGATGTCAGCGGCCAGTCGTCCGTATTCCGGCTGCTGGTAGCCCTCGACGTGCTCCAGGCCGTCGGCACCTGGCTGCACCACTTCTCCTGCCACACCCTCCGACGGGCAGGTGACCGGGGCCTGCTCCGCGGCGAGAGCGGCCTGCTCCTCCGGCTGGTTGGACACAGCCATGTGCTGATCCCGTGTCATGTCCTTGGACCTTCCGATCGATCACCAACACCGCAACCCACTGACGGAGCTGGATCATGAGCATGTGCCGACCGCAGAGACGATCACGTCTGACGATGACGGTCGGAGGAAGGCGGCTCGTAGCCTGAGCCTCATGCGGCCAGGCCTAGCGCTGCCGAACGGGCTGCGGCCGTGCGTTCCGACGGGTGTTGCGCGATCGGGAAATCCCATGAACGGCACCTCGAACGCGCCGCAAACCTCTATGCCTGCAACTATCACGCTACGGCCATTCGGGTCATCCTGCATCAGGATGAACGCCGGCTCCGACCACCCGGAAACCTCCGCATTCGATCTTGCTGACGTGTGGTGGCGGGGGGCGCACGAGCGCACCGACCAGGCGGGCACCGATCTCAGAACCCGATCCAGTCGTCGAGCAGGGCTGCTTCCTCGTCGGTGATCTCGGCGCAGCAGGCGTCCTGGGTGGCCGTTGCGGTGGAGTGACTCCAGGGGGAGAACGTGTAGTGCCGGGCGTCAAGAATTCAGCCCCGCTTCTTGTAAGTGGCCATGAAGGCGCTGCCGTTGTCCCTCCATCGACACCTCGTCTTCGGTGTCGCTCTTCGCTCAGCCGCTGGCCGGCAGGTTCGCGAAGAGGCCGCGTAGTTGGGGGTAGCCGAATTCAGTCACGACCATGCCGACGGCCCGGCGTCCCAGGAACACGACCCGAACACCCCCCTGGTCTGAGGGGTGCGACCTGTCAAGGCGTGAAGCCTGAACACAGCGCAACCGGCAGGTAGAAGAGAATATTTGGTCAGCCATGTGCAGCAGGACGCCACGGGTGACGAGCGCCCTCCCGGCGGTTGCCTCACCGGGCGCTGGACTGCCGGCGGGTCCTAGTCGTCGATGTACCGGAACTCCGGGCCGTAGGTCTTGCCGTTGCCGCCCGGGACTTCGCGGAGCATCAGGGCCCGAGCCGGTCCCTTGAGGTCGCGCATCTTGTCGACGGCTTCGTCGAGAAGGTTGGTCGCCGTGGCCGGGTCGTTCGCCTGCCAGGCGTCCTCCAGCAGGTCCAGCATCCGGCTGTACGCCTGGTTGCCCCGGTCCAGTAGGTCCTGTGTGTCGGCGTCGGGGGTGGGCTGCCCCGGCGCTCCCCAGCCGCCGCTGGGCACCGTGCCCATGGGGCGGGTACCGGGCATCGCGATGACGTCCCCGGCGAACTCCCACTTGTCCGGGTTCTCGGCGACCTTGATCAGCTTGCGGCCGTGGAAGAGCTCCCGGAAGACGTAGAAGTGGGCGAGTTCGTCGGTCACTCCGGGGTGCGGGTTCTGCGGCGAGCCGGAGGTGCCCTCGCCCTGCTCCTTGATCACCTCGATGGCCGCCTCGACGTCGGCGAGCGAGTGGAGTGCCACGAGGCTGTTTCCCGCCCCGTGGTGCCGCATGTCCCGTTCGAGCTGGTGAGCTCCGGTGATCAGCTCCGCGTGGTTCTGGAAGGCCTCCAGGATCGCGGTGTAGAAGGCACCTATGGAGGTGTGCGACTGGGCTTCCGTGACCGGACCATCGGGCTCCTCGATCTGCGCGAACAGATCCAGCGACTCCTTCGACAGCCCGCTCAGGAACACGGTCAGCGACGGACGTACGCCGCCGGGCAGCGGACCGGGGTACTTCGGCACCGTGTGCACGTCGCCGAGGCGGGGGACTGCGCCGATGGTGGTGAGCATGTTCCCGGCGAGGCCGAGGTGGGACATCTCGTCGAAGACGATCCGCTTGAACGCCTTCACCACGTCCCCGCTCTGGGGCTCGATGGACCACATCGCGGACAAGTACGGGGGAAGGGTGGCGAGTTCCAACATCATCGCCTGCTGAAGCGACTCCTTCAGCCAGTCGGCGTCGCGGCGCTCGACGGGCTCGTCCATCAGTTCGACGATCCGATTGCTCCGGTATTCGAGAAGCGACGTCATGGATAGCTCCTTATGTGCCGCTTTTGCGCACTTCTGTCCATGAAAAAGGTAGGTCGGTGCCGTCAGCGCCTTGTCATTGCGCCGTTATCGGCGGGCTGCCCGAGCCATCCGGGTGAGCTGAGCGGACGGCTCCTGGCCCAGCTCGTCCCGGAGCAGCAGCCGATACGCGGGTGGTGTCGTACGGTCTCGATCACGCTGCCCTCGAGCAGGTGCGCCGCCACGATCGCCCGGCGCGCGCTCTCCCGCGAACGCGCGTGCTCTCCCGAGCGGCACCCGTACACGCGCAAGCGCCGCCTCCAGGACCAGAGCCCGGTTGCCCTGCCGGGTCAGCCCGACCGCCAGGGCGTCCAGCGCGTGCAGCCGCAACCGCTCGCGCTCCCGGAGCGCCCTCTCCAGGCCGCGTGACCGAATCTGTCACCTGAACCTGCACCAGACCCGTTCGCCTCGATGACGGCCGGCTTGTGGGTGGGCAGATGCCGCTCGGTGCGGCTCCTCTACTTGCCGGGGCGGCGCGTGGGCCGGCGATCCGAGGGCCTGCCGGGCTGTTACTCACTTTTGGGTGACGGGCCAGAGCTGAGGGTCGGCGGGCCGTGGTGGCCCATGGGGTCAGGCCCAGTTCTCGCAAGGGCGGATCTTCCACCGGAAGGCCCATCTTCGCCTATACCGCACATAAATGGACATTGCAGTTGAGAGTCACAGGAATGTGGGCAACAGGTAACACCGTCGGTTTTGCCCCTCGGCTTTCGTCCCTGGGGGCCAAGGTCTGTGGTGCGCGGCCGGTTCGGTCGTCGTCACACACCGCACCAATGCCGGGAGCCTGGCCCGTAGAGGGGCCGGCCGCCTTCCGGGTGGGTGCCCGCACCATGTAGGTGGGTCCATGACTGTTTCCTCTTCCACCACTTCGCGTCGTCTGCTCGGCGCCGTGCTCGCAGCCGGGGCTGTCGTGGGGGCGGTGACGCTTCCGGCTTCCGCAGCCGGTCACGACCGCGGCTGGCGCGGTCCGAGGGTGGAGATCTCGGCTGTGCAGTACGACTCTCCGGGACGCGACGACCGGTCGAACCGGTCGCTGAACAAGGAGTGGGTGGAGCTGACCAACACTGCCCGTCGCGCTGTGAACCTCGACGGGTGGACCCTCACGGACCAGGAGGGACGCACCTACACCTTCGACGACTACCGCTTGGCGGGCCGTGCCACGGTCCGCGTCCACACCGGCGTGGGACGCGACACCCGCACGGACCTGTACCAGGACCGTCGTGACTACGTGTGGGACAACCGCTTTGGCACGGCCACCCTGCGCAACGACCGGGGCCGCTTCATCGACGACGAGTCCTGGGGTAACGACCGTCACCACCACGGCGACCGCGGGCACCACGGCGACCGTCACCACCATGGTGACCGCGGGCACCACGGCGACCGTCACCACCACGGCGACCGCGGGCACCACGGCGACCGGGGACACCACGGCGACCGTCACTGAACACCCACAGTTCGCGCAGGTGACAGCTGAACACCTCACCCGCGCGTGACGAGCGGCGTGCCCGGCCATCTTGGTGGCCGGGCACGCCGCTGCTTCGTCCGACCGGCAGGTTGGGCACTGCGCCGCTGGCCGAGGACATGCCGGCACTGTCACAGGACGTCCGGCTGCCTGGCCTTGGCCGCCGATGGTAGATCGGCGTCTCGGGATCGTTGAAGAGCGGACTGCCGGGGAAGTTGACCTGGTCGAGGTGGAACAACACCACCGGAACGCCAGCCGCGTAGGCTCCGGGCAGGGCTTGCCGGGACGTGTTATCCCACCGGGAAGGGGCAGGCCTGCTGGATTGGTCTCCTCGCTCTGATTCCTATGACTAGGACTGATCCGGCGCAGCGAGGAGTTCGTCAAGGGCGGTGAAGCCGTCCGGCGGTGCTCCGGCGTGCTTACGGAGCTTCCGTTCCGAACACCGAGCGGTTCATGAGGGTGCGGCTCATCGGGCTGCATTTCTGGGCTGTGCTTCGTCGCCCTGTGTGCGCAGTTGCTCGTTGATGCGCTGGGCTTCCTCGAGCTGGTCCTCAAGAACGATGATGCGGCACGCGGCTTCGATGGGGGTGCCCTGGTCAACGAGTTCGCGGGCGCGGGCGGCGATGCGCAGTTGGTAGCGGGAGTAGCGGCGGTGGCCGCCTTCGGAGCGAAGGGGGGCGATCAGGCGGTGGTCGCCGAGGGCCCGGAGGAAGGCTGGGGTGGCGCCGATCAGCTCGGCGGCCCGGCCCATGGTGTAGGCGGGATAGTCGTCGTCGTCGAGGTTGTCAACGGGACGGGACGCGGCAGGGGGCATATACCTCTTCTTTCGGGGACGCGCGTCGGGGGGCCCGGGGAGCAGCCCCGGTACGAGGCGGTCGCCCGCTGGGCGTTCGGGGCGGCCGGTTAGGCTCGGACCCGTGGACCCGAAAACCCGGAACCGG
>NZ_JBSFOK010000079.1:0-23712 GCF_053587635.1 Streptomyces sp. NPDC003635 | reverse complement strand
AAGTACATCCAGTACGAGGGCTTGCACCCGGCACGCCGAGAGCACGCACCGGACGCCGCTCCTTGACGGGCAAACGTTGCCTGACGCGGCACTAGGCGTGAGAAACGCGGTCCGCGGCCCCCGTCGTGGTCAACCTGAGCAGCGGTCTGGCCTCCCTCTCCCTGCTCGCCGGCCCGGACTCACCGACGCGCTTCTACCCCGGCCTGCCGCACCCGGCCTCCAAGACCGCGGTCAACGCGATCACCGTGCAGTACGCCAAGGCGTTCCCACAGATGCGGATCAACGCCGTCGAGCCCGGCTGCACGGCGACGGATCTCAACGGGCGCACGGGCACCCAGACCGTGGAGGAGGGCCCCGAGATCATCGTCCGCATGGCCCAGGCGGGCCCGGCCGGCCCGACGGGCGGCTACTTCTCGGCGGAGGGCCCCCTCCCCTGGTAGCGGGCCGTCCGTGCGAGGACATCGCGTCGGCCTAAACCCGGCGAGGCCTCGGGACCAGCTCCCCACCACAGTTGTGGCAGACATCCCGCATGGCCTCGCCGCACGGCACACAGAAAGTGCACTCGTAGGAACAGATCCGGGCCGGCCCGTCGGCCGGGAGAGCGGCCGTCTCACAACGCTCGCAGAGCTCGCGCATCTCCAGCGCCATGTCCGCACGCACCTTTCCTCGAATCGTCTGTCCGCCTCCCATCCTCCGCACCCCGGACCTGACCGAAAGCGTTCGACGGGACAAGGATCAACACGATCGGGCCACGTTCACGCCCACTCGACGGCGAAGGCGCGCGCCGCATTGTCGACCAGCATCCGCCGCACCAGCTCCGCACCCGCAGCGACCTCCAGCCGAGGCCGCACCCGCCGCAGCAGATGCGCCATTCCCGGCCCTCCGGCCACCGACTGCGCCGAGGCGGTCGTCGTGTCACCACCAAGGAGCAGCCGATCCCCGAAACCGGCCTCCATGAGGTCCCGCACGCTCTCCGGCATCCGCCAGTCCGTGCCGTGATGTGCCCGTGAAGACCCGTCAAGGGCCAGATAGCATCCCGCCCGAGCGGCGAGCCGCTGCATGACTCCATCAGGACAGCGATTGAGATGCCCGAGGATCACCCGCTCCGGCGGCACCCCCAACTCCCCGCACAGCAGGTCCAGTACGTCGAGTGCGCCGGTCCCCAGTTCCAGGTGCACGGCGATGGCGGCACCGGTGGCGTGATGCGCCTCGGCCGCCGCGGTCATCGTCCAACGGGCGTGGGCGTCGAGGACATGAAAGCCGCCGGCCACCTTCACGAAACCGGCCCGCACCCCCGACGCGCCGATGCCCACCGTGAGTTCGGCGACGAAGACCTCGGCGAGCCGCCCCCGCAGCTCGGCCAGGAGCGGCTCGTCGTAGTGAGCGGCTTGGTGCAACCCCGTGGCGGCCACCACATGCACGCCCGTCTCCCGTGAGAGCGGCGCCAGATCGGCGGCCCGCCGCCCGAGCCCGTACGGCGTCCACTGCACCACGCAGCCACCACCCTGATCCCGGAAGCCGACCAGCTCGGCCCGCGCCGCGGGAACACCGCGCAACTCCTCGCCGGCCAGCCGGGGACTGCTGAGGAACAGGTGGTCGTGCGCGTCGCACACGCCGAGCCGGTCGGGCGCCACATCCCCGAGCACGGTCCGCACGGCGCTCACCACAGCCGCCCCCGCGCCGCCCGCTCCCGGCCCGGCGCGGACAAGTGCAGCACCTCGAACACCTCGCCCTCGGCCTCGGGCGAGTCGTGCTCCCACAGCGAGAAGTGCACGAACTCCCAGGCCCCGGTGTCCACACCGCACGCCGCCAGTACGGCCCCGTCCTGCGCCGCGAGCCGCCGGACCTCGTCCACCGCCTGCGCCACGACCTCGGCCATCACCCCTCCGTCCGGCACAGGCCTCCGACGCCGAACAGCCGTCGTGCGCGGGAGGACGAGCCCTCCTCGAACGCCACCCCCGTCCACTGCCGCGCGGATGGCCGCCCGAAGTCATCGCAGATCCCCTGGAAACCACCGCCCCACAGAAAGGAGTTCATGCCCGCGACGGTGTTCCAGAGATAGAAGGGCGCGTACTGGTTCACCGGCGAGCCGCGCACCCCCCGCTCCCGCATCAGATAGGCCTTCACCCCCAACCCCTCCCACTGATCGAGCAGATGCCCCCGATCGGCGACGCGCCGCCGGATCACGCCCATGTCATAGTCGGCGGGCAGGCCGATCTCGTACTGCATCGCATGCACCACAAGCCCCCTGCTCAGTCGGACCGCTCAGCGGGACGAAGAAGGGCGAGCAGCCCCCGCACCCCGGTGTCGAAGGCGGCCGGCGAACCCGACGCCCGCGCCAGGACGTAGCCGCCCTGAACCGTCGCGACGATGGCCGCGGCGATCTCCTCGCCGTCCAGGCCGGCCGCGAACTGCCCCTGCTCCTTGCCGTCCTCGACGATCCCGGCGAGCCGTTCGCGCAGCCAGTCGAGGGTTTCGTCGACGGGCGCCCGCAGCACGTCGCTCGCCACGATCTCCGGGTCCATGGTCAGCCGCCCGACCGGACACCCGCGCAGCACATCGCGCTCCCGCCGCAGATACCCCTCGATGCGCTCGTACGGTGTCCCCGAGGCCCCCAGCACCGCCTCGGCGGCGGCCCGCATCTCCTCGGCCGTACGGCGGACCGCCGCCAGCGCGAGGTCGGGTTTGCCCTTGAAGTGGTGGTACATGCTGCCCTGGCCGGCCCCCGCGCGCTCCAGGATCGCCTTGGGGCTGGTACCGACGTAGCCGCGCTCCCACAACAGCTCACGCGTGGACTCGATCAACCGCTCCGGAGTGCTCACGCACGCCACTGTACATACTAGTAGTTACAGAATTCGAGTCCCCGAGGAGCAGCCACAGCACCCACGCCTACTCCTGGGGAGGTACACGCACTGCCGCTGCCCGTACGACGCCCCGGACCCCTTCCCGGAGCGAGCCTCGAGACATCACCAAAAGGTCCATCCGAACCGACTCGGGAGATGACTCGAGATGCAGACCATGGCACACTTCGCGGACGGCGGCCCCGGCCCCTGGATCCTGTTCTTCCCCCTCGTCTGGGCGGCTGTGGTGATCGGCGGCGTCACCCTCCTGCGCCGCACGGCCTCGCGCGGCCGCGGCCGGCCTCGTCCCCTTGTCGACGACAACTCACCCCTCACCGTGCTCGGCCACCGCTTCGCCTCCGGCGAGATCGACGAGGACGAGTACTGGCGCCGACTCTCCGTCCTGGACGAGCAGTTCGGCCGTACGGGCAAGGACGGTGCGGCATGACCGCCACGACCCTCACCGGCGCCGCCGCCCGGGTCGTGGACGCCGTCAAGGTCTACGGCACCGGCGCCAACGAGGTCCGAGCCCTGGACGGGGTGAGCGTCGGCTTCCCGGCCGGCCGCTTCACCGCGATCATGGGACCCTCCGGCTCCGGCAAGTCCACCCTGATGCACTGCGCCGCCGGCCTCGACACCCTCACCTCGGGCGCCGCCCACATCGGCGACACCGAACTGGGCGCCCTCGACGACCGGCGCCTGACCCTCCTGCGCCGGGACCGGGTCGGCTTCGTCTTCCAGGCCTTCAACCTGATCCCGACCCTCACGGTCGCGGAGAACATCACCCTGCCCCTGGACCTCGCGGGCAACAGGGGCAACCCGGAGTGGATCGACGCCCTGATCGACGTCGTGGGCCTGCGCGACCGCCTCCACCACCGCCCCGCCGAACTCTCCGGCGGCCAGCAGCAGCGAGTCGCCGTGGCCCGTGCCTTCGCCGGCCGACCGGACATCGTCTTCGCCGACGAACCGACCGGCAACCTCGACTCCCGCTCCGGCGAGGAGGTCCTCGGCCTCCTCGGCCGGGCCGCACGTGACACCGAGCGCACGGTCGTCATGGTCACCCACGACCCGGTGGCCGCCGCCCACGCCGACGAGGTCGTGTTCCTGGCCGACGGGCGCCTGGTCGACCGTATGACCGCACCGACCGCCGACCGGGTCCTGGACCGCATGAAGGCCTTCGAGGTGCGGTCATGACCGCGGCCTTCCGCCTCAGCGCGTCCTCCCTGCGCGCCCACAAGCGCCGCTTCGCCGGGACGTTCGTCGCGGTGTTCCTCGGCGTCGCCTTCCTCGCCGGAACGCTCGTCATGGGCGACACCCTGCGCGCGAGCTTCGCCACGATGTTCGGCAACGCGACCAGCGGCACCGACGCCGTGGTCCGCAGCGCCGACGCCATCACCACCCCCGGCGAGAGCGAGGGCGTACGCGAACCGGTGGCCACCGACCTCGCCGACACCCTCGCACGCCTCCCGGACGTAGCCGCCGCCGAGCCCAACATCGAAGGCGCCGGCCAGCTCGTCGGCCGCGACGGCGACCCCATCGGCGGCCAGGGCCCGCCCACCCTCGCCGGAAACTGGATCACCGACCCCGAGCTCAACCCCTACCAACTGGCCGAGGGCCGCGCCCCCGAGAAGTCCGGTGAGGTGGTGGTCAACCGGGGCACGGCCGAGCGAGGCGACCTGAGGATCGGCGACACGACGACCCTGCGCACCCCTGACCCCGTCCGGGTGACCGTCGTCGGCCTGGCGACCTTCGGCGGCGAGGACGGCATGGCCCAGGTGACCTACACCGGCATGACCCGAGCCGACGCCGAGAAGTACCTCACGGCCCGGCCGGGTGAGGCGGCGACCATCCTCGTACGAGCAGGTCCGGGCGTCAGCGAACAGGAACTGGTCGACCGCCTGACCCCCGCACTCCCCGGGGAAGTCGAGGCGATCACGGGCCAGGAGTCGGCCGAGGAGAACACTGAAATGATCTCCAGCCAATTCCTGACGATCTTCACCACCTTGCTCCTGGTGTTCTCCGGAGTGGCGCTGCTGGTGGCGACCTTCTCCATCCACAACACCTTCACCATCGTCGTGGCCCAACGCACCCGCGAGAACGCCCTGTTGCGAGCCCTGGGCGCCTCCCGCCGCCAGGTGACGGCCGCCACCCTCGTCGAGGCGACGGCCGTAGCCGTCACCGCCTCCCTCGCGGGCCTGGCGGGCGGCCTGGGCATGGCGGCCGGCCTCCAGGCACTCTTCCCGGCGATCGGATTCCCCTTCCCTGAGGGTGACTTGGTGATCGGCGCGCTGTCGATGGCGCTGCCCTTGGCGGTGGGCGTAGTGGTCTGCCTGGCCTCCGCCCTGCTCCCCGCGGCGAGGGCCGGCCGCACGGCGCCACTGGCGGTGCTGCGCGAGACGGCGGTGGACACCGCGGGAGCCTCCAGGCCGCGTGCCGGGGTGGGCCTCGGGCTGGTGGCCCTGGCTTTGGGGTTCACCCTGACCGGCGTACTGATGACCCCGAACATCTGGCTGGCGGGCACGGGCGCAGCCCTCGCCCTGGCCGCATTCGTCGTCCTGGGCCCGGTGGCCTCCACCACGGCGATCCGCATCCTCGGCGGCCCCCTCGCCCGACTCCGGGGCGTCACCGGTGGTCTGGCCCTCGGCAACGCCCTGCGCAGCCCGAGGCGCACGGCGGCCACCGCCGGTGCCTTGATGATCGGCGTGACCGTGGTGTCCCTCTTCACCGTCTTCGGCGCCTCCCTCAAGGCCACCATGGACCAGACCGTCTCCCGCTCCTTCGCGGGCGACGTGGCCGTGAGCGCGCCGTCCTTCGGGGCGGGCGGCAGCGGCCTCAGCCCGCGCCTGGCCGAGGCGGTCCAGGAACTCCCCGAGGTGGACACGGCGGTCGGCCTGGGCAGGGGAGTGGCCGAAGTGGACGGCAGGGGACGAGCCCTGACGGTCACCGACCCGGTGGCCCTGCAACGCACGTTCGACCTGGGCGACATCCAAGGCTCGCTGACCGGCCTGGGCGAGAACGGCATAGCGATCACCGAAGCGGAGGCGGAGAAGCAAGACCTCGAGCCCGGCGCGACGACGCGCTTGACCTTCACGGACGGCCGGACCGAGACCTTCACGGTCCGAGCGGTCTACGGCCGGTCGGAACTGGCGGGCGACTACGTCATCACACGTGCCGCATGGTCCCCCCACCGCACACAGGACGCGGACACCCTCATCGCCGTGTCCTTCGCGGACGGCGTGAGCGCGGAGACGGGCAAGGCGGCGGTGGAGAAGGAGGCAGCCAAGTACGGCGGCCCGGACGTACAGACGAGGGACGAGTACGCGCGGTCCTCCGCGGGTGCGATCGACATGATGTTGACCCTGGTCTACGCCCTCCTGGCGCTGGCGGTACTGATCGCGCTCCTCGGCATGGCCAACACGCTGACCCTGGCGATGCACGAACGCACCCGCGAACTGGGCCTGCTCCGGGCGGTGGGCCAGACCCGCTCCCAACTCCGAGCGATGGTCCACTGGGAATCAGTCCTGGTCGCCGCCTTCGGCACGACCGGTGGCCTGGCTCTGGGCGCCTTCCTGGGCTGGGTTCTGGTGAAGGCCTCGGACGGAGCAAGCGACAGCGCCTTCGCCGTAGCGCTCCCGCCGCTGCAACTCACAGTGGTAGCGCTGGTAGGCCTCACAGCCGGAGCCCTGGCGGCCGTGCGCCCGGCATCCAGGGCGGCACGCCTGAACGTCCTGCGCGCCATAGCCACGGACTGACGAGGAAGGCGCGCCGGTGCCGCGAGGGCTGGGGCCACCCACCCTCCGGGCCACGGGCAACAACTCTCACCGCCCGGTCAACCCACAACGGCCGACCGGGCGGGAGCCCTCTCGGGCCTGCGCAGATCCACGCGCGGCCCGACACTGGTGAACCGGTGCGCGGGAGCGTCCAGCACCGTCCGCCGAGGCGGACGCGCCGCCGCACGCGCGGACGTGGGTGTCGGAAGCGTGAACCACACGACCTTGCCCGACTCGCCGTCCGGCCGCACGCCCCAGCTCTCGCTCACCGCGGCCACCATCGCGAGCCCTCGCCCACAGGTGGCCATCGGCGCGACGGCCTCGATGTCCTCCACGACCGGCAGACGCGGGTCGTGGTCGTGCACGGAGACCATCAACCGGTCGAGCAGCAGCTCGATCTCCACGGTGCACGTCTTGTCGGGCTGTGCGTGCTGGTGGACGTTGGTCAACAGCTCCGTCACACCGAGCGCCGCCCGGTCTATCAGGGGATCCAGATGCCAGTAGCGCAACTGCGCCGATACGATTCTGCGGACCTGGCCGATCCGCGACGGCAGGGCTTGGAGCTCCACCGTGCAGTGCCTGCTTGGGTGACTGATCACGGCTGCGACTCCCCGACTTGAGGTCCGGAAGAACACGGGATTCGGATCGATCCAGCAGGGTGCCCGCGTACAACGGCCGCCTGCTGTCGTGGCCGGCGGCTGGTTCGCAGCGTTATCGCCGGTAAACCCTAAGTGACGTGAGACCAGCGTGACGCAGGGGATGCGGTACCGCAACTCGCCGTACGTCAGCGGTTACGCCCCGCCGCCTTCCGTACCGCCTCGATGAACCGGCGCGCGGCGGGCGGGCCGGGCTCGCCGGGTGCCGGGTCGTGGTCGCCCAGGGTCAGCAGGTACCGCTTGCCGTTGAGGTCCGCGAGCGCCCGGTCGTCCGGGGCGAACCAGGGCTTGGAGGCCCGCACCGCCTGGACCGGCGCGCTGTCGATCTCGCTGCCGTAGCTGGTGAGCAGTTCGAGCCGACCACCGCTGATCCGGACCTGTCCGGCCCGGGTGAGCGAGCGCAGCCGCTTCCCGATCCGCACGCCCGTGGCCGTGAACTCCGGCTCTGCCATGCCGTCCCGCCCCCTTGCGCGTGTCGGTCAGCCGGACCGAAGGGCCCGCGTGGGCGAGGTCCGGCTCGTGTCGTGATCCGGCGCCCTGGGTGTTCGTGATCCAGTGTGCGCCCTCGGTGCAGTCTGCCCGCACCCAGGCGGGAGCACCAGTGCGTAGGGCGCGGTGGGCGGCCGGGGCCGGAGCATTCGCCGAATGCGCCCCCGGCCGGTCCCCGACCGGGCCGCGACCCATCCGCGCAGCCCGCCCCCAGTGTGGCCTTTGAGGCTCTCAAAGCCCTGTTTATGCAGGTGAGAAGCGTGCGGAAGGTGTCTATGATCGGGGCGTCGGCCGCGCCGCGACCCGCACGGCGCGCAGCGTTAGGAGCCCGCCGTGAGCACCCCCCAGCAGACCCGGACCGGCGAAACCCTCGACACCCTCGATGTCGACCACACCGACGTCGGCTATCGGATCTGGCTGAAAGAGGCCGTCCGGAAGGTGCAGGCCGACGCGAACCGCTCGGCCGACACGCACCTGCTCCGCTTCCCGCTCCCCGAGCAGTGGGGCATCGACCTCTACCTGAAGGACGAGTCGACGCACCCGACGGGCAGCCTCAAGCACCGCCTCGCCCGCTCACTGTTCCTGTACGGCCTGTGCAATGGCTGGATCCGGCCGGACCGCCCGGTCATCGAGGCGTCCAGCGGCTCCACCGCCGTCTCCGAGGCGTACTTCGCGAAGCTGATCGGGGTGCCCTTCATCGCCGTCATGCCGCGCACGACGAGCGCCGAGAAGATCCGTCTCATCGAGTTCCACGGCGGGCAGTGCCACTTCGTGGACGACCCCCGCACGATGTACGAGGAGTCCGCCCGCCTGGCGGTGGAGACCGGCGGCCACTACATGGACCAGTTCACCTACGCGGAACGGGCCACGGACTGGCGCGGGAACAACAACATCGCCGAATCCATCTTCCGTCAGCTGGAGTTGGAGCGTTACCCCGTGCCCGCGTGGATCGTCGCCACGGCCGGTACCGGCGGCACCTCGGCGACCGTCGCCCGCTATGTCCACTACACGCAGCACGACACCCGCATCTGTGTGGCCGATCCCGAGAACTCCTGTTTCTTCGAGGGCTGGACCACCGGCGATCCGGACGTCACCTGCGACTGCGGCTCGCGTATCGAGGGCATCGGCAGGCCCCGGATGGAGCCGAGCTTCGTGCCGGGCGCGATCGACCGGATGATGAAGGTGCCGGACGCGGCGAGCGTCGCCGCGGTCCGGGCGTTGGAGAAGGCCATCGGCCGCAAGGCGGGCGGCTCGACGGGCACCGGGCTGTGGAGCGCGCTGAAGATCGTCGCGGAGATGGTGGCCGAGGGCCGCCAGGGCAGTGTGGTGACGCTGCTGTGCGACCCGGGGGACCGTTACCTGGACAAGTACTACTCGGACGCCTGGCTCGCCGAGCAGGGGCTGGACATCCAGCCGTACACCGAGGCGATCGAGTCGCTGCTGGAGACGGGCGTCTGGCCGTCCTGACTCAGGATCGCGTGAGCCGCCGGTCGAGCGCGGTGACCGCGTCGCGGAACGACCGGCCCAGACCGGGACGCGCCGCCTTCAGCATCATCCGCAGGGGCGCCGGGCCGTCCGCCGCGAACGTCCACCGCACCCGGGTGCCCCTGCCGGCCGGGGTCAGGCGCCACTCCTCGACCAGGGCGCGCAGGCCGGGGGCGTTGGTGGCGTCGACGCGGTAGGCGTACATCTCGGCCGGGTCCGCCGCGAGGACGCTCTCCTCGAAGCGGATGCCCCCGCGCAGGCGTACTCGGCGTCCGACCTTGGCGTCCTCGATCGGCTCGGCGTGCGTCACGGCCGAGAACCACTCGGCCCAGCCTGGCACGTCCTCGGCGAGGGCGTGGAAGACGGCGTCGGGCGACGCGGAGATCTCGCGGGCGAAGACCAGTCGAACCGGAGCGGTCTCGGCGAAGCCGAGCTCTTCGTGCCGTAGTCGACGGAGCATGGGCCCAACCCCCTTGGCGATGGCCGGAGGCGTCACCTTAGCTGACAGTGCGTCAGCTGTCTGTACCGTCCTCGTCCTCCGGCTCACCCGCGACGACCAGCCGCCGCAGCCGCTCCGACACCTGCTCCCGCGCCTCGGCCTCGAGCCCGCGGTCCGTGACGAGCGTATCGACCTGGTTCAGCGTCGCGAACGAACTCAGGCCCACCACACCCCACTTGGTGTGGTCGGCGACCACCACGACCCGGCGCGCCGACTGCACGAGCCGCCGGTTGGTCTCGGCCTCGGCGAGGTTCGGGGTGGACAGGCCGGCCTCCACCGATATCCCGTGCACGCCGAGGAACAGCATGTCGAAGTGCAGGGCGGCGATGGCCTGGTCGGCCACCGGTCCGACCAGGGAGTCGGAGGGGGTGCGCACGCCGCCGGTCAGTACGACCGTGGCCGCGCCCTGCCGGGGGCCGGAAGTGCGCTGGGCGACATGGAAGACGTCGGCCACCCGGACCGAGTTGGTGACCACGGTCAGATCGGGCACGTCGACCAGTTGATGCGCGAGCGCGTACGTCGTCGTACCGCCCGACAGCGCGATCGCCGCACCCGGGGCGACCAGTTGCGCCGCGGCCCGCGCGATGTCCTCCTTGGCGGTCAGCTCCAGGCCCGACTTGGCCTCGAAGCCCGGCTCATGGGTGCTCGCCTCGACCACCGGGACGGCGCCGCCGTGCACCTTCTCCAGCACGCCCTGCCGGGCCAGCGCGTCGAGATCGCGTCGTACGGTCATGTCCGACACGCCGAGCTTGCGGGTGAGCTCGTTGACCCGGACCCCGCCGCGGCGCCGGACCTCGTCCAGGATCAGGGCGCGCCGCTGCTCCGCGAGGAGGTTCTGATTCTCACTCACGTACGCTCCGGTTCCTTTCGCCTCAAGCCGTCTCGCCCGCCTCGCGCACCCGTTTCGGCGGGTCGTCCTCGCTGTTCGGGTGTGCGGACGTCCCATCCTCGCACGCCGGGACACGGCACGCGCCACCGACCGGCCCGACGCGCGCATGTCACGAGCCTCCCATCCGTCGCCCGCTTGTCACCCGGATCGGGGAGATTCCGTGACGAGGGGTGTGAGCCGCCCGCGCAGCGGCGATCCTGGTGCCCGCACCGACACAAGCGACGGCTCGGCACGGGGGAAGTGCGAACAGTGGAGCGTGCGTCAGAACGTGTCTCGACGGGCGGGTCCGCGGCGGGCGGATCCGAGACCGCCTTGGAGCTCCTGGTCCACGGCGTGGGCGGCACGACGCCCCAGGAGATGCTCGGCGACCCCCGCACGGTACGGGTCACCGGCGACGACACCGCGGCCATGTTCCGGCGGGCCGACGACGCCGACGCCGAGTCCCGCCCGGACGACTACCGCGACCGGCCGGTGCCCGAGGCCTACGTATGGTGCAACCTCACCTCCGGCAACGGCGCCCGCGCTCTGTGGCTGTTGCTGCTGCCGTTCATGGTGGTCAACCTCGCCCACTGGATGCGCCCCTGCACCCGCGGCCGGGTGCGCACGGTACGTCTGTACGGCGTGCTCGTCCGGCTCGCCGGACTGTCCCTGACGGTGCTGCTGGTCGCGGCGGCCTGCGAGGTGGCGCTCGATCTGGCGGCCTGGCAGTGCGCGGGCACGCGCGCGTGCGCCGAGCGCAACTCGTGGCTGGGCTTCCTGTCACCCGATTCCTCCGACGGCGGCTGGTGGAGCGTGCCCGGACGCCGCCTCGCCCTCGCCGCACTGGTGCCGCTCGCCCTGACCGGACTGCTCTGGTACCTCTCCCACCGCACCTGGAGGGCGTACGAGTCCCAGGAGCCCTTGCCCCACGTCCCGGCACCCGACGAGGACACCGACCGCACCGCGCTCGGCCGTCCCGGCTTCTGGTACGGCCGTCGTCTCGTGGCCAGGCTGCGCGCCGCGCACACCGCCGCGGGCCTGCTGACGGTCGCCGCCGCGGCCGGCCTGCCCGCGGCCCGCTTCGACCACCGCTCCGGCGGCCCCGCCACCCTCGACGCCCTCGGCCGCCTCCTGGAGACGGCCCTGCTGCTCGCGGCGGCCGGCGTGGTGTGGGTGGTCTGCCGCCGGGGCCGCAGCGAGCACCGCCTCGACCAGGAGCTCGACGACCGTCTCGTACGGAGGCTGCCGCTCGCCTGTGTCGCCCTGCTCGCCCTGACCCTGGTGTACGCGGGCTGGGGGCGGCCGGGGTGGGTGTCCAGCGGCCGGCTGCCCGGCGACGCCACGTTCGGCGCGCTCGCCTTCACGCAGGGCCTGCTCGTCATCGTCCTCGCCGCGATCGCCCATGTCCTGCACCGCACCCACCCCGACTCGCGCGCCGCGATGCGCGGGCTCGGCGGGCCCGCCGTCGCCATGCTGGCCTGCGCCCTCGGTGGAGTGATGTCCGGCGGCCTGGCCCAGCGCGTCGCCGACTGGCTGGACGGCACCCACGCGTCGATCCCCGGCCCGCCCGTCCTGCTGACCTGGCAGGCCTCCGTGATCCCGCCGCTGCTGGTGCTGGTACTCCTGCTGTGCGGCTGGCTCGGCCGCCGGACCCTGCGGCTGGCCCGCGCCGAACGGGCCGTGGTGGAGCGCGAGCACCGGGGCGAGCCCGAGGACAGCACGCGCAGCCGCCGTATCGCCCGCACCCGCGCGATGGCCACCCTCACCGACCGCGGCCCCCTGCTCGTCGCCGTCGTGTCCACCACGACCCTGCTGCTCGGTGCGGGAGCCCTTGTGGGCGCCTGGGCCACCGACGAGACGCCGGCCGAGGCGAGCGAACCGGCGCACGCCTTCGTCCAGGGAGCCGCCGAGACGGCCCAGGCACTCGGTTCCTGGCTGATCGGCCTGGGCTTCATACTGTTCGTCACCTGGGGTCGGCGCGCCTACAAGGACGCCTCCGCCCGCCGCACCATCGGCATCCTGTGGGACGTCGGCACCTTCTGGCCGCGCGCCGCCCACCCCTTCGCGCCGCCCTGCTACGCCGAGCGCGCGGTGCCCGATCTGACCTGGCGGATGGCGACCTGGACCCGGGCCACCGGCGGACGGCTGGTGCTCTCCGGCCACTCCCAGGGCAGCGTCCTCGCCGCGGCCGCCGCCTGGCAGCTGAAATCATCGGTCCGCAAACGCGTCGCCCTGCTGACCTACGGCTCCCCGCTGGAGCGCCTGTACGGCCGCTGGTTCCCGGCCCACTTCGGCCCGGCCGCGCTCAGCGCCCTCCACCACGACGTCGACTGCTGGCGCAATCTGCACCGGCCCACCGACCCCATCGGCGGCCCCGTCCTGCTGCCCGGCGCCTGCGGCCCCGAGGTGGACCGGGACGCCCTGAGGGACCCCCTCGCCTACGGCCGCACCGAGCTGCATCCGCTGCCCGCGCCGATCCTCGGCCACTCCGACTACCAGGCGGACCCGGCCTTCGCCGAGGAACGCGAACGGCTGCTGGCCCGGCTGCGGCCCGATCTGCCCGTCCAGCGGGCCGAGCCCTGACCCGAGCGCGGCGTCGTGAGCGCTACATCGCTCCCGACAGCACGGACAGGACGTTGCCCGCCGGGTCCTTGAACCAGGCGATGTCCGGTCCCGTGCCGTCACCGGCGCCCCGGGCGATGCCCTGGTCGTCCTGCCCGAACCCCTCGTACCGCTCGAAGGTCACGCCGCGCGCGCCGAGGTCGGTGACGGCCTGGTCGATGTCGTCCACGGGGAAGTTGAGGATGGTGAACGTGGCCGGCGTGTGGTTGTCCTTCGGATAGACGAACACGGTGGTGTCCCCGCCCAGGTGCAGGACCAGGTTGCCGTGTTCCTCCGACACCCGGATGCCGAGGGTGGTGCCGTAGAACTCCTTCGCCCTGCCGATGTCGTCCACCGCGAAACCGCTGAACGCCTTGCTCTGTCCCAGCATGGCCGTGCCTTTCCGTGCGCGCTGTGCGTGTTCACCTCGTCACGGACGCCATGGTTCCAGGGGGCCGCGGTCACGGCGACTCGGGCAGGTCCTCCGCGTAGAGCAGGGTCAGATCGTCGGTGCTGGGCTCCGCCAGCTGGGCGACGCGGCCCGCGTGTCGTTCCACCATGGCCTCGAAGGTCTGCCGCGCGGTGCGGCCGTTGCCGAACGCGGGCCCCTTGGGCATCGCCGTGAAGTACGCGAGCAGCGCCTCGTCGGCGCCCGGCGCGAGCCGGTACTCGTGCTCGTCGGCCTGCTGCTCCACGATCCGCAGCAGTTCCTCGGGCGTGTAGTCGCAGAAGGTGATGGTCCGCGAGAAGCGGGAGGCCACACCCGGGTTGACGGAAAGGAACCGTTCCATCTCCGCCGTATAGCCCGCGACGATCACGACCACAGCGTCGCGGTGGTCCTCCATCAGCTTCACCAGGGTGTCGATGGCCTCCTTGCCGAAGTCCCGGCCGGAGTCCTCCGGGGAGAGCGCGTAGGCCTCGTCGATGAACAGCACACCGCCGCGCGCCTTGTCGAAGGCCTCCTGGGTGCGGATCGCGGTGGAGCCGATGTGCTCGCCGACCAGGTCGACCCGGGACACCTCGACCAGGTGCCCCTTCTCCAGGACGCCGAGGGAGGCGAGGATCTCGCCGTAGAGGCGGGCGACCGTGGTCTTGCCGGTGCCGGGGGAGCCGGTGAAGACCAGGTGCCGCTTCACGGAGGCGGCCTTCAGGCCCGCCTGCTGGCGGCGCCGGCCCACCTCGATCATGTCGGTGAGCGCCCGCACCTCGCGCTTGACGCTGTCCAGGCCCACCAGCGCGTCCAGTTCACCGAGTACCGCCTTGGAGGTCCTGGCGGGCGGCTCCGGCGCCGTGGGCGCGATCAGCGGCTCCTGCTCGGTGGCGCGCTGGCCGGGGATCGAGCCGAGCAGGCCCGGGGACTGGTTCGCCGTCTGCACGGCCGTCTCGCGGGGTGCGGCGGGCTGGCGCAGCCCGGCGCTCTCGTCGCTGGTGCAGTCCTCCACCACCGGCCCCGACCCGGAGCCCGCGTCCGGGCCGCCGTCGGCGAACTCGTAACCGCCGCGCGCGCAGCGCTCGGTGCGGCACTTCTTCAACGTCGTACGGCAGCCGTCGATGACATGGAAGCCGTACCCCGCGCTGCCGGTCACGCGACAGTTGAGGAAGCTGCCCCGGCCGCCCGCGGACACGTAGAAGCCGGCTTCGGCGGGGGAGTCGACCGTGCAGCGCTCGATGGTGGGGTCGGCGCCCTTGGTGACGATCACCCCGGTCTGCACGCCGTCCAGCGTGCAGTTGGCCAGCGTGCCGCCGCTGCCGTGGTCGCGGAACCACGCGCCGGTCGCCGCGTCCCGGATACGGCAGTCGTCGAGCTGGGCGGTGGCGCCGTCGCTGACCGACACCGCGGTGTTGCGGACCTGCGTCAGGTCGCTGTCGACGACGTCCGCCCGCGAGCCCCGGTCGAGCACGAACAGGGCGTCGGGCACGTCGTGCACGCGGCAGGAGTCCAGGACCGCGGTGGCGCCGTCGCTGACCCAGACGGCCGGGTAGTCGCCGGTGGAGTCGAAGATCTCGCACTGGTTGGCGTCCACGCGCGTGCCCGGGTCCCACACCGACAGACCATTGCGTCCGAACTGCCGCACGGTGGTGCGGGTCAGGGTCAGCACGGAACGGGAACGCAGATCGACCGCGTTCTCCGGGATGTCGTGGATACGGCAGTCGGCGAGCGTGAGCACGGCGTCCGTGTCGAGGGTGACCCCGTCCGCGGTGGTGCGGTGGACATCGCAGTCGGTGAGATGCGCGGTGGCCCGGCCGGTGATCTGCACGCCGCTGCCGCGGACCTCGTACACCTCGCAACCGACGGCCTCCAGCGCGGAGTTCTCACCCGTCGCGGCCAGGCCGGCGCCCGAGGAGTGGTGCACCCGGCAGCGCTCCAGACGGGGGTGGCCGCCGCCGCGCACCGCGACACCGGACTGACCCGCGGAGACGACCTCGCACTCCTCGAACACACCGCCCCCGCCGTCGACCACGGCGATGCCGATGCCCGCGGGGTTGTCGACGGTGCACCGGCGCACGGCCGGCCGCGCCCCGCCGCGCACCTCGATCCCGGCCGCGGACCGGGTGACGATCCGCAGGTCCACCAGCTCCGGCGCGCCCTCCTCCACCAGCACCGCGGGCGCCGCCGCGTCCTGGCCCTCCACGTGCAGGTCCTGGATCACGGCCGAGGCGCGCACGGTCAGCGGCACACCGTCCAGGGGAGCGATCCGCACCGAGCCGGGAGAGCCCTCGGGGCCGCGCAGGGTCACCGGCCGCTGGACGACGAGGTTCTCCCGGTAGGTGCCGGGCGCGATGGTGAGGACGTCACCGTCGGCCGCGGCCTGAAGCGCTGCGGCGAGCGACGCGTACTCACCCGTGCGGCGCCGCCACCGCGATGTGCCGGTGTGCGTCACCTGGACCGTGCCCTGTGCCATGGCGTTGCTGTGCCCCCACCTCGGTCGTACTGATGGCTCGTTCACCTTCGGGGCGCGTCGGCCACCCCAGCGGCTGCTCGCGCGGGTCGTCGCCGATGACTCGGCCGGTCCACCGTAGCGTGCGCGCAGGTCCGGGGTTGACCAGAGCCGGAACGCGGTCAGCTGCCGGTGCCGGTGCGGCCCCAGTCCGGTCCGGCCCGGTCCCAGGCCTGGTCCCAACGGGCGTACCGGCGACGGACCATGCGCCAGACGATCAGCCTTCTGGCGCACTCGACCATGCCGATGACCACCAGGGCCGCGCCTAACCCGGCGAGCACGGCATGGGTGGTGGCCGTCGCGGAGTCCAGCGGGCGGGCGGCTATGCGGCCCTGACGGTCCGTCCAGATCGTGAAGCGCTCGCCGGGCTCCGGGTTCTCGATGCGGGCGGTGACCGGGCCGTGCCGGTCGGTGCCGTCCGGTGCCGTCCAGTCGGCCAGCACGCGGGTGCGGACCTCGCGGCCGGAGGCGGCGGCCTCGGGATCGGCGTTGAACGGGGAGTCGTCCAGGGGGCGGGCCACGGTCGCGGTCACCTGGTGGCGGGCCGCCCGCTGTTCGCGCACCGACTCCTGCAGCGCGTCCTGCGCGAGGCCACCGGTCAGGGCGCCGGACACGGGGGCCAGGACGAGGATCAGCAGCAGGGCCGACAGCCCCACCCAGGCCTCGGCCAGATCGGTCGGCCGACGCAGCGGGTTGTGCCGCCAGCGCCAGAGCCCGCAGATCGCTCGCACCGTCCCGCACCCCCTTCCCGCTCCGTGATAACCCCCCGCGGAGCCGCTCACGCGCGATCCCGGCCGAAGAGAGAGCGAAATCACCCGGGCCGAGATTCTCATGAACTGCTCGCGAAACGCTCAACGAGCAGGCCGGCGGCCGGGGTTCCCGCCCGCGGCCAGGGCTTACGAGAGGGCCCTGACCTGGGGTGAGGCCGGGGCGGGGCTTATGAGCGGAGCTTGACCGGGGTGAGGCAGGTGTTGGGCCGGGGCTTTCGAGCGGACCTGGACCGGGGGCGATGAAGGACCGGGGCGGGGCTTACGAGCGGACCTCGACCGGGTCGCCGACCCGGATCGTGCCGCCGGTCAGCGGCACCAGGTTCTGGCCGAACACGAGCTTGCCGCCGATGCGCCGGTGCCGGCCCAGCGTGAAGAGCGGCTCCTTGCCCCGCCCCGCCGTCTCCTGGTCGGTCGTCGTGACCACGCACCGGCCGCACATCTTGGCGACCCGGAAGGCGACTTCGCCGATGGTGACGCGCGTCCAGTCGTCCTCGGCCCAGGCTTCGGTGCCGGACACGACGACGTTCGGCCGGAAGCGGTTCATGGGCAGCGGACCCTCGCCCGCGTGATCGCCGTCGGCGATCAGGGAGTTGAGGGCGTCGAGGGAGGCCGTCGAGGCGAGCAGCAGCGGGTAGCCGTCGGCGAAGCTGACGGTCTCACCGGGCTGCGCGTACTCCGGGTCCACCGGCCGGCGCGTGGCCGGGTCGTCCATGTGCACGAGCCGCGTCCCGGCGCCCAGGTAGGCGCTCAACCAGGCGTGCACGGCGGGGTCCTCGGCGGGGACGGCCTCGACCTTGTCCCGGAAGATCTCCGCCCAGACGGTCGTGCCCGGCCGCGGCACCGGCACGGTCAGCGGGTCCATTCCCGGCGCGGACAGCCGAAGGCCGCCGTCGGGCAGAAGCTCGGCGGCGGCCACGGCGAGGCGCGGTTGCTGGCGTTGTGTGACGACCTTTCCCCCGTCGTCGATCAGCATCCAGCGACGATCACCGGTCAGCCCCCAGGGCTCCACGACTGCCTCCCGGGGCGCGATGCCCCGGAACGCCTTGACCGGATGAACGTGAATCGACTGCAGTTGCGCGTTCCCCATGAGGTCATCGTGCCAGGTGGCACGGACCGGCGGGGGACCGGCTCAGTAGCCGCGGTACTGCTGGTTGTTGTACGGGTCCTGGTACATGGGCGCCGCGGGCCGGGGGGCCGCGGGACGCATCGCCTCGTAGCCCGCGGGCGCCGCGGGGCGCGGCTGCTGGGGCTGCGGGCCGGGGTACCCGCGGGGCGCGGCCGCCTGCTGCGGGATGTAGGCCGCGGGGGCCTGCTGCAGCGGGGCGGGCTGGGGCGCCTGCGGGTAGCCGTACGAGGGCTGGGAGGGGGCGGCCGGGAGGGCCGGCAGCGCCGACGGCAGCGCGGGCAGGTGACTGCCCGGGGTGTCGTAGGCGGCGGGGACCCGGATCGGGGCGATCTGCGGGGTACCCCGCTCGGCCACGAGGGAGTCGTAGATCGGGGTGTCCGGGAAGGAGGCGGAGTAGTAGCCGCCGCCATAGGTGGAGCGGGGGGAGGTCATGGCACATAAGTTAAGCCCACGATGTGCTGGTTGGGGAGACCGATAAGAGGGTTGTTTTCCGTGTCGGCGGTGGCCTGGGATCCCCAATGCGAGCGAACTTGGGAAAAAGGGGCGCGGATCGGCGTGCGGATGCGGTAAAGGCCGAGTTCCAAGCGGGTTACCGGCGGTTGGCCAGCGATCTTCCGAGTCCTGATCGTGGAGGTTCCCCGCTCGTTGGGAATAGGTTGACCCGTACGGAACCGAAGTGCGGAACCGAATGGACTTGCCGGGCGTGACCTGGCGCGCTGACACGTGATGGGGGCGGACATGTCAATGCCGAAAGGATCCAATGTTCCGGTGCCGACGACGGCGCTGCGCGTCGAATTGGGCTGGCGTTCCGGGCCGGGGGTGCCCGACGCCGACGCCTCGGCGCTGCTGCTGGTCGGCGGGAAGGTCCGTTCCGACGCGGACTTCGTCTTCTACAACCAGGCGGTGCACGCCTCCGGCGCGGTCCGCCACGAGGGCAAGCGGGACGCCGGCGGCCGGGTGACCGACAGCCTCCTCGTCGACCTCGCGCGCGTGGAGCCCGCGATCGACACCGTCATCCTCGCCGCCTCCGCCGACGGCGGCTCCTTCGGGCAGGTCCCCGATCTCGCCATCGAGGTCAAGGACGCCGCCCAGGGCACCTCGGTCGCCCGCTTCGACAGCACCGGCGCCACTGTCGAAACGGCCTTCGTGCTGGGCGAGTTCTACCGCCGCCAGGGCGCCTGGAAGTTCCGTGCCGTCGGCCAGGGCTACAGCAGCGGCCTGGAGGGACTGGCCACCGACTACGGCATCACGGTCGACGAGCCCCAGCAGCCCGCCCCCATGCCGACACCCGTGGCGCCGCCGGTCGCTCCCGCGGCGACCGTGCCGCCCCCGCCCGCCATGCCGCCCGCCGCCCCGCCCCCGCCGCAGGCGGCTCCGGTCAGTCTCAGCAAGGTCACGCTCACGAAGGCCGCCCCCGCGGTCTCCCTGACCAAGCAGGGCGGCACGTCCGGCGCCCTGCGGGTGAACCTCAACTGGGAGGTGCGCAAGCAGTTCTCGGGCTGGGCGAGCAAGCTGGGCCGCCCGGTCGCCATGCACAACGACCTCGACCTCGACCTGTGCGCCCTGTACGAGCTCACCGACGGCAGCAAGGGTGTCGTCCAGGCGCTCGGCAACGCCTTCGGCGCCCTGCACCAGCCGCCGTACATCCACCTCGACGGCGACGACCGCACCGGCGCGGTGGCCAGTGGCGAGAACCTCACCGTCAATCTCGACTTCCAGCGGGCCTTCCGGCGCATCCTGGTCTTCGTGACCATCTACGAGGGCGCGCGTTCCTTCGCCGACCTGCACGCCACGGTCACCCTCAGCCCGCAGTACGGCGCCCCGGTCGACTTCTCGCTCGACGAGTGCACGGTCCCCTCGACGGTGTGCGCGCTGGCCCTGATCACCAACACCGGCAGCGATCTCGTGGTCCAGCGCGAGGCCCGCTACCTGGTGCCCGAGCGCGGGGTCAGCCCGCAGCGGACTGTCGATTACGCGTACGGCTGGGGCATGAACTGGACGCCGGGCCGCAAGTAGTCAGCCCTCGTCGGGCACCGCGTCCGGGCGCGTGTACGTGCGGCCCTTCCAGGCCGCACCCCGCCCCCGGTAGTGCTGCACCGCCGAGTCGACGGTCATCAGCAGATAGAGGAACGCGGTGAACGGCAGCAGGGGAGCGAGCCACAGCGGCTGCCGGTAGTAACGGAGCATCGGGACGTACGTCCCGGTCATCACCAGCCACGCGAGCCCGCCGATGACCGCGGTCGCCGGATCCCCGGTGGCCACGGCGGTGGGCGGTACGAGATAGACCAGCGCCAGCCCGGCGACTGTACCGGCGAGCAGCAGCGGGTTGTGCCGCAGTTGCGCGTAGGCGCTGCGGGAGACCATCCGCCACAGGTCGTGCAGGCGCGGATACGGCCGGACGCTGTCGACCCGGTCGGCCAGGCCCAGCCAGATGTGCCCGCCACCGGCCTTCACGGCCCGCGCGAGCGCCACGTCGTCGATGACGGCGTGCCGGATGGCGTCCGGGATCCGGGCCCGCTCCGCGGCGTCCGCGCGCAGCAGCACACAGCCGCCCGCCGCGGCGGCCGTACGTGTCCCCTTCTTACCGATCCGGCGGAACGGATACAGCTGCGCGAAGAAGTAGACGAAGGCCGGCACGACCAGCCGCTCCCAGACGCTCGCCACGCGCAGCCGGGCCATCTGGGACACGGCGTCGAAGCCACCGGTGCCCGCCGCGGCGACGAGGTGTCTCAGGCTGTCGGGCGCGTGGGCGATGTCGGCGTCGGTCAGCAGCAGATACTCGGGGTCACGCGCGCGTGCCAGGCCGATACCGTGCCGCACCGCCCACAGTTTTCCGGTCCAGCCCGCGGGCGGCTCACCGGGTGAGCCCACGGTCAGCGGCAGCCCGCCGTGCCGCTCGGACAGTTCCCGCGCCAGTGGTCCGGTGCCGTCGGAACTGTCGTCGTCGACGAGGAAGATCTCCGCCCGTCCCGGATAGTCCTGGGCCAGCAGCGAGGGCAGGCTGTCGGGGAGTACGGCCGCCTCGTCCCGCGCGGGGACCACGACACACACGGACGGCCACGCGCGGGGATCACGCCGGGAGGGCAACCGTACGTCCGTACGCCAGAAGAAGCCCTGACAGAGCAGCAGCCACAGCCAGGCGGCGAGTGATCCGGCGGCGATCCACACGAAGGCGCTCACCCGCGCAGTCTGCCCCACCGGACGGGCCCCCAAGGGGCCATCGTCTATCGTGGCCGGGTGAAGATCGCGCTGATGGACTCAGGAATCGGCCTGCTGGCGGCCACCGCCGCGGTACGACGGCTGCGGCCCGACGCAGATCTCGTCCTCTCCCTCGACCCCGACGGCATGCCTTGGGGAGTGCGGACCCTGGAAGACCTCATCGGGCGCGCCGTCGCCGTCGCCGAGGCCGCCGCCGCGCATCGGCCCGACGCGCTGATCATCGGCTGCAACACCGCGACCGTGCACGCCCTGCCCACGCTGCGGACCCGTCTGGAACCCGAGATCCCGGTGATCGGCACCGTCCCCGCGATCAAGCCCGCGGCGGCCGGCGGCGGACCCGTCGCGATCTGGGCCACCCCCGCCACCACCGGCAGCGCCTACCAGCGCGATCTGATCGAGGCCTTCGCCGACGGCGTGAAGGTCACCGAGGTGCCCTGCTACGGGCTCGCCGAGGCCGTGGAGCACGCCGACGAGGACGCCGTCGCCACCGCCGTCGCCGCGGCGGCCGCCCTGACCCCCGACGACGTGACGACCGTCGTCCTCGGCTGCACCCACTACGAACTGGTCGCCGAGCGCATCCGCGTCGCCGTGCAGCGCCCCGGCCGCCCGCCGCTCGTCCTGCACGGCTCCGCCGGAGCGGTCGCCGCCCAGGCGTTGCGCCGGATCGGCGCGCTGCCCGCACCCGAGGCCGACGTCGACGGCACCGTCACCGTGCTGCTGAGCGGGCGTGAGGGTCCCCTGCCCGAGCCCGCCCTCGCCTACGAAGAGGGACAGCTGCTCCAGGCGGCCATGCCCGCGCGGTGACCGCCGATCCGGCCAGGAACCCCCGGCCGGCCGAGTGACCCTGCGCGACGAGGTAGCCGCGCAGCGAAACCTGAGTAACCTCATAGCCATGAGGGACCACCCCCACGGCGAGCACGCGCCGCATCCCGACGTCTGGACCGGACGGGCCACCAACCGCGTCCAGTGGCTGCTGGCGCTCGTCGGGGCCGCGTGCATGGCGCTCGGCATCGAGCTGGCCGTCGACTCGGCCTGGACCTCCGGCGTCGCCCCGCTCGCGATGGCCGTCGTCGGCTGCATCGCGGCCGGTCTGCTGGTGCTGTTCGGCACGCTGGCGTTCGTGCACGTCGCGCTCAAGGTGGACCTGGAGTGCCTCGAGGTGCGCTGCGGCCACATGGGTGTCCCGCGCCGCCGGATCCCGCTGTCGCATGTCGCGGGCGCCGACTTCGCCCCGCTCGTCACCCCGCGGCACTGGGGCGGCTGGGGTTATCGCTGGCGGCCCGAGAAGGGCACCGCGGTCGTCGTACGGCGTGGTGAGGGGATCGTGCTGCGGCTGTGGGACGGCCACACGTTCACGATCACCATCGACGACGCCGAGGCCGCCGTACGGGTCATCCGGGACCGGCTCCGCGCGGGGAGCACCGGCGCGGCGCTCTGACCTCACACCGGGCGGGGCGGGCGGGCCTCAAGACCGCCCGCGGACGACGCGTCTGGCATCGGGCGGGCGGTGGCCAGGCCCGCGAGCAGTCCCGCGCCGACCGACACCGTGGTGAAGCTGAGCGCGTTGCCGATCGCGGCGATCGCCGCGAGACCGGTCAGGGCCGCGCCGGCGGTGAGGACGACGGCGGTCGGGCGGGGCGAGCGCCAGAGCGCGAACAGCACCCAGCAGAACGCCGCCGCCAGCAGCACCACCCCGACGACGCCCTGCTCGGCCGCCTGCTGCAAGGGCGCCGAATGCGGCTTGCCGTCGGAGAGCAGCGTGCCGGTCGCCGTCGTGGACAGCTCTCCGAAGCGTCCCGGGCCCACGCCCAGGGCCGGGTCCCGCTCGGCCAGGCCCAGGGCGTCGTGCCACAGGTCCAGCCGGTGCCCGGTGAGCTGGCCCTCCAGCGACGCGGCCAGCCCGTCCGGTACCGCCTTTCCGGCGATCGCCCAGGTCAGGCCGGTCACCAGGGCCGTGGTCAGGACCAGCCCCGCGATACCGACGCCACGTTGGGGCATCCGGCCGGCGGCGAGGGAGCACAACAGCACCGCGGAACAGGCCACGAGGCCCGTGGTGGAGCCGAGGGCGGCCGCGGTCACCGCGATGGCGGCGGCCAGCAGACGCAGGGAGAGGCGCAGGGCGGGCGCGGTGGCGGCCCAGGCCGCGCAGCAGGCGGCACCCGTGGAGAGGGTGAGCAGGGCGGCGGTGGCTCCGGCCTGGCCGAGCGGCGGAACGATGGCGGGGTCCGGGCCCAGGTGGGGGAGTGTCATCGTCAGCGCGACTCCGCCGAGGGCGGCGGCGCAGGGTGCGGCCACCGGCAGCAGGGCGCCGCTGATGCGGCCGGCCGCGTAGCCGGCGGCGACCGCCAGGATCGCCACGCGCGGCTACCGCGTCCCCGCCCTCGGCCTCATGTGCGTCGTCGGCCTCCTCGCCTCCGCGGCCGCCATGGTCATCGGCTTCGTACCGCCCT
>NZ_JBSFOK010000078.1:0-24368 GCF_053587635.1 Streptomyces sp. NPDC003635 | reverse complement strand
GGCTCTCCAAGGCCGTACCGACGCCGCCGCGCGTGCTGTGTCAGTGTGCGTCCGCGCCCACCACGCACCACTCCAGGACCGCCATCGCGGCCGTCATCTTGTGGTAGGCCTGCCGCCAGGCGAGGCTGCGCTCACCGTCGAGGACCTCGTCGGCGACCTCCTGGCCGCGCACGGCGGGCAGGTCGTGCAGGAAGACCGTGTGCGGGCCGCTGTAGCGGTTGAAGAAGGCCTGGTCGACGGCGAACCCCTCGAACGCGGTCTGCCAGTCGGGGTCGGCCTTGGGCACGCCCATGGTCTGCCACCGGCTGGTGTAGATCGCGTCCACCGGGCCCTCCACGGCGGCCGGGTCGGTCGACTGGCGCACGTCGTGCCGGCCACCGCTGATCTCCTCCACCAGGTCGAGGGTGCTCTTGGGCACCTCGTAGTCCGGCGGGCACAGCAGGGTGATGCGCAGTCCGGGGGTGAGCGCGCCGGCCGGGGCGAGGGCCGCGCCGGAACTGTTGCCCTCACCGACCACGAGCAGATGCCGCCCGGCCAGGTCGCCGAAGTGCTCGGTGAGGGTGGCCAGGTCGGCCACCGCCTGGGTGGGGTGCTCGTCCAGACTGAGCGCGTTGATCACGGCGAGGTCCGGGCTGCTGCCGAGCCGGCGCATCTCCTCCACGTCGCCGTTGGTCCGCACGACGAGCGCGTCCAGGTACTGGCCGAGGACCCGGCTGGTGTCCTCCACCGTCTCGCCGGTACTGAGCTGGAGTTCGTCCGGTCCAAAGGTGATCACGTCGGCGCCGAGACGGGTGGCACCGCTCCAGAACGACGTACGCGTACGGGTGGAGGACTTGCGGAAGTAGACGCCCACCTGGCGTCCCGTCAGCGGACGGTCCGCGACATCACCGCGGCCGAATTCGACGGCGCGGGCGACGATCCCGGAGAGCTGCTCCGGGGTGAGATCGGCGAGGGAGATGAAGTCGCGCATGGGAGAGGGCCTTTCGATCGAGGTCGGTAGGGATCTGTTCAAGCCATGTCGACAGGGGTTTCCCTCAGTGCACGAGGGCAGCGGCCCGGGTCGCCGACGCGGCGGCGCGCTCGGCGGCGAGCCGGCGGACCAGGTTGAGGACCCCGAAGCGCGCGGCACCGTCAGGTCCGGCGGGCAGCCTGCGCACGAGGCCGCGCAGCAGCAGCGCGTGGACGTCACGGACCACGGCACCGGTGGGGACGGACAGCGCGGTGGCGGCCTGCTCGGCCGTCCAGCCGTCGGACAGCGCACTCAAGTCACCGAGCAACGCGGCCGGTTGATGGTCAACACGGTCCACGGCCTCGGCCAGCAGCGCGGCCAGCGCGGTGCCGCCCGGGTCGGCGAGGGTCGCGTCGTCCACGATGTCCAGCGGCCGGGTCCGGGCGACCCGCAGCAGATCCTCCAGGGAGTGCAGCAACAGCCAGGACGCGGCGGACTCCATCGCCCGGGGCAGCCCGTCGAGGGCCCGGCAGATCTCGGTCACGGTGCGCACCATGGAATCCGTGGGCAGCAGATCGGGGCGGATGTGACCGACGTGGGACAACATCAGCTCCACGGCGGGCCGGCCGGCCGTGAGGGACTGCCCCGGCGGAGTGGGGTCGGCCTCGGGCTCGGGGACCGGCAGCGGGGCGAGCGGGAGCAGCCGGTTGCCCGGGACGCGGTGCGGTTCCCGCGCGGTGACGAGTACTTGGAGGCGCTCGCAGGCGTGCAGCAGCTCTGCCAGCCGCGGCACGAGGTGCGCCGCCGAGTCGTGGCCGTCGAGAACGAGCAGGGTGGCGCGGTCGCGTATCACCGAGGTGAGCTCCTCGAGTCCGCCGTCGCCGGCGGCCAGGGAGCGGGCCCAGCCGATCAGCGCCGAGCGCGGGGTGCGCGGTGCGGCGGGGGTCGTCGCGGTTTCGGCCATGTCGACCCACAGGACAGGCATCCGGTCGCGGGTGTGCAGGAGGGCGGCGGCCTCCTGGGCCAGCCGGGTCTTGCCGACGCCCGGCAGGCCGACCACGGTCAGCAGCCGGTCGTGCTCGCCGGCCAGCAGCCCGGTGAGGGCCCGCAGCTCCTCGGCCCGGCCGACCAGGCGGCACAACGGCGCGGGGGGCGGCGCGAGTTCGGCCCCGTAGGCCTCGTGCATGACCGGCCCGGCGGAGGCACCCTCGACGGCGAGTTCCAGGGCGGCGCGGCGGGCGTCGCTCAGCCGCATGGCGTCGGCGAGCAGCCGGAGCGTCTCGCGGCGCGGGTGCCGGACCCGGCCCTGCTCCAGATCGCGGATGGCCCGCACGCTGACGGTCGACAGGCCGGCGAGCTGTTCCTGGGTCAGGCCCGCCCACCGGCGTGCCGCCCGTAACCGGTCGGCGAGTCCGTCCGTCGCTGATTGCTCGGTCATACGAATCTCCTTGTACTCCGCGTGGGGGGCCGATCGCTGGGGCCGGTGGCCGGGGCCCTTCACTTGGGCCACTGGGGCCGTTCGCCGGGGCCTGAAGCCGGTGCGGCTTGCTGGATCCCACCGTGAGGGGAGTGCTTACCGAAGCCGTACCGCCTCGTTACCGAGGGGCACGGGAACGGGCTATCATCCGGAGGCTGCGTGGGGAAATCGGGGGGATTCCGTGACCGGGGGAGGCTCGCCGGCATGACCGATGCCGAGGCGGATTCGCTGCGCTTCAATGTGCTCGGCCCCATCGAGGGCTGGGCGGGGGGAGACAGACTGCGGCTGGGTGGACTGATCCAGGAGCGGGTCCTCGTCACCTTGCTCCTGGAAACCGGACGGGTCCTGCCGATCGCCCGCCTTGTCGAGGCCGCTTGGGCGGACGATCCACCGGCCACCGCGTCCCACCAGGTGCGCAAGGCGGTCGCCGACCTGCGGCGGCGCATTCCCGGCGGCGGCGACGTCCTGGTCACCGACGGCCCCGGCTACCGGATGACGCTGGGCCCGGAGCAGCTGGACCTCACCGAGTTCGGGCTGCTGGTGCGGGCGGCCAAGGAGGCGGCGGCCGACGGACGGCCGGCCGACGCGGTCGCGGCGTTACAGCGGGCGCTCGGTCTGTGGCGCGGCCCGATCCTGTCCGGTGCGGGCGGACCGGTGATCGAGGCGGCGGCGACGGCGCTGGACGAGCGTCGGCTCACCGCGACCGAGCAGCTCTTCGCGTTACGCCTCGGCCTCGGCGAGGCCGCTGAACTCGTCGGGGACCTGCGGGACGTGGTGCGGCGCCACCCGCTGCGCGAGACACTGCGCGCGCAACTGATGCTGGCCCTGTACCGCTCGGGCCGGCAGGCGGAGGCCCTGGAGGAGTACGGCAAGGTCCGCGAACTCCTCGTGGAGGAACTGGGCGTCGACCCCGGCTCCGGCCTGACCAAGGTGTACGAGGGGATCCTGCGCGAGAGTCCGGAGCTCGCCGCGCCGGAGCCGCCGCCCGCCCCGGCCCCCGCCGCGCGGCCGGCCGCTCCGCCGGCTCCCGCCGAGGCTCCGAGCACGCTGCCGTACGACCTCGCCGACTTCACCGGGCGCGAGCGTGAACTGCGTGAACTTCTGGATTCGGCCGGACGGGAATGCGACCGCCACTCCCGGATCGTGGCCCTGGACGGCATGGGCGGCAGCGGCAAGACCTCCCTCGCCGTCCACGCGGCCCACACCCTGGCGGGCGACTTCCCCGACGGCCGCCTCTACATCGACCTGCGCGGCTACACCCCGGGCGAGCAGCCGGTCACCCCCGGCGGAGCGCTGGACATCCTGTTACGTGCCCTGGGCGTGCCCAGCGAGCGCATCCCGGAGGACTCCGCGGGGCGTGCGGCGCTCTGGCGGGCGACCATCAGCGGCAGGCGGCTGCTGCTCCTGCTCGACAACGCCGTCGACGCGGACGGCGTACGGCCGTTGCTGCCGACGACGCCGGGCTGCCTGGTGCTGGTCACCAGCCGGGCCCGGCTGGTGGACCTGGACTCGGCGCACTGGATCTCGGTCGACGTGATGTCGCCGGAGGAGTGCGCTCGTCTGATCGCGGAGACGCTGGGCGAACAGCGGTACGCGGCGGAGCCGGAGGCCGCCGCCGAGCTGGCCCGGCTCTGCGGGCATCTGCCGCTGGCGCTGCGCATCGCCACCGCCCGGCTGCGCAACCGCCCGCGCTGGACCCTGCGTTACCTCACCGACCGGCTGCGCGACGAGACGCGGCGCCTGGACGAGCTGAGCTCGGGGCAGCGTAGTGTCGCCGCGACCCTCCGCCTGTCCTACCAGGCCCTGGACCAGGAATGCCGGACGGCGCTGCGCATCCTGGCGCTGCATCCGGGCGGCGACATCGACGTCCACGCCGCCGCCGCGCTGCTCGGCACGGACCCGCGCGACGCCGAGGACCTCCTCGAACTCCTGCTGGACGTGCACCTGCTGAAGCAGCCCGAGATCGGCCTGTACACCTTCCACGACCTGGTCCGCAGTTTCGCGCACAGCCTGCGGTCGGGGGCGACGGAGGACGACGACGCGGCGTCGGTGCGGCGCCTGCTCGACTACTACGTCACGGCGACGGAGACGGCGTGCCGGGTGATGTTCCCCGGGCGCCGCCGGATCCCCACCGGTATCGACGAAGTGTCCCTGGCGGTACCGGAGTTCCCCGACCGTGGGCAGGCGGAGACGTGGTTCGCGAGGGAGCAGAGCGCGGTGGTGGGGACGGTGAACCTGTCGGGGCGGCTCGGCCACGACCGGCACGCCGTGTTCCTCACGCGCAATCTCGCCTTCCAGCTGAGTGTGCGCGGCCAGTTGGAGGAGTTCCGGAGCATGGCGCTGATCGCGGTGGAGGCGGCCCGGCGGCTCGGTGAGCTGCCACTGCTCGGGGTGAGCTTGTCGAACCTCGGGGTCGCCTGCTGGAAGCTGGGTCGGTTCGCCGAGGGCCTCGAGATCGCCACCGAGAGCCTGGAGGTGGCCGAGCGGCTCGGGGACCTCCAGACGGTGGCCCACAGCGAGAGCTCGCTGGGCCAGCTCAACAGCATGCTCGGACGCTTCCCGCAGGCGCTGTCCCATCTGGAGCGGGCGATCGCGCACCAGAGGGAGCTGGGCGCGAGCAGACCCGAGGCGGAGAGCCTGACGATGCTCAGCACGCTGTACGAGCAGTGGGGTCGACACGAGGAGGCCGCGTCGGCAGCCCTGCGGGCCATCGCGCTGGCGGACGAACTCGGGCGGCACGAGAACAAGTTGGCCGCCCTCACGGACCTGGCCTTCGCCCACTCCTGCCTGGGGGATCCGGAGGCGGCCGAGGTGAGCCTGAAGCAGGCGCGGGCCCTGGGCGAGGAGAACCGCGACCCGGGGCACGTGGCGCTGGCGCTCGCGCTGTCGGCGGACGTGGGGCATCGGCTGGGGCGGGACGCGCAGGCCCGTACGTACGCGGACCGCGCGCTCACCACCATCAGCTCAAACGTTTCTCCACCGCGGCGGGCCAAGGTCTGGAACACGGTCGGGCGCTATCTGTACCGGCGCGGCGAGTACGCCTCCGCCCTGGAACTGCACGAACGGGCGCACGAGATGGCAAGCTCCCTGGACTTCCGGATCGAGCTGGCCTACGCGCTGTCCGGCATGGCCCGTGCGCAGGCGTCCCTCGGCCGGCCCGAGGAGGCGGAGCGGAACGAACGCGCGGCGGAGGAGCTCTTCACGGCGATGGGAGTGCCCGCGGCCCGCCGCCGCTCCTGAACGCACCGGTGCCCCGCACCAGGTCGGAACGCCTGGGCGGGGCACAGGGGCGAATACCGCGGCCTCAGAGACCGAGGCCCGTGGGACCACCGTCGTCGTTGGTGGTGGCGGAACCGGAGCCGCCCTTGCCGATGACCGTCGGGCCGCCGTCGTCATCGGTCGAGTCCGAACCGGCGGCGAGCTTGCCGATCACCGTGGGGCCGCCGTCGTCGGCGAGGATCCGCGCGCCGGCCTGGTGGCCCTGCGGGTGTCCCGTCTCGATCGTGGACACCAGCCCGAGGGTGAGGGCGGCGGCGGTGACGATCCCGACGAGGCCGGCCGACGTGCGTCCCATGTCGTATCCCCTTCACGCGGTTTCTCCGGTTCTGCTTCCGACACCACGCACTGTTCCGGGGCTCGTTCCTGGACCGTTCCTGAGCCGATACCGCCCCCGGGGCACGCACGGGAACGGGAGCGGTAACGCCAGGTCGGACCTGGTTCAGTCGCGCCCGGGGACGCGTTCGCGGGCGAACACGGGGTCCCCGGCGCCGATCCGGCAGCTCGCGACCCGAGGTCCGCCACCGGTCAGCACGACGGTGGTCCAGGCGCGCCCGGTACAGACGCCCGCCAGATCGAGCAGAGCCCGCACGGTGGAGCGCAGCACCACGACGTCGTCCCCGCTCGGCCCGTCCCAGCCGGGTGGCCTCGGGCCGGGATCGCGCAGGCTGATGTCCACGACCGTGTGCATGCTGCTGTCGCTGACGGTCTCGACACTGAACTCGGGCCCGTCCCAGGGCTCGTCGTCGGCACAGGGCCCCGCCCGTCCGCCGCCGCCCTCGGCGGACCGCTCGACGGCGGACAGCTCCTCGAGAATGTGGCGCAGCCCCACCGCGCCGTCGATCCGGTCCGGGGGATGCTTCATCGCAGACTCCTCCTGCAGAGAACTACTCCAGCACCCTGAGGCCCCCCGATCCCGTTCCCGTCCCGTCCCCCTCCCGCCCAGGACCGTCCGTCGGTCAGCGGCAACCTTTTCGCGTTCCGCGGCGACAGAGCCGTAGAACCCGGTTTCGATCCTCGGAGTGGTCAGAGATGCAGACACCCAGGCAGGCAGCACGGCGGCGCAGGCACAGACGAAGGGTGACGGCGGGTGCCGCGACGGCGGCCGCTGTCGTGGTCGCGCTCGTCTGCGCCGCGCTGCTCCCCGGCTCGGACGACGACGCTGAGTCGGTGGCCGTCGCGCCCCTCACCAGCGCCCGGGCCGGCACGACCGCGGAAACACCGCGCCGGACCGACTCCCCCAGCCCGTCAGCCACGTCGAAGGCGACGAAAAAGGCGAAGGCGACCAAGAAGCCCGCCCCCGCCAAGTCCCCTGCGGCCGAGGCGACAAGGACGACCGCTCCCCCGGCGGTCCCCTCGGCCGGCCGGATCCGGCCCGGCGTCACCCGCCAGGGAGTCGCCACCCACTACGAGGCCGGGAACGGCGACGGCGCCTGCCTGTTCGGAGCGAGCGACGACATGATGATCGCGGCGATGAACACCGCCGACTACGAGACGTCCCGGGCCTGCGGTGCGTACGTGCTCGTCCGCGCGACGAACGGCCGTTCCGTCACCGTGAAGATCACCAACGAATGCCCGCTGCCCTGTGCACCGGGCCAACTCGACCTCAGTAAAGAGGCCTTCGCCGAACTCGCCGACCTGAAGCAGGGCAGGATCCAGATCAGCTGGAGCCTGCTCAGCCCCGACACCTCCGACACGATCTCCTTCCGCTACAAGACCGGCTCAAGCGTGCACTGGTGTGGCATCCAGGTGATCGACCACCGCAACCCGGTCACCGGCCTGGAAGTCCGCACCACCGGCGGCTGGCGGAAGCTGCCCCGCACGGACTACAACTACTTCCTCGCCGAGGACGGCAATGGCTGCGGCGGCGCGATCCGCGTCACCGACCTCTACGGCGAACAGCTGACCGTGGAGGGGATCGCCGTACGCCCGGACGTCGTCCAGCCGACGAAGGTCCAGTTCAGCCGGCGCTGAACCGCTCGCACGCACGCCGTCGTCACACCGGGGCCGGCGTCCGGTCCGGGCGCCCGAAGCGCACCGGGACCCCCGGCGACCACAGCACGCTCACCGGGGCGCCGGACGGCGCGGGCAGACCCGCCGCTGCCACCAGGTTCTCCTCGCAGCGCAGCAGTTCCGCCCGGTGAAGCGGCCATCGGGGATGAGTGTTGGGGAGGAAGTGGGATCGGCCGCCCAGGGCGATGTGCATGCCCCAGCGGGCGGTCAGGAAGTGTTCCAGGTCGGTGGGTTCCGTGACCGGGGCGCCGATCCGGACCGCGATCCGGCTGTGCGCGCCCCGAGGGCCGGGCCAGCGGCGGGAACTGTCGTAGGTGACGGTGGGGCCGTCGTGCCGCACGGTCATGCGCGACCACACGTACGGGAGCCGGAACGCGGCCCGTCCTATGGCCACCGGGACGAGGCGGGAGGCGTCGAGGGAGCGGAAGACGACACCGCGGCGGCCGTGGGCGTCGACCGAGTAGAGCCGGACGTTGGTCTCGGGGAAGGAGCCGAAGTACGGGACGCCCGGCCATGCGAGCCATCCGACGCGGTGCATCCGGAAGGCGACGAGACCGACGTACGTAGTCCCGTCGAACGTGTCCGGTCGGGTGCCCGGGGGCAGCAGCGGAGCGACGGCGGCGAGGTCGGCGGCCCAGTGCAGGAAGGCGAGGTCGAGCCACGACTGGGTGAGCAGCGGCCGACCGGTCCCGTGCGGCGGGTCGGGTGTCACGGGGCCCGGTGCGGGCGGGACCGGTTCGCGAGGTGCGGGGAGCCGTGGGACTCCCGCACCGTTCACCGGCGTCCGGCGTTCCGTTCCCGCGGCGTCCGACCGCTCCACCGACTCCTCGCGCATCTCTCCCGTAGCCCCCTGTCGAACTCGTCCGGCCGACCGACCAGAAGCCCCTGCCTGCATACGCCAGGAGCACGGCACTGATCGGCCGCTCCAGACTGTCACGGCCCTCATCGCGGCGACCGGACCGCCCCTGCCGTACGACCGCCTCCTCGACGCGGCCCACCCAGCGCGGGCTCTCGGAGTCCGAGCCGCTGTGCCCCCTGCGAGGACGCCGCCGACCAGCCCGACCGCGATGGCGGTGACGACGAGGAGAGGGGTCAGCCGGGGCGGAAGCGCCGTGAGCTCGTCGAGGTCCGCGGCCGCCCGCTGTTCCACGCCCGGCCTCCTCACTCCAAGCCCGGGTGTCCCCGCGTGCGGCGAGGGCCGGGAAGCGGCATCTCGGGCGGGACCGGCCCCGCCCCCGCCCGGCTTTCGTCACTCGAACGGCCTACTTCGATCTGCGCCCCACGGCCCCCGTGCCGAGTCTGTGCAGTAACTCGTCCAGCTCACGGGGAGGGATCCATGGCGTCAATGGATGTACCGGCCGATCGGCCGAGACCGGCGATACGCACCGAGGCGAGAGCGGTGGCGAACCCCACCCTCACCTGGCTGACGCTGGCCTTCATGACCACCGCCTCGGTGGCCAGCCTGCGCGCCGCCCCCACGATGGCCGTGTACGGCCTGGCCTGTGTCTTCCTCTACCTCGTCCCGGCGATCGTGTTCCTGCTGCCGACCGCGCTGGTGTCCGCCGAACTCGCCTCCGGCTGGTCCGGCGGCGTCTACCGCTGGGTGAGCGAAGGGCTGTCCAAGCCCCTCGGATTCCTCGCCGTCTGGTGCCAGTTCGCCATGACGATCTTCTACTACCCGAGCCTGCTGGCCTTCGTCGCCAGCACCATCGCGTACGTCATCGATCCGTCCCTCGCCTCCAACGGGCTCTACACCGCGATCGTCATCATGGTCCTGTACTGGACGGGCGTGTGGGTGTCGTCGCGCGGCACCAAGGCCCTGGCGGGGCTGTCGAGTTGGGGACTGATCATCGGAACCCTGGTCCCGGGCACGCTGCTCGTGGTCCTCGGAATGGTCTTCCTAGGTCAGGGCAACGCCTCCGCCGCCCCCATGACCGCCGATCACCTGCTCCCGGCGTGGACGGGTCTGGCCAGCCTGGTGCTGATCGTCAACAACTTCCTGTCGTACTCCGGCATGGAGATGAACGCGGTCCACGTCTCATCGCTGAAGGACCCGGCGAAGGAATACCCGAAGTCGATGTTCCTGGCGATGGGGCTGGTGCTGCTGATCTTCATCCTGCCCGCGCTCGCCATCAGCTGGGTGGTGCCCGCGAACCAGCTGAGCCTGACCGCCGGTGTGATGCAGGCGTTCGAGGCGTTCTTCTCCTACTTCCACATCGGCTGGATGACCCCCGTCGCCGCCGTGATGCTCGTCTCGGCGGCGCTCGGCGGCATGCTCACCTGGCTGGCCGGTCCCTCGAAGGGCCTGTTGGAGATCTCCCGCAGCGAGGGCTATCTGCCGCCCTTCCTGCAACAGCTGAACAAGTACGGCATCCAGCAGAACATCCTGGTCACCCAGGGCATCATCACCACGGTCATCGCCCTGATGTACGCGCTGATCCCGAACGTCTCGAACGTCTACTGGATCTTCTCGACGATCACCACGCAGGTGTACCTCGTGGTCTACCTGCTGATGTTCGTCGCGGCGATGCGCCTGAGGAAGACCCAGCCGGACCACCCGCGCGGCTACCGCGTCCCCGCCCTCGGCCTCATGTGCGTCGTCGGCCTCCTCGCCTCCGCGGCCGCCATGGTCATCGGCTTCGTACCGCCCTCACAGTTCGGCGGCGGCAGCGTATGGGGGTACGTCGCCTTCATCGGCAGTGGCCTGGCCGTTCTGGGCTTCCTCATCCCGTACGCCTTCCTCAAGCTGCGCAAACCGAGTTGGCGCACCGAAGCGGCCGAGGGAGGCCGGTCATGAGCCCCACCCGTTTCGCCTCCGAGCACAGGTGGATCTACATCGGCGCGATCGTGGTGCTCGTCGCCCTGGTGGTCATCGGGATCATCCAGTACGAGAAGGTCAAGTCGACGAACGAGGCCGCCGAGAAGGCCAACCAGCTCGCCGACGCCGCCGAGGACGCCGGCTGGCCCCGCCCCGACACCAGGACGATCGAGCGGACGCTGGGCACAGACGGCGGCATCGTCTGCGACGACCCGGTCAGCGCGCTGGAGTCGGCGCTGTGGAAGATCAACGTCTCCAATGGGGCCGCGTTCGTGGGCCAGCGCCCCGTCATCGGTGACGGGAGGGCGCTGCGGGCCGAGGCCAAGATCCTGGAGATCTACTGCCCGCACAAGCTCGAAGACTTCCAGGACAAGTTCGAAGACCTGGAGACCGACGACACGGTGAGGAGCTGACCGGTGAGTGAGCTCGCGGAGACGATCGCCGCGTTGATGCCGCGGGCGCAGGCGGACCTCGCCGAGCTCGTCGCCATCCCGTCCGTGGCCGACCCCCGCCAGTACCCGCCCGAGGAGTGCCGCCGGGCGGCTCAGTGGGTGGCCGACGCGTTCACCGAGGCGGGCCTGCGGGACGTCCACCTCGCCGAGACCCCCGACGGCAGCCACGCCGTCATGGGCCACCGCCCGCCCCCGCCCGGAGCACCCACGGTGCTCCTCTACTGCCACTACGACGTCCAGCCCCCGCTCGACGACACCGCCTGGAACACCCCGCCCTTCGCCCTGACCGAGGGGGCGGACGGCCGCTGGTACGGCCGTGGCACCGCGGACTGCAAGGGCAACATCGTCATGCACCTCACCGCGCTGAGGGCACTCGGCGAGGACCTGCCGGTCGGGCTGAAGTTCGTCGCCGAGGGCTCGGAGGAACAGGGCACGGGCGGCCTCGAGCAGTACGTCGCCCAGCACCCGGAGCAGTTCCTGGCCGACGCCCTGCTGGTGTGCGACACCGGCAACGCCGAGGTGGGCACCGGCACCGCGACCGTGACACTGCGTGGCCTGGCCAATGTCGTGGTCAGCGTCGAGACCCTGAAGGGCGAGGTCCACTCGGGCATGTTCGGCGGCCCGTCCCCCGACGCGCTCGCCGCCCTGATCCAGATGCTCGCCACCCTTCGCGACCCGGCGACGGGTGCCACCCGCGTCAACGGCCTGGACTGCGAGGGCACCTGGGACGGTGTCGGCTACGAAGAGGCGACCTTTCGCCGGGACGCCGGCGTCCTCGACGGCGTGCGTCTCACCGGTACCGGCACGGTCGCCGACCGCCTGTGGGCCCGCCCCGCGGTCACCGTCCTCGGCATCGACTGCCCACCCGTCGTCGGATCCGCCGCCGCCGTCCCGGCGACCGCCCGCGCCCGCGTCAGCCTGCGTGTGCCGCCCGGCACGGACGCGGGCGCGGCCCGCGCAGCCCTCACCAAACACCTGACGGAGGCCGCCCCTTGGGGTGCCCGCGTCACGGTCGAGACAGAGGGCACCGGCTCCCCGTTCCGAGCCGCCACCGACGGCCCCGCGTACACGGCCCTGGGCAAGGCGATGCACCACGTGTACGGACGGCCCCTGGCCTTCCTCGGCCAGGGAGGCTCGATCCCTCTGTGCAACGTCCTCGCGGCGGCCTACCCGCGCGCCGAGATCATCCTGATGGGCGTCGAGGAGCCACGCTGTCTCATCCACGCCCCGAACGAGAGCGTCGACCCCACCGAGATCGAGCACATGGCCCATGTCGAGGCGCTGTTCCTGAAGGAGTTCGCGACGGCGCTGCGGAAATGACCGGGACCGTCGGAGGCCGCGGGAGCCGGAGAACTCAGCCCAGGAAGCTCAGCCGGACCTGACGGTCGGGGTTGTCCTTGTTGGTGTCCACCAGGCACACCGACTGCCAGGTCCCCAGTTCGAGACGGCCGTTCAGGACAGGCAGTGTCGCGTGCGGCGGCACGAAGGCGGGCAGCACGTGGTCGCGGCCGTGACCGGGGCTGCCGTGGCGGTGTTGCCAGCGGTCGTCGGCGGGGAGAAGGGTGTGGAGGGCGGCCAGGAGGTCGTCGTCGCTTCCGGCGCCCGTTTCGATGACGGCGATGCCTGCCGTGGCGTGCGGGACGAAGACGTTCAGGAGGCCGTCGCGGCCCTGGGCCGCCTCCCGCAGGAAGGCCTCGCAGTCGCGGGTGAGATCGACGACACGCTCCGTGGAGCCGGAGGAGACGTTCAGAACTCGGGTGGTGAAGGCATCTGACATGCCCTCCATCCTCCTTCATCCGTGCCCCGTCGCGCGCGAGGGCGCGACGCACGTGTGACGGCGGCATGAAGCCACGTTAAGCGCCATGAAGTTCGCCGGAGCGGCGTTGACCTGCGCGAGGACGCCTGATTACGGTCAGCCGCACCTGACTCCAACGGGGCGTCGGCGGACTGCTCCTCGGCGCCGTCATCGGTACCGGACTCGCCCTCCTGTCCGGGCTGTTCAGGTCGGTGAGGACCTCGTCATCCGTACCCTCGAAAGGGGCTGCTGCAATGGCGACCGACGTTCACCGGTCGGTGAGCTCCCACCCCGCCGTACGGGTGGACCAACTCAGCCGCTCCTTCGACGGGCGTCCCGTCATCGACCGGCTCCACCTCGACATCAGGCCGGGCGAGTTCGTCGCTCTGCTCGGCCGCAGCGGCTGCGGCAAGTCCACGTTGCTGCGCATCCTCGCCGGCCTCGACCGTGAGATCGAGGGCACCGTCCTGGTCCCGCGCCGCAAGGCCGTCGCTTTCCAGGCCCCCCGGCTCAAGCCATGGAAGCGGGTCTGGCGCAACGTCCTGCTCGGCCTGCCCGGCAAGCCCGAGCGGGCCGTCGCCGAGCGCGCCCTCGAAGAGGTCGGTCTCGGCCACCGTACGACCGCATGGTCCAGGACCCTCTCCGGCGGTGAGACCCAGCGCGCCTCTCTGGCCCGGGCGTTGGTGCGCGAACCCGATCTGCTGCTGCTCGACGAGCCGTTCGAAGCGCTCGACGCGCTGCCCCGGCGCGAGGCCCAGCGGCTCGTCGGGGAGTTGTGGCAGCGGCGCGGCTGCGCCGTGCTCCTCGTCACGCACGACGTCGAGGAGGCCCTCCTCCTCGCCGACCGGGTGCTCCTGATGGACGGCGGCGTCATCGCCCACGAGCGGCGGATCGACCTCGACCGGCCCCGTGACACCGCGGACCCCCGGTTCGCCGAACTGCGCGCCGACCTCCAGCGCCGCCTCGGCGCCGAAGCGGCCTGACCTGCCTGCCGCCCGAGCCTCGGAAGAGTCCTGAAGATCGAGCCCGCGGGAAGATCCGGGACCGCCTCCTGGTTAGTAGAACCGTGAACAAGACCGAGGTAGTCGTCATAGGCGCCGGGCAGGCAGGGCTCGCCGGCGCCTATCACCTGCGGCGCACCGGATTCGAGCCGGACCGTGACTTCGTGGTCCTGGACCACTCCCCCGGCCCGGGCGGCGCCTGGCAGTTCCGGTGGCCTTCACTGACGTACGGCAAGGTGCACGGCATGCACGCGCTGCCGGGCATGGAGCTGACCGGCGCCGATCCGGCACGGCCGTCCGCCGAGGTGATCTCCGAGTACTTCGCCGACTACGAGCGCGCCTTCGATCTGCGGGTACGGCGGCCGGTCGACGTGCACGCCGTGCGCGAGGGGGACGGCGGACGGCTGCTCGTCGAGACCTCGGCCGGGGTGTGGTCGACCCGGGCGCTGATCAACGCCACCGGCACCTGGGACCGGCCGTTCTGGCCGCGCTACCCCGGCCAGGAGACCTTCCGGGGACGGCAGCTGCACACGGCGCAGTACCCGGGGCCCGAGGAGTTCGCCGGACTGCGGGTCGTGGTCGTGGGCGGGGGCGCCTCGGGAACCCAGCATCTGCTGGAGATCGCCCCTTACGCCGCCTCCACCACCTGGGTCACCCGGCGGCCCCCGGTGTTTCGCGAGGGCCCCTTCGACGAGGACGCGGGGCGGGCGGCCGTGGCGCTGGTGGAGGAGCGGGTGCGGCAGGGGCTGCCGCCGAAGAGTGTGGTGTCGGTGACAGGGCTGCCGCTCAATGACGCGATCCGGCAGGGCCTCGCGGACGGTGTCCTCGACCGGCTGCCCATGTTCGACCGGATCACTCAGGACGGTGTGGAGTGGGCGGACGGCAGGCGGGTGAGCGCCGACGTCATCCTGTGGGCGACCGGATTCCGGGCCGCCATCGACCATCTGGCGCCGCTGAAGCTGCGGGAGCCGGGTGGCGGGATCCGGGTCGAGGGGACGCGGGCGGCCGCCGATCCGCGGATCCACCTGGTCGGCTACGGCCCCTCGGCGAGCACCATCGGCGCCAACCGGGCCGGCCGCGCGGCCGTACGGGACATCAGGCGGCTGCTGGCCGAGGAACAGCCCGTGGCCGCCTGATCACTCCCGTCACTTCGCCTTGGGCGAGCTCTGCTGCTGGTTGCGGTTGAACTCCGCGACATTGCGCTGGTGTTCGGCGTAGTCCGCGGTGAAGCGGGTGTCGCCGGGCTTGACCGTGACGAAGTACAGCCAGTCACCCGGGGTGGGGCTGATCGCGGCGCGCACCGCGTCCTCGCCCGGGTTGTCGATCGGGGTCGGGGGCAGTCCCATGCGCTGGTACGAGTTGTAGGGGCTGTCGATCCGGGTGTCGGCCAGCGAGGTCTTCAACGTCGATCGGTTGAGGGCGTAGTTGATCGTGGAGTCCATCTGGAGCGGCATCCCGCGCTCCAGGCGGTTGAAGACGACCCGGGCCACCTTGCCCATGTCGGCCTTGGTGGCCGCCTCGGCCTGGATGATGCTCGCGATGGTGACCGCCTGATAGACGTTCATCGCGTTGCGCTGGGCGCCCGCGGCGATCGGGGCGCCGTTGAACTTCTTGTTGGCGGTCTCGACCATGGCCGACAGCAGCGACTCGGGCGTGGCCTTCGTGCCGTTCTGCTCCAGCGGGTACGTGGCCGGGAAGAGGTAGCCCTCCGGGTTGCCCTCGGCGTCGTTCGGCAGCTTCAGATTCGCCTTGGCCAGGGACTTCTTGGCGGTACCCGCGGGCAGGGCGAGCACCTTGTCGACGGCGTCGTAGACCTGGCCTGCCCGCCAGCCCTCGGGGATCACCAGGGTGGTGGGCTTCTCCTCTTCCTCGCCACCCAGGCTCAGCAGCGGCACCGCCACGGCGGTGGCGGCCACGACGGCCCCGGTCGCGATGAGGACGAGTCGGCCCCGGCGCGTAAGTCGCATCGTGCTCCGTGGCGGAGTGTTCATGTGCATGCGGGCACGGTAACCCGCTAAAGCTGATAAACCCGACATATCGTCATCTTGTCGGCTCCAGTCGGGCGTCCCGGCGGACCAGCGCCGCGTACCGCCCGTCCCGCTCCAACAGCTCCTCGTGCGTACCGCGTTCGACGGCCCGCCCGGAATCCAGGACCACGATCTGGTCGGCGCCTCGAATGGTCGACAGGCGATGGGCGATGGTGAGGGTGGTGCGATTGGCGGACAGCGCGTCGATGGCTTCCTGCACCGCGTGTTCGGTACGGGTGTCCAGGGCACTGGTCGCCTCGTCCAGGACGAGGACCGGGGGGTCGCGCAGGATCGTGCGGGCGATGGCCAGGCGCTGTTTCTCGCCGCCCGAGAAGCGGTATCCACGCTCGCCGACGACCGTGTCGTAGCCGTCGGGCAGGGACGCGATGTGGTCGTGGATCTGGGCCGCCTTAGCCGCCGCCTGCAGCTCCTCGTCAGTGGCGTCCGGCTTGGCGAAGCGCAGGTTGTCGGCGACCGAGGCGTGGAAGAGGTACGTCTCCTGGGAGACGACGCCGACCGCGCGGGCGAGGGTGTCGAAGTCCAGGTCACGGACGTCGACCCCGTCGAGGGTCACCCGACCGCCGGTCACGTCGTACAGCCGGGGCACCAGGTGGCCGAGCGTGGACTTGCCCGCGCCGGTGGGGCCGACGACCGCGAGGGAGCCGCCCGAGGGGACGGTGATGTCGACGCCGTCGAGGATGGGGGCGCCTTCACCGTCGTAGCGGAATTCGACGTTCTCGAACCGGACCTCGCCCCTGATCTCGTCGAGGCGGACCGGGCGCTCCCGTTCGGTGATGTCGATCGGCAGGTCGAGGTACTCGAAGATGCGCTGGAAGAGAGCGAGCGAGGCCTGGATCTGGACGCCGGTGCCGAGCAGGCTGACGGCCGGGCGGAACAGGCCCTGCTGGAGCGAGACGAAGGCGACGATCGTGCCGATCGAGACCTCGGGTCCGCCGAGCTGCAGGGCCATGCCCGCGGTCCAGTAGATGACGGCGGGCATCGCGGCCATGACGATCGTGATGACGGCCATGCGCCAGCGGCCGGCCATGTTCGAGCGGACTTCCAGGTCGACGAGCTGCTCGGACTCGTCGGCGAAGGTGCGGGTGAGGGAGTCGGAGCGGCCCATCGTGCGGCCGAGCAGGATGCCGCTGACGGAGAGCGACTCGGTGACCGTGGCGGCCATGGCGGCCATCTGCTTCTGGCGCTGGGTGGTGATCTTCTTGCGTTCGTTGCCGACCCGGCGGCTGATCCACACGAAGACCGGGAGCAGGAGCAGGGAGACGGTGGTCAGCCGCCAGTCGAGGGCGAGCATCGCGATGATGGTGGCGACCACACTGGTGGCGTTGGAGACCAGCGAGGTGGCGGTGGAGGTGACGGTGGCCTGCATGCCGCCGATGTCGTTCGCGATGCGGGACTGCACCTCGCCGGTGCGGGTCCGGGTGAAGAAAGCCAGCGACATGCGCTGGAGGCGGCCGTAGACGGCCGTGCGCAGGTCGTGCATGACGCGCTGGCCGACGGTCGTGGAGATCAGGGTCTGCAGCACGCCGAAGACGCTGGTCAGGACGGCGCTGAGGATCATGCCGAGGGCGAGCAGGCTGAGCAGCCCGGTGCGGCCCTCGGGAATGGCGACGTCGAGGATCGCCTTCAGGAGGAAGGGGGTGGCGACGGACACGAGGGATGCCGCGCCGACCAGCAGGCCGACGACGGCGAGGCGCCCCCGGTAGGGGCGGAAGAGTCGCAGGATGCGGCGCACCTGCCGGGGCTCTTGTTTCTCTTCGGCCGACGGCGTCCAGGCGGGTTCGTGATCGGGATGCATGGGCTCCTACGGAGGGGGCTCGGGCGGGACGGAGTGAGCGTAGCTCATTGTTACCTATACTCACAATGAACGGCATCCTGATATTGTTCCCGCATGACCACCCCCGATCCGGTGACGTCCTCAGACCCGGTGAGCACCCCCGATCCCGACGGGCTGCTCGCCGAGCAGCTGCTGCGGTTCACCCGGCGCGTGCACCGGATCCAGAAGCGGCACATAGAGCTGTCGGGGTTGGGCGTGACCCCGGCCCAGTCCCGTCTCCTGCGCACGCTCGCCCACTACCCCTCGCCGCCCCGCATGGCCGACCTCGCCGAGCGCCTGGAAGTGGTCCCCCGGGCCGTCACCTCCCTGGTCGACGGGCTGGAGGCGGGCGGCAAGGTACGACGAGTGCCGGATCCGACCAACCGGCGGGTGATCCGTATCGAGCTGACGGAAGAGGGCCGGGCGTCCCTGCGCGAGCTGCACGCGGCACGACGGGCCGCGGCACGGGAGATCCTGGGACCACTGACGGATCTGGAGCGCGAGGTGCTCGGGGCACTGCTGGACACGCTGGTGGACGGGGACGGGCGCTGCTGAGGGCTCTGCAGCACCCCGGCTGCCCTCACGTTCAGCGGTTCGACACGCGCTTTTGAGACATACACGATGCCGACGTGCATTACTGGCCAGTGGCCGCCGCTTCGGGGCGTCGGAGCGGCGGCCGTTCATTCGTCGACTCGCTGCCGGCCTCGTCAGCAGCGCAGGCGGTCCTCCGTCAGCACACCCTGCTCGGTGGCCAGCGAGCGGTCGTAGCAGCCGCCGGGAACCTGCGAGCCGTAGACCTGATAGCGCTCACTGGACGTGCCGACCGCGTGCCGCTGGTCGCGCGGCACGTTGACGGTCCAGGTCGCGTCGCCCGTGTACCTGTCGTCGAGCGTGGACCAGGAGGTCCGGCGGCCGTCGCGCGTGGTGACGGCCGTCGCCCGGTCGCCCAGGGTCAACACCGTGCGCAGCCGGTCGTCCGCGCCGAGGGTCGTGGTGCCGTCCATCTCGTACGTCCGCTGCGTGCGCGTCGTCCTCGCCGGTCCTCGTCCGTCGACCGTGACCGACTCGTGGTCTCGCCAGGTGGCGTCGAGTGCGTCCATGGTCTCGCCGTCGGTCCAGCGATGGACGGAGGTGTGCGCCAGCGAGCGACGGACGGTGGTGGTCACCCGGCCGTGCGAGGTGTCGACGTATCCGGCGACCGTCAGCCGGTGCGCACTGCGCGTGTCCAGCCGGTGCTCGGAACCGGGCTTGTACGTGGCGGAGTTGGCGAGTGGACCGGCGTCGTGCTCGGTCAGCTTTCCGGTCACGTGTGCGCGGCCCTCGTCCTGCCAGACCAGGATGTTCACGGGGGCGCTCCAGCCGGGCCGCCCCTCGGGCAGACCGGCCACGGACACCTCCACTCGGTGCAGGCGGCCGTCGTTGAGGATTCCGGCGAACGGCGTCAGGTCGTACTCGATCGGCCTGACGTCGAAGGCACGCGGCCCCGGAACGACGTACCAGAGGAAGGGATTGGACCAGCCGCCGGTCCAGACATGCGGGAACGGCGCGGCGACGCCCGCCAGTTGCCCGTCGACCCTGATCTGCACCTCACGGTTGGGGCCGTCCGCGGCCTGGCAGGAGTACGGCGCGGAATCGGGCACCGTCAGATACCAGTACTCCTCGCATCCGCCGCCGGATCCGGTGGCGTACACCTCGGCGACGATGCGTTCGCTGTTGCGCGGGGTGGTGAGGGTGGCGCCGTCCGTCAGCGGGAGGACCTGGTCGGGCGTGCTCGCGGGGCTGCCGGTGTAGAAGGTGAGGGTGACCTTGACGTCGATGACGCCGGTGTAGGTGTCGTTGACGACGTTTCCGATGAGCATCTCGACGTCCTGGTCCTCGCGGAGGGTGTCGCCGTAGCGCGTGACGTCCTTCTCGACGGACCACTCGATGCCGTCGGGCGAGGGCTGCGGGGTCGAGGTACGGAAGACCTCGACACCGCCCACGCTGACATGGCCAAGGCGGTCGTACTGGCGGCCCTGGACCTTGCCGTCGAGGCGCAGCACCACCTTGTTCCAGCGGTCGCCGCAGTCGGCGGGTGGGGTGTAAGTGCCCCGGTACGGCGTGAAGTCGCGGAACTGGGCTTCGGCGAGGGTCACCTGGCAGGACCGGGTGTCCGGGGCGGTGACGGGCGGGGCGGCGGTGACCGGGTCGTGCCAGTCGCTGCCGAACTCGGCGGGGACGTCGGCCGGTTGTGCGGAGGCGGGGCTCGCTCCGAGGAGCGTGCTCGCCAGGAGGGTCACCCCTGCGAGCATGGACATGGCAATCCGACTCTTCATGGGCGTGTTCTACGGGGGGTTGCGGGCCCGCGCAATGGCGCCTCCGCCAACACGCGGGGACACGCGGGAGCCGCCTGCGCGGACGGCCCCGCGCCCGCCCCGAGTGACGGCCGGAGTCCCTGAGTCCGGTGTGACCGCTGAAGGCAGCCGGATCGTTTCGCCTGTTGCGGAAAACCGCTTGCCACCGACCACGCTGCGACGCGAACCTGTCACGGTTTGCTGCCACCGCGCGCGGTGGACACCGCTTTCTCGACCCGGATTTGTCAGCCCGCACCCTCAGCCCCTTCCTCATCCCCGACCCGAGCCACTGGGACGTCATGCAGATTCAAGACCTTCCGTATCCCGACCCGGGCGTCCCGGACGCCCGCTCGGGGCCCCGCTTCCTGTGGTGGCTCTTCCGCAACCAGCTCGGCGGACAGCTCAAATCCCTGGCCTGGGGCCTGCTGCACTTCGCTTCCGTCAGCTCGCTGCCGTTCTGCATCGGCCTCGCCATCCAGGCCGTCGTGGACCGCTCCGGCAGCCGACTCGCCCTCGCGGGCGGCCTGATGGCACTGGCCTGCGTCGGCATCGCCCTCGGCGACACCTTCCTGCACCGCACCGCCGTCACCAACTGGATCACGGCCGCCGCCCGCGTCCAGCAGCTGCTGGCCCGCAAGGCCGCGCTGCTCGGCTCGGCGCTCACCCGGCGCGTCGCGGCCGGCGAGGTCGTCGCCGTCTCCACCGGCGACGTCGAGAAGATCGGCTGGTTCGTGGAGGCCGTCTCCCGGTTCACGGCCGCCGCCGTCACCATCGTGCTCGTCTGCGTCGGCCTGGTGCTCTACCAGCCCGCGCTCGGCGTCGTCGTCGCGATCGGCCTGCCCGTGCTGGCGCTCGCGGTCCTGCCACTGTTGCCCCACGCGACACGACGCGCGGACTTCCAGCGCGAGAAGGCGGGGCGCGCCACCGAACTGGCCTCCGACACCGTCGCCGGACTGCGTGTGCTGCGCGGCATCGGCGGCGAGGAGCTCTTCCTGGACCGCTACCGGCGCGCCTCCCAGGAGGTCCGCCACGCCGCCGTGCGCAGTGCCCGGATGTGGGCCCTGATCGCCGCGATCCAGGTGCTGCTGCCGGGCCTGCTGCTGATCGTGGTCGTCTGGTACGGCGTCCATCTCGCTCGGGACGGCCGCATCACCGTCGGTGAACTGGTCACCGCCTACAGCTCGATCATGCTGCTCACCTACCCCCTGCGGCACTTCGAGGAGATCGCCATGGCGTACTCCTTCTCCCGGCCCTCCGCCAAGCGGGCGGCGCGGGTGCTGTCGATGGAACGCGCCACGGACACGGACGGATCGCGTGCCGGGCAGGACGTCCCCTCCGGCGACCTGTACGACCCGGCCACCGGACTCCTCGCTCCCGCCGGCCGGTTCACCGCCGTGGTGTGCGGCGACCCCGACGCGGCCGGGCGGCTGGCCGAGCGGCTGGGCGGGCACCCCGCGGAACCCGGCACGTCGGTGAGGCTGGGCGGAGTGCCCCTGGACGAACTGCCGCTCGACACCGCGCGCACGGCCGTCCTGGTCCAGGACAAGGATCCGGTGCTGCTGTCCGGCACGCTCCGCGAGCTGTTCGAGGTGCCCAAGTCGGGCGCGGTCGGCTCGGCGGAGGCTCTGGCGGCGGCGCAGTGCGACGACGTGCTGGCCGCACTGGCCCAGGGTTCCCTCGACGTGGCGGACCCGATGGACGCGCTCATCACCGAACGCGGCCGCTCCCTGTCCGGCGGCCAGCGCCAGCGCCTGGCCCTCGCCCGGTCCCTGGTCACGGACCCGGAGGTGCTCGTCCTCGACGAACCGACGTCCGCCGTCGACTCCCACACCGAGGCGCGGATCGCGGGCGGTCTGCGGGAGCTGCGCGCGGGCCGCACGACCGTGGTGTTCACCTCCTCACCCCTGCTTCTGGACCACGCGGACCGCGTCGTCCTGGTCCACGACGGCGAGGTCACGGCGGTGGGCGTGCATCGGGAGCTGCTCCACAAGGAGCCGCGATACCGGGCCGTGGTGACCCGGGAGACGGACGAGGAGGCGGCGGCACGGGGCGACGCGGTGGGTTCCGACGAGGGTTCCCGGCTGAGCGACGAGGCGGCGGCACTGCACGCACTGGAAGAGATCGAGGAGAGCGCATGATCGGCGTGGCGCCACCGGCCTACGACCCCGCGGCCCCGACGACGGCGAACACGCTGCCCGTCGGCGCCCCGGCCACCGTACGCGCCTACGTGACCGAACTGTTCCGCCGGCACCGCCGGGCCTTCCTGGTCCTGGTCGCCGTCAACACGGCCGCCGTCATGGCCTCCATGGCCGGGCCCTGGCTGCTCGGCGACCTGGTCGAGCGAGTCTCGGACAACGCGCGCGAGCTCCACCTGGAACTCACCGTCTCGCTGTTCCTGGTCGCTCTCGTCATCCAGGCTGTGTTCGTCCGCGAGGTGCGGCTGCGGGGGGCGATACTCGGCGAGCGGATGCTGGCCGACCTGCGCGAGGACTTCCTCGTCCGGTCCGTCGGACTGCCCCCCGGCGTGCTGGAGCGCGCCGGGACCGGCGATCTGCTGTCCCGGATCACCACCGACATCGACCGGCTCGCCAACGCCATGCGCGAGGCCGTGCCCCAGCTGGCCATCGGTGTGGTGTGGGCGGCACTGCTGCTGGGCGGTCTGGTGATCACCGCGCCGCCGCTGGGCGCCGCCGTGCTCATCGCCCTGCCGCTGCTGGTCACCGGCTGCCGCTGGTACTTCAAGCGGGCGCCCTCCGCCTACCGCTCGGAGGCCGCCGGGTACGCCGCCGTGGCCGCCGCCCTCGCCGAGACCGTGGACGCCGGCCGCACCGTCGAGGCCCATAGGCTCGGCGAGCGCCGCATCGAGCTGTCCAAGCAGCGGGTCAAGGAGTGGACGGCGTGGGAGCGGTACACGCTCTGGTTGCGATCGATCCTCTTCCCGGTCATCAACATCACCCACGTCACCGTCCTCGGCTCGGTCCTCATGCTCGGCGGAGTCTTCGTCCTCCAGGGCTGGATCAGCGTCGGCCAGCTGACCACCGGCGCGCTCATCGCGCAGATGCTCGTCGACCCGGTCGGCCTGATCCTGCGCTGGTACGACGAACTCCAGGTCGCCCAGGTGTCGCTGGCCCGGCTGGTCGGGGTCCGGGACATCGAACCGGAGGCCGGGGACGCCTCGCTGGCCCCCGACGGACGCGACGTGCAGGCCGACCGGGTGCACTTCGGCTACCTCGCCGGGGTGGACGTCCTGCGCAAGGTGTCCCTGGAGGTGGCCCCCGGCACCCGGCTGGCGCTGGTCGGCCCCTCCGGAGCGGGCAAGTCGACACTGGGCCGCCTGCTCGCCGGGATCTACGCGCCCCGGGAGGGCCGCGTCGCCCTCGGCGGCGCCGAGCTGTCCCGGATGCCGGCGGAGCGGGTCCGTGAGCACGTGGCCCTGGTCAACCAGGAGCACCACGTCTTCGTGGGCTCCCTGCGCGACAATCTGCTGCTCGCCCTCCCCCACTCCCGCCTCCCGTCGAGCGCGGGGGCACCGGAGGACGCCGTCGACGCCGAGCTGTGGGCGGCACTGGAGGCCGTCGACGCGGACGGTTGGGCCCGCGCCCTCGACGAGGGCCTGGACACCGAGGTCGGCTCGGGCGGCTTCGCGCTGACCCCGGCGCAGGCGCAGCAGATCGCGCTGGCCCGGCTGGTGCTGGCCGACCCGCACACGCTGGTCCTGGACGAGGCGACGTCCCTGCTCGACCCTCGGGCCGCCCGCCACCTGGAGCGCTCCCTGGCCCGCGTCCTGGACGGCCGCACGGTCGTCGCCATCGCCCACCGCCTCCACACCGCCCACGACGCCGACGTCATCGCCGTCGTCGAGAACGGCCGCATCAGCGAGCTGGGCAGCCACGACGACCTGGTCGCGGCGAAGGGGGCGTACGCGGCGCTTTGGCGGTCCTGGCACGGGTGACGTCGGAGGACGCGCCTGGCTGGGGACGCGTGGGTCCGGCTGGGGCTGGGGTCTGGCGGGGGCGGCGGATCCGGCTGGCCTGCGGGACCGCCTGGGACCGCGGATCCGGCGGCCTTGCGGGTCGGCCTGAGGCTGGGGATCTGGCTGAGCTGCGGGTCGGCCCGGGACCGGGGATCCGGCTGGCCTGCGGACGCCCCGGGACCGGGGATCCAGCCGGCCTGCGGACGCCCCGGGACCGGGGATCCAGCTGGCCTGCGGGCGGCCCGGGACCGGGGATCCAGCTGGCCTGCGGGTCGGCCCGGGACCGGGGATCCAGCCGGGCTGCGGGTCGGCCCGGGACCGGGGATCCAGCCGGGCTGCGAGTCGGCCCGGGACCGGGGATCCGGCCGGGCTGCGGGTCGGCAGGTCGGACGGGCGGCGTGGGGGGCAGGCGTGTCCTCT
>NZ_JBSFOK010000077.1:0-24378 GCF_053587635.1 Streptomyces sp. NPDC003635 | reverse complement strand
GAAACAAGACGCCGCATGCCTCCCTCACTCCGAGCCAGACCATGCCTGACCAGCGCAAATCAAGCGATCACGTTCGGTTGAGATACGGCTTCTGACGCCTCATGGCCAAGTGATACAGGGCGTCGCTGTTGCCTTGGTCGGCGGCAAGGCGGTGCAAGTCGTGGATGCTCTGGTGGTCCTCGGCTTCCTCTCGTTGGCGCACCAGGGCAAGGAGGGCGTGGGTGCTGCCGAGGTGTGCAGCCTGGTGGTACAGCTCTCCGGCACCCTTGGGGTCTGCGGCGTTGTCCCGTGCTCGGGCCAGAAAGCACAGGGCGTGGGTGCTGTCGTGGTGGGCGGCGTGCCGGGCCAACGTCTGAGCGCCTTCTGGGTCTCCGGCTTCCTGCCGCATCTCGGCCAGAAAGCACAGGGTGTAGGGGTAACCGTGGTCGGCGGCCAGCCGGGCCAGTGCCTCAGCACCCTCCCGGTCGTCGGCTTTCTCTCGCAGCTCGGCGAGTTGGTGGAGAGCCTGGGTGTTGCCTTCGGCGGCAGCCAGCCTGGCCAGATACTCCGCGCCCGTTTCATCTCCGGCCTGGTGCCGCATGACAGCCAGGCGCTGCACGGCATGCGTGTTGCCTTCGGCGGCAGCCAGCCTGGCCAGACTTTCCGCGCCCGTCTCGTCCCCGGCCTGGTGCCGCATGACAGCCAGGCGGAATCGGGCGTCGTTGTCGCCGTGGTCGGCGGCCTGACGGTACAGGTCCGCTGCTCGGTCCATGTTCCCGGCGCGCTCTTGCATGTCGGCCAGCTGGCATAAGGCTGCAGGGCTGCCGTGGTCAGCGGCGCGGTGGCGGAGGTAGTGAGCCCATTGCAGACGATGGCGGTAAAGGGCCGCTCGGGCCAGGTGGTCCAGATCGCCGGGGTGGGTCAGATGAGCGTGGGCGGCGTGCCAGAAGGAAGTCGGCGGGCACACAGCGATGCGTGTGGTACGGCCGTGCTGCTCGAGGTAGTCAGCGAGCCGGAAGAGCGGTCCTGCAGACGGTGACGGCGCATCGTCCGGTGAGGTGGGCAGGGGCGGGCGTCGTCTGGGCCGCGGCACGGTGCGGCGCAAGGGTGATTGTTTGCCGTGCACGGGTTCGGCGAGTTCGGCGAAAGCCCGCTCGGCCCAGTCCTGGCCGAGCTGGTCGTAGTCGGTGTCCGTGAGGTAGTCCACGGCGGCGTCGGTGAGGAAGGCCTGGGGCAGGTGCAGGCCGACGCCGAGACGGCGGGCGTCCATCGCTGCGTGAAGCACTGCTGTGGCTGCCGGGGTTGCGTGCAGGTAGCGGTTGAGGAGTTCGCGGGCTCCGGCCAGGTCTTGCGTCACCCGTCCGTCGTCTTGGGCGCGGGTCAGTGCGTCGGCCAGCAGCTGGTCGCCCTCTCGCGCCAGAGCGGCTGCACGGGCCAGTGCATGCGTGTCGAATGTCTCCGGGACGGGCACGGTGTGCCCGGCGAGCAGTTCCCTCACCCGGCTGTGCGGGTCTTCCTCACCCGGCGCAGGCAAGGCGGTGTAGCGGGCGGCGTACTCGGGCCAGAGCGTGCCCAGCACCAGAACGGGGCTGCGCTGGGGGTCGGTGAGGAGGTTGTGCAGGGCGGCGGCGATGCGCTCGCCTGCTGTGCGGTCGCCCAGGTAATGCTGGGCTTCGTTCAGCCACACGACGGTATGAGGCCCCACACGGTGCAGGTCCTCCAGGGCGGCCTCGGCGCGGGTCGGGTCGAAGGGATGCCACAGCCGCCAGTTTCCGCCCAGTGGCTGTACCGCCTCCCAGCAGGCGCGTGTCTTGCCTGTCGAGGAACTGCCCACCAGGACCACGATCTGGCTGCGCCCGCCGGCAGTTGCGTGCACCGCGTCCGCAAGCGCCACGTCATGCCGGCGCTGTACGTAGCCGGGCAGGACCTGCCCGCCCCGCGCGGGACGGGCGTCCACGGGGGCGTGGCCTGCCGGGTGGACCTCCAGGTCGTGCGGTCCCCACTCCCCGATCGGCCGTCCTGGCCCTGGCTGTTCTCCACCCGCACAGGCGGCCCGCCTGAGCATCTGCAACTCTTCCACGGGCAGCTTCAGCGCGCGGGCCAGCGCCGCGACCGTCCCCGCAGACGGCACGGGCCTGTGGGGGGAGAGCGCCTCCGACACGGTGGTACGTCCCAGCCCCGCGCGGGCGGCGAGCTGTGTCTGGTTCAGCCGGGACGCAGCCAGTCCTTCGCTGAGTCTGCTGCGCAGGTCGGTGACCGCAGAACCGCGGCCGTCGTGCTGATCGTGCATCTGCTCGCCCCCGCTGTCGTGGTGTGCGCCGGTGTTCATCTTCGTCGCGGCGAACCCCGGCGGACACCGTTTCCGCGACCGTCGCTGACGTCAACACCCTTCGTGGACAGGGAGTCTGCCGTGGCTGTCGCTGTTGTCCTGCTGACCACCGCACTCGTGATCGTCGTCGCGCTCCTCGCCGCGGCCGCGGCGGGAAAACTCGCCCGCATGGACGGCGCAAGCTACCCCACCGCACTCACACGCGCCGCTGTCGCCTTCGCCGCGGCCGTCACCCTCGCCGCCACCGTGGCCAGCACCCTCACCATCGTATGCACCTGACCAGCGCACAAAAGGACCCGCCATCGAAGCCGCCACCTACCCGCCCCCCACCCGCATGCAACCCCCCGCCCACGCTGGAGTCCGCCTGCGGTCTGAGCATCCCGGGCGGGTCCGCCGCCCAGGTCGGCATCCTCGGCTCCCCACCGAGAAGGCAGTTTCGGCCAGTTGGCGTTCCGACATCGATGGCTCCGGCTACGACAGCTCGCTGGGGGCGACCGTGAGCAAGCAGCCGCCACCGCGGCCGGCGCCCAGGGTGCCGCTGTGGCGAGCAGCCGCATCACCGCGCGCCTGGAGCGGGTCACCGCAGCAGCCCGCACGCCGAAAGGACGCCCGTGACCACGCCTGCCCCCTCACCCTCACCCCCTACGGGCACGCCGACGCGGCAGCCATCCGCGAGCTGCTGCTGGACGTACACGACGAGGGGTACGAGGACAGCGGTGATCCCCTCGCCGGGCGCGATGCGTTCGCCAAGTTCGCCGACCACTGGATGTCCCGGAGGGAGTTCGCCTGCGTCGTCGCATACGACCAGAGCGAACCCGCCGGCTACGCCTATGGGGCACCCCTGAGCTGCGTCACCGCATGGTGGGCCAACGTCACTCCCGCCCTGCCGGAAGAATGCACCACCGAAACCGGCACCCGCACCTTCGCCCTGTCCGAACTCATGGTCCGCACACCCTGGCGCGGCACCGGGGCCGCCCGGGCCATCCACGACGCGCTCCTGCGCCCACGCAGCGAGGAACGAGCCACCCTCCTGGTCCACAAAACCCACCACAAAGTACGCGCCCTGTATGAGCAGTGGGGCTACCAGAGGGTCGGAGAAACCATCCCCTTCCCCGGCGCACCACAACTGTGCGCCATGACCCTGCAACTCACCCCCTAACCCACCACCCCCGGCACCCCCACCCCGCAAACAACAGCCCCAACACCGGGCGGCCGGCCCGGCCACAGGCAACACCCTGCAGCTCCACGACCTGTCCGTGCCCGACGGTTGACCAAGGACTACGAGGCCCCGCGGTTCACCCCCGCGTCGGCGGGGAGCACGGCCCCAGCACCTCGACGTGTTCCGGCTGGAACGGTTCACCCCCGCGTCGGCGGGGAGCACGAGGTCCCTCCCTCCGCCGCCAGGCCAGCGCACCGCTGGCCGCCTGCCGCGTCCCCCTTCGGCGAGCGCGGGGCGGCAGACCCCCAGCCCGTCCCCTCAAGCCCCGTGGAGCCGCAAGTCCATGACCAGCCCGGGCCGGACCACCGCCACGCCAGCCGACCTTGTGAACGTCACCACCAGCCCCCGCGACGGCAACGCCGTCGCGCTCGAGCTGGGCGGGGCGACGCGCGGCAGCATCCACGTCACCGGCACCACCGCCTGCACTGGGACCAGTTCACCGGCCTACGCGCCTGCCCCGGCCCCCGTGATGGCTCTGTTCAGGCGAACGGGTCCTGGCGCAGGTTCTGGGGTGCGGCCACGTTGAGCGGCGGACCACCTCGTGGTTGACCGATCCCGGTGGCGGGCACGAACTCGGGTCAGCCCCCCGCCTCGGCTGCAGGCCTCCTGCCCAGGAACTGCTTCGCTGCCTCACCCCAGCTCTCCTACCAGCCGTCCAAGCTGTGCGCGCAGTGCACCAGGGGTTCCAGCTCTTCCGGGTAGCCGAGGTCATAGGCGACGTCTGCCCAGATCAGGTGAGCGCCGGCAGCGGGATCCAGGGATCCGTCAGCGATCTGACCGGCGATCCAGCAGGCCATCGCCCACTTCGCGGGCCGGCGGGTCTGCGGGCGGGCGGAAGAAGAGTCCCAGCTCCTCCAGTAGGCGGTCGAAGAGCTCCGGCGCTTCCGGCTCCTCGCTCCGCAGGAGGCCGGCCGGCGGCCCCGCCCGATCCCCACCAGACCGACCACCTACATCCGCCCTACTACCGCACCGACGGCACCCGCGTGCGCGGGCACCACCGGACCATCAGCCCCCGCACCATCGCCGTCGCAGCGGGCACAGGGAGCGGAGGCCTGATACTCCGGCTGGGTGCCTCATCTGCCAGCGCCTTACTCTGCTGCCATGGGATACGCATTCACGTTCGAGCAGCCTGCTCCTGGCGGCACGTTCAGCTTGAACAACTGGCAGATGGGCTTTGTCCGGGAAATCATGCGGGAGGCCGGCGCTGCGGCCGGGCAGGGTCTGGAACCGGCATTGCGTACGCCCGGACTGGAACCGGCGGAACACACGGCAGACATGAACAAGTTCCTTTCGAATGGGAACTGGCATGTCAGCGCGGAGGAGGCTGGCTTCATCGCCATGCGCCTGCGCCTGGCGGCGAGCAAGGGCGTGATCGCTGACGTGCTGTCGTTCTTCGACGATGCGCCCGATGACGTGGGGCAGTGGGTCAGCGACTTCGCGGACTTCAACGAGCGGTCGGCCGGTCAGGACGGCTACCGCGTGAGGTAGCCGAAACCCGGCCCACCGGGGCGTGGACGCAGCGTGAAGGAAATCATGGACGAGTGACACCGGCCGAAGCAGCAGCAATCGCTTTCCAGGACCATGCCGCTCTGTGGAGCATGGGGGAAATCCCCGCGAGCGACGTGGTGAAGGCCGCCTGTGATGCGCTTGTCGCCGGACTCGACACCCCCGGCCTTCGCATCCTCGCCGCCTGCACCCGCGCCGAGGCGGACTACGACGTTCACGACCTGCTTCCCGCAGCACTCGACGAACTCGGCCTCGCCTTCTATCCGTTCGGCAGCAAGGCCGGCCAGGAAGCCGCCGTGCGGGCCCTCGCACGGCGCATGCTCGCCGGAGAGCTCACGCCCCGGGACTTCACCTTCCGGATTCACCAGCAGCACGGCCATGAGCTGCCGCTGACCGAGCGCCTCGCTGAACTCGACGACGAGTACGACACCCTCGAAGACGGCGACACAACCGTGGACCAGGTCGATGCCGAGGTCACCACCGAAGCCCGCCGCCTCGCAGCCCACCCCACGCCTCCCCCCGAACCCCCACATCCGCGCAGCTGATGCACACAGACCGGCCCCGCGAGCTCCCGCTGAACAGACTTCGCCTTTTTCCTCAACCCACGGCCCTCACCGGCCTCGGTTACTGGCAGAGCCGCGTCATCAACTCTCGCCCGTTCCCCGGTGAAACCCCACCTGCCGAGGACCGGGTGTGATCCCCAACTAGGTATCGGCTCCAGGTCCCGCCGCCAGCCTCGGTGAACCGTGGTGGTGGCTTTGGCGTGGTAGCCGAGAGCGCTCGAGACGGTCCGGTCGTCGTTGCCTGCCCGGCAGGGGTGACCACCGTAAAGACGCAGGAAAGGGGCCGCCACAGGAAACCGGCTACACGCTCGGGCCGGGAGCCAGGTATCAATCACCTCGGCGACAAGGGCGGCGCCGCGGCTGTTGTGATGGATGTGGTCGGTCGCGGGCACGAGACCCCGGCGCCGCGAGATCGTGTCGAGGCTGCGGCGCAGCACGGCGCGCCGGACGAGGACGCCGGCGCTCGCTGCGGGCGTCGGGTCCCGGCAGGGAATCGGCGGCGGGCCCAGATTCAGTGCTCGCCAGGGGTCGCGCCAGGAGATGGTGGCCGCGCCGGTGAGGCGGCGGGCCATCAGGTCGGTCATAGCGAGGTGGATCATGGCTGCGGGACGGGCGGGCAGGGTCGCGGGCGGGCAGGGTCGCGTAGTCGCGGGCGAGGCGGCGCTGGGACATCGGCCATCCGTAGGTCCGCTCCACAGGCCGGCGCTTGGGAAGGGGAGTGCATCCCCCTGGGCCCGAGGGTGTGTTGAACGATTTCCCTGTCGATGCGAGCTGGGTGGCGCGCTCGACGAGGTGCTGGCGAGAGCCGCCGTCGGCCCAGACTGTGCGGAGGGTGGGTGGGCGGCGACCTGGTTGATCAGGTGGGTACCGGCGGTGGAGTCCTGCACGCTCGCGGCCGTGACCAGTACCGCGAGCAACTGGTTGAGGGTGTCGGTGACGATGCTCCGCTTGCGGCCGGGGGCGTCTTCGCATCGCTGGATGGAGTGAGACCTACGGTCCCGGCCTCCACGGCTCCCGTGGCTCCGTGCCGAGCGGACTCTGCTGGTGAAACGGCTCAATCTCGGCCCTCGCCCGGCTTCCAGGACACCGATGTGCGCTGAGCCGTTGACGTTGGTATCCCATGGGAAAGCATCAGGGCGGTGTCATCTCGGTGGTGAGCCGCCGGGGGGCAGATTCCTGCACCTGGAGCGGCCGGAAGCTCTGCGCTGACCTCCCGCTGGAGCGATGCGGGGCTTTTGGTGCGGGAGCGTGCAGCCCCGGCAGCGGGGTGTGTCAGGTCAGGGTTTGGGTGCCGATGGCTGCGAGCAGGGCGAATTGTTCGGCTGTGGCGGTTGCCGGTGGTGCGGAGCAGATGGCGATGCGCAGGTCGTTTCCGGGGATGGTGAGCGTGTCGCAGTCGACGGTGACGGGGCCGAGGTCGGGGTGGTGGACGGTCTTGCTGTCGGTGGTGTGGAACCCGACCGTGTGGGAGTCCCACAGGTCCTCGAAGCGTTCGCTGGCGCTGCGCAGGCTGGTGATCAGTGCGGTGAGGTGCGTGTCTTTCGGGTAGCGGGCGGCGCAGGAGCGCAGGTCGCAGACGAGGGCTGTTTCGAGCCGGTTCTGTTGGTCGGGGGTGTGGGTGACGCGGGTGGGCAGGTGGGTGAAGTGCCGCCAGGCGATGTTGCGGTCCTTGCCGCGCCAGGGCGAGGGGTCGCCCATGAGGGCGGCCCACAGAGGGTTCCAGGAGATGAGGTTCCAGGCGGCGTCGTGCACGCTGAGGGGGCTGGCGTTCAGCTGGTCGACAAGGCGCTGGATGCTGGGCGGGATGTGCCCGGAGATCTGGCCGGTGGTGGGTGGTGCCTGGCCGGCGAGGAGGTAGAGGTGGTCGCGTTCGGTCTCGGTCAGGCGCAGGGCGCGGGCGAGGGAGGCCAGGACCTGCCCGGAGGGTGAGGTGGCGCGGCCTCGTTCCAGGCGGACGACGTAGTCGACGGAGAGTCCGGCGAGCTGGGCGAGCTCTTCGCGTCGCAGCCCGGGGGCGCGGCGGACACCGCCGAGAGGCAGGCCCAGGTCTTGGGGGCTGGTGCGGTCACGCCAGTGGCGCAGGGCCTGGCCGAGGGCTGCGGGATCGTCGTTCACGCATCCATTGTCCGCCGGGCACGGTGCACACAGCCTGGTACTGGCCGACCCCCCGCTGAGGAGGGCTCTCCCTGTTGGTGGCCGCAGCGCGCAGGCTCAGTGGCATGACAACAGTCACCGTGATCACCGGGGCCAACAAGGGTCTCGGTTTCGAAACCGCCCGCCGCCTCATCGAGCTGGGCCACACCGTCTATGCCGGCGCCCGCGACGCCCACCGCGGCGAGCAGGCCGCCAAGGCCCTCGGGGCCCGCCCGCTGCTGATCGACATCACCGACGAGGCGTCGGTCGCCGCGGCCGCACACCAGGTGCAGGCCGAGGCGGGCCGGGTGGATGTGCTGGTCAACAATGCGGGCGTCGCCGGGCCGGCGGCGCCGGCCGGTGAGCTGACCGCCGGCGACCTGCAGCAGGTCTTCGACACCAACGTCTTCGGGGCTGTGCGCACCACCCGCGCTTTCCTGCCCCTGCTGCAGGCCGCGGCCCGTCCCGCGATCGTGAACGTCTCCAGCAGCCTGGGCTCGCTGACGATCAACGCCGACCCGGCCGCCCACACCGACATCCTGGATGCGTGGGCACCGCTGCTGGCCTACAACTCCTCCAAAGCCGCGCTGAACATGCTGACCGCAATCTACGCGCAGGCATTCCCGCAGATCAGTGTGGTCTCGGTCGATCCCGGATTCACCGCGACCGACCTCAACGGCCACCAGGGCACCCAGAGCGTCGAGGACGGCGCGGCGGTGATCGTCGCAGCCGCCACCGGCCCCGACGCCCCCAGCCCCGCCTTCCTCGGCGCCACCGGCCCCGTGCCCTGGTGACCTCTGCGCCCTTCCCGTTCATGCGGCCGTGGACCGCGGCCGCAGCACACCACCCCGAAAGAATGATCATGAACAGCATGCACCAGAAGTCCCTCGCCACCGCCCAGGCGTTCATCACCGCGTTCGAGAACCGCGACCCGGCCGCGGTGGCGGCCCTCCTGGCGGAAGAGGCGACCTTCGTCATCCCCCTGTCGATCGCGGGCACCCCCGAGCCCTGGTACGTCTTCGACAGCCCCGCCGCCGTCCTCGCCTACATCGAGTCGGTCGCGGCGAAGTTCGACCACGTCGCCTTCCCGGACAAGGCCTGGACGGTCAGCGAGGACGCCCGCTCGGTGTTCCTCCAGGCCAACGGCGACATCCTGTCCAGCGCGGAGAAGCTCGTCTACAACAACGTCTACATCTTCCGCATCGACGTCGCCGACGGCCACATCACCAAGGTGTGGGAGTACGCCAACCCGGTCGCCTACGCCAACCTCAACATCGCCGACTCCGAAGCCGAAGCAGCCGCCCAAGACCGCTGACCTGCACACCCAGCAACCTCACAGACACCCCCCCCGGGCAGACCACAGCAGTCCCCCGGGGGGACACTTCTGTAGGGGGGTGCTCCTATCCGTCCGGTCAAGGGCCGCGGGCCCGGGCAGGCCGTCTGTTCGCGTCCGGGCGGATTGTGTGCCGCCCGATGGCATGAAAAGGAAAAACACGGCGCGCCCGTCCGTGCTGTCTCCGCCTGCACACCGGGACGGGCTCTGGTGCACGGCGGCACGTCAACGCCGGCCCGGACGGCGGGCCCCGGGACATGACACCCCCTCACCGGCCCATGGCCGGGCACGGCCGGGGACAGGGGCCGGCCCGTAGCGGGGCCCAACCACGGGGCCCGACCACCAACGTCGTATCCCCACCGTGCCCCTGGTCGCAGCCTCACGGCCGCCCGCCCAGTCGAGAACCGCAGGTTGCCCTCCCTGCCATGCCCCATGCCCCCTCCCCCGGGCCGGCGCCCAGCCCCACCGAACCCCTGCACCTGCACATCCTGACCGCACTCTCGCCCTGCACCGCATGGCCACCACCGGCCAACTCCACCTCACGCTCCGCCCGGACGAATCGCGTCACCTCATCTCCCGGGTGCTGAACACCCTGCGCACCACGGGCTTCACCGACCGCACCCCGCTGCCCCGGCCGCGTACGCACGCCTGGTACCGCACCCCCGAAGGAGCACGCCAGACCCGCGACCTCCCCGCCCTGCGCGGACGCCCCCCACCCCATCACCACCACGACCGCGGCATCGCTGAAGACCGCGCACACCCTCACCGCCGTCCGCGCCCACCTCGCCTTCGCGGCAGACGCCCGCCGCCACGGCCACGAACACGGCCCCTACGACTGGACCCCCGAAGTCGCCCACCCCATCGGCGAAGGCGAACGCCTCATCGCCGACACCCTCATGCACTACACCCTCACCGACGGCGAACACCGCACAAAACTCCGCGCGTTCGTAGAAATCGACCGCACCACCATGAGCAGCGAACGCCTCGCCACCAAACTCATCCACTACGCACGGCTGTTCCACCACGAAACACAGCCCGTCGGCTGCCGCAGGCCGACCACGACCGGCCCGGCCTGGCTGCGCTGGTATGCGGTCTTCCCCCGCATCCTCTTCGGCCTCACCGGCGCCACCCCCACCAGGCTCGCCCACCGCATCAGCGACCTGCAGGCCATGACCGCACAACACCCCCGCGTCACGGCCCTCGCCCGCACCGTCCCCCTCGGCGCCGCCACCCTCGAAGACATCGAACACCACAGCCCCAGCGGGGCCGGTGTGGACACCACTGGCCGCAGGCGAACCGCGCTCATAGACCGAGCTGTAACCACAGCGACCCCGCATACAGGCCCGAGGGATGCGGGGCATGCCCGATGCATGCGGCCTTACGGCTCACAACGCACGTCCTCGACGCTCACGGTGGACGCGCGGGGCAAAGAAGGCCACTCGCCGACACCACGCTCCCGCCCCACCGGGCGGCCGGTTGGGCGCTGCGTCGAGCGGACACTCGCCGGCGCGTGAGAGCGTGCAGCATTTGGCAGCCTCACACCGTCCCGCCGGGTGTCAGGCCTCCAGAGATCCACCCTGCAGCGCCGGTCCACCACTCCAAGGCTCTGGATCGGGACGGTGCGGTGTCGCGGGATTTCCTCCGGACACAGCTGCATCCACCCCCGCACGAGTGGAAGAACACCTCTCCGTCATCCGCACCATCCACTCGGCTTTGGGAGCCAACCACTATGACCCGCACCGCTGTTGTTGCAGCGTCAGCCGTCGCAGCCCTGGCGATCGCAGCCCCCACCGCCTCCGCCACCGGCCACCCGGTGCCCGTCAAAAAGGGCCACACCTCCGTGACCGTCGCCCCGGCCATCGCCAAGGCACTCCTGTCCAACGGCATCGCCCCCCTCGTCACCCGCCCCGGCAAGCCCTCCCTGACCACGGTCGGCGGCCAGCCCACCCTCAAGGCCACCTACCCCGTCACCGGCGGCTCGCTGACCACCAACCCCCTCGGCGGCAAGATCCTCCACAAGGGCGGCCTGAAGTTCACCAACGTCTTCAACGGCCGCTCCCTGGAGGTCAAGAACTTCACCATCGACCTCAACAAGGCCCAGCTCACCGGCCGCGTCGCCGGCACCGAGACCCGCGTCCCCGTCTTCAAGCTCGACCTGACCACCGCCAGCGTCAAACTCACCCAGCACGGAGCCGACGCCACCAACGTCACCCTCAAGCTCACCCCCGAAGCCGCCGGCGCACTCAACACCACCCTCAAGACCAAGATCTTCGCCTCCGGCCTCACCATCGGCACCGCCAACACCCACCCCCGCTTCTGACGGCCTGCCCTCCATCCGTCCGCCCGGTCCGACAGACTCGAACCGGGCGGCCGGTACCCGCGAAGGGACCAGGACCGCGCACGCTGTCTAAAGCGAGGCGTTGCCCGCCCGGCAGCCACGAGGTGCCACGGTCCGGCACTCGAACATCCCGGGAACCAACCGCTTCCTCGGAACGCCCCTTAGCAAGGGATGGGGACCTCCTCACAGCTCGCGGGATGCCGAGTCCCGCACTCAACCCAAAAGGCCCTGCCGACGAAGCGCCGCCCGGCCGCGCTCGCCGGCTCCAGTCCACTCACGGCTGCGACTGCCGCGCCCAGCAGGTGAGGAGAACGCGGCCTGCCGGCCACCGCGCCGGCCCCGACACCGCCCGGACACCAGCAACACCCAGCGGGCTGAAGTGAAGGGGCCTGCTGCCGGTTCCGGGCCGGCCGGCGGGCCGCGGCGGCCGGCCGGAAGGCTGCAGCCACCCGCAGACCATCGTCGCCATGCTCAAGGAAAACCAAGGGACACAGCCGGCCCTGACGCCCTACGGCCCCCTCCTCGGCCTCGCCGACGTCATCGCAAACCACGGTCTTCGCCCTGGCAGACCGCGCGGCGCCCCCCCGCGCTGTCGTCGATGTCCGCGCAGCTGCCCGCGACCACACACTCACGGCGCTTGGAAATGCTGAGGCACCAGCACGGCCGGGGGGTTCCGCTTGGGCGGTCTTCGCGACCGCCTCGGGACCGTTCAGTGGAGCGACGATGCAGCCTTCGAGGCTTCACGCCTGTCCCGGGAGGAGATCGCAGAGCTGCGGCAGTGGGCTCGGGAAGGGGTCAGCGACCATGAGCGGCGACGGAGCACGGGCCTGAACGGCGCCTGACAGCTCATCACCCCTTGCCGTTTGTCTTCCGTGCGTCTGGTCTCCGTGCGAGCAGGCCGTCCCCCGCCGCAGCCCTCTTGGGAACCTCCCGTGCCCTTAAGCGACTTCCCCACTGCGACGGCACCGTGGGGAGGCCGGCTGTGTCGAGCAGGTGTGACGTCGCTGGGAGGGGGCAGGCCCGCGGCTTTTTCACCAGGAGCCCCTCTGGATGGGCCAGTAGGTGCGCAGTGCCGTGCCTACGGGGCGGGAGGGGGTCAGGGCGGGGGGCGTTCGGTCAGAGCGGGGGGTCGTCCCATTGGCTGAGGAGGTCGTCCGTCGCGTCCGTGAGCGGCTCCTCGGGCCGGGCGTGCGGGTTCAGCTCGGCCCAGATGACCTTTCCGCGGGCCCGGTAGCGTGTGCCCCACCGTTCGGCGTAGTGGGCGACGAGGAACAGTCCGCGGCCGCCCTCGTCCGTGCTGGCCGCGCGGCGCAGGTGGGGTGAGGTGCTGCTGCCGTCGGAGACTTCGCAGACCAGGGTGTGGTCGTAGAGCAGACGCACCCCGATGGGCTGGTTCCCGTAGCGGACGGCGTTGGTGATCAGTTCGCTCAGGACGAGTCCGGCGGAGAAGGTGATGTCGTGCAGTCCCCAGGACTCCAGGGTGCGGATGCACTGGGAGCGGACGGAGCCCACGGCCTCGGGCTGTGCGGGCATGTCCCATTGGGCGACCCGGTCCGCGGTCAGTCGTCGGGTGCGGGCGATGAGCAGGGCGACGTCGTCGCCGGGGCGGGGCGGGAGCAGGGTGTTCACGACGTGGGTGCACAGCTCTTCCAGGGGGTCTTGTGCGTGTGCGGTCAGGGTGGAGCGAAGCTGCTCAATGCCGGTGTCGAGGTCGCGGTGGCGGTCCTCGATGAGTCCGTCGGTGTAGAGGACGAGGCGGGCGTGGGGTGGCAGGACGAACTCGGCGGCTTCGGCGGGCGTGGTGCCGCCCAGTCCCAGGGGCGGGGATACCGGGATGTCGGGGAAGGAGACGTGGCCGTCGGGGTGGATGACGGCGGGGCCCAGGTGGCCGGCGGAGGCGGCTGTGGTGTGGCCGGTGACGGCGTCGTAGATGACGTAGAGGCACCTCGCGCCGGTGATGCCGATGTCCTGTTCTTGTTCTGCGCTGGCGTTGGTGTCGATGTGGGAGACGAGTTCGTCGACGTGGCTGAGGAGTTCGTCGGGGGCCAGGTCGAGGGTGGAGAAGTTGTGGACGGCGGTGCGCAGCCGGCCCATGGTGGCTGCCGCGTGCAGGCCGTGGCCCACGACGTCACCGACGACGAGGGCGACGCGGGCGCCGGGCAGGGGGATGAGATCGAACCAGTCGCCTCCGACGCCGGCTTGTGCGGGCAGGTAGCGGTGGGCGACGTCGAGGGCGGACTGCTGGGGGAGGTTCTGGGGCAGGAGGCGGCGTTGCAGGGCGACGGCCACGGTGTGTTCGCGTGTGTAGCGTCGGGCGTTGTCGATGGCCACGGCGGCGCGGGCGGCGAGTTCTTCGGCCGAGGTCAGGTCGTCGGGTTCGAAGGGCGGGGTGCTGTCCGTGCGCCAGAAGTCCGCGAGTCCGAGCACGATGCCCCGGGCGCGCAGGGGGACGGTGATCAGTGAGCGGATGCCGTGGGCGACGACCTGGCGGGCTCGTGCGGGGTCCTGGGCCTGCCATCCGCGGGCTGTGCTCAGGTCTGCTTCGAGGACGGCTCGGCCGGTGGCCATGCTTGCGGCCATGGGGGTGGTGGGGGCGAAGTCGATGAGTTCTCCCAGCGGATACAGGGGTGCGTCGGGTGCCACGCCGGCCGCTGCCGTGCGGCGCATCCGCATGGTGCCCTCGCCGGGCTCGCCTCCGCTCAGGACGGGTTCGAGGAGCTCGACGGTGACGATGTCGGCGAACCGGGGCACCGCGAGCTCGGCCAGTTCCTCGGCGGTGCGGACGACGTCGAGGGTGGTGCCGATGGCCACGCCGGCGTCGTGGACCAGCCTGAGGCGTTCCCGGGCGGCCTGTGCCTTGTCGGCGAACGCGCGCAGTTCGGTGGAGTCGCGCAGGGTCACCGCGTTTCCCGGGGGTCCGCCGTAGGGGGCGGTGGGGCGCACGTTGACCGCCAGCAGGCGGTCTCGGGCCTGGTGCACCTCGTCACTGGCCACGCGGTCGCACACCATCAGGTCGGCGATGTTGGGGTCCAGGCTCAGCTGCGCCACGGGCCGGCCCTCGGCGTCCGGGGGCAGTTCCAGCAGGCGCCTGGCCTCGTCGTTGGCGAGGAGGATGCGCCCGTCGCCGCTGGTGATGATCACGCCTTCGCGGACCGCGTGGAGTACGGCGGCGTGGTGCTGGTACATCCGGCTCAGTTCGGCCGGGCCCAGGCCGTGGGTCTGGCGCAGGAGGCGTCGGCTGACCAGGAGCGATCCGGCCGCGACGAGGAGCAGTGCCGCGGCGGCCGACCCCAGCAGCAGGGGCAGCTGGTCGGTCACCGTCTCGTTGACGTTCTCCACCGAGATGCCGACGGCGACCAGGCCCACGACTGAGCCGTCGGTGTCGATGACGGGGACGGTGGTGTCCACGGCCTGTCCGACGGGGGTGTGGAAGACGCTCGTGTACGACTGGCCGGCCAGGCCCTGCTCGAAGGTGCCGGTGACGTGCCGGCCGATGAGGCTGGGGTCGGGGTGGGTCCACCGGATGCCCGCGGGGCTGAACGCGACGACGTAGTCGACTTCGGAGCCTGTGCGGGCGGCTTCGGCGGCCGGCTGCAGCAGGGCCGTGGGATCCGGTGATTTCATGGCGTTGAGGGTGCCGGGCGCGTGGGCGAACATCTCGGCGCCGGCCACGGAGCGCTGCCGGGCCTCGTCCATGCTGCTGTCGCGGGCCAGAAGCACGAGCGCGACCACGGCAGCGATGACCAAAAGGACGGTCAGCAGGAGCTGCAGAAGGAAGCCCTGGGCCGCGACGCTCCGTATGCCGACGAGATCGCGGGCGCTTCGGCCCCACGAGGACGGGGGGACCTGACGGGGGCGGTGGCCTGCACCCCCGGTGGACGAACCCCCGCCGGACGGGTTCATACACATTTTATACACCTTGCCCGGTTGCGGGTGGGGCGGGCCGCCTCGGAGCGGAACCGGCCGGTGCCCTGGCCTCGCGGGGCCAGAGCGCGGGAGGTGCACCGCCTCGGGGGCGGTCGTGGCCTGCGGTGGTGCGCGGGGCGTTGCGGCGCCGGGCTGCGGCCGCGGCGGGAAGGGGAACGAGGCCCGCGGTCCGCGCCGGCCGGCTCGTGGCGGGGGTGTCGGTCATGCGGCACCTGTCAGGGCGGTGCCGGGGCGTCCCAGGCGGCGGCCGTTGACGGTCGCCACCGTGAGGTCCTCGATCTCCGCCCATCCGTAGTGTCCGGAGCGCTTGGTCCGGTACATCGAGACGTCGGCGCCCCGCAGCAGGGCGGGCAGGGCACGGATGCCGAGGTGGTGGGGGGCGGCGGTGCCGATGGAGGCGGCGACGGCGAGCTCTCCGGCGGGGGTGGGCACGGGTTCGCGCAGGTGGTCCATCAGCCGTTGCAGGCTCTGCCGCATCGCGTGGTCGTGGGTGCGGGGGCGGATGCGGGTGGCCACGGCGAATTCGTCTCCGCCCAGGCGGCCGACGACTCCGTGGGGGCCGGCCCAGCGTGCCAGGCGCCGGCCGGTTGCGGCGAGCACGGCGTCCCCGGCGGCGTGGCCGTGGGTGTCGTTGAGTCCTTTGAAGTCGTCGAGGTCGACCAGGCAGATGAGGCAGTCCTTCTGGTGCCGGGCCAGCAGGCGCTTGGCGCGGCGTTCGAATGCGGCGCGGCGCTCGGCTCCGGTGAGGGGGTCGCGGCGTTCGGCTGCCAGGCGGCGGTGGAGGGTGAGGGCGTGCACGGCCCAGCCGGTGACGGGGACCGCGACGGCGGTGAGGACCAGAGCGCGCTGCCCTGCCGGGGTGGCGGCGCGCGGGGCGGTGTTCATTTGCGGGGTCTCGCTTTCGTCCTTCGGGAACGTGGTGACCGCCCCGGCCCTTCAAGGGCCGGGGCGGTCACGCGCTCCGCCGGTCCCGGGGGGAGGCCAGGAGCCGGCGGTGACGGCGGCCCGGGGGGTGCACCGGCTCCGGGCAGGGCCGGGGCCGGGGCGGGCGGCCGTCGGTGCTGGGCCGGCGGCCCGGGGCGGGCGGCCGGGAGGAGGCGTGGTGGAGTTGTGGGTCCGCACCCGCCGCCGCCCGGGCCGCCGCCCGCCGCCCGGGGAGGTGTTCCGGCCGGGGCGGCGCCGGCGGGTTGGGCAGCGGGGCGGGGGGTCAGTCGGCGTAGTCGGGAGCGATGCGCCCCACCAGCCGGAGCAGGGCCTGCCAGGCCAGGTCGTAGGCGTGGCCGTCGTCGAGGTCGGATCCGTGGTCCTCGCCGCGCAGTTGGCGGGCGGTGTGCTCGCACAGGTCGGCGGGGGGCAGGATCAGCGGGGTGTGGCCGGCCTGGGCGGTCACCTGGATCTCACAGGCCCTTTCCAGGTAGTACATGCGCAAGAAGGCCTGGGCGGCGGTCCTGCCGACGGTGAGCAGCCCGTGGTTGCGCAGGATGAGCGCGGGGTGGTCGCCGAGGTCGGTGACGATGCGCTGCTGTTCGTCGAGGTTGAGGGCGACCCCCTCGTAGTCGTGGTAGCCGACCCGGTGGTGGAATTCCATGGACATCTGGTTGACCGGAAGCAGGCCGCCGCTTTGGGCCGCGACGGCGCAGCCGGCCTTGGTGTGGGTGTGCAGCACGCAGTGGGCGTCGGGGCGGGCGGCGTGGATCGCGCTGTGGATGACGAAGCCGGCGGGGTTGACCGGGTAGGGGGTCGGCTCGACGGGCCGGCCTTGAAGATCGATCTTCACCAGGTTCGAGGCGGTGATCTCCTCGAAGAGGAGTCCGTAGGGGTTGATGAGGAAGTGGTGGTCGGGGCCGGGCAGCCGCAGGGAGATGTGGGTGAAGATCAGATCGGTCATCCGGAAGTGCGCGACGAGCCGGTAGACGGCGGCCAGTTCACGGCGCAGGCGCAGCTCTTCGTCGCCGTGGCGTGTGAGGGGGGCGGGCAGGGAGGCGGTGGCGCTGATGCGGGGGGCGGTGTCGGTCGGAAGGGCGTGGGTGGCCATGAGGGGCTCGGCTCCTGTCGGGTGCGTCAGAGGGCGGTCGCCGCGGTCCTGTCCTGCCGGGCGGCAGGATCGTCGCGGTCGTGGTCCTGGCCGGCGAGCCGGCGACGCCACTGCTCCAGGACGTGGGCCTCGGTCGGGCGGGTGGCGATGCTGATCACGAGGTAGGCGGTCAGGCTGGCGGCGAGGCCGTAGTAGATGGGTTCGTTGGCGAGCATGCCGTGGGTGGCCATCAAGGCGATGACGGTGACGCTGCCTGCGGTCATGGCCGCGAGGGCGCCCTGGAGGTTGCCGCGCTTCCACAGCAGGCCGCCCAGGATGGGCACCAGCAGACCGCCGACCAGGAGGTTGTAGGCGACGGTGAGGGCGGCCAGCACGTCGTCGAGCAGACAGGCCAGGGCGATGGACACCGCGCCCAGGATGATGATGGCGAGCCGGTTGGAGGCCACCTCGTCGTGGTCGCCGATCTGATGGCGGCCGCCGCGGCCGCCCAGGGCGCGCAGGCGGCGCCAGATGTCGTTGTTGGCGACGGTGGCGGAGGCGATCAGGGCCCCGCTGGCGGTGGACATCATGGCGGACAGCGCCGCGGCGAGCACCAGGCCCTTGACGCCGGAGGGCAGCGTGCTCTCCACGATGGCCGCGAAGGCGTTGTCGGCGCTGGAGAGGTCGGGGTGGATGACCTTGGTGGCCATGCCGATGACGGCGCCGGCCAGTGCGTAGAGCAGGCAGTACAGGCCGGCGACGGTGCCGCCCCAGGCGGCGACCTTGTCGCTGCGGGCGGTGAAGACCCGCTGCCAGATGTCCTGGCCGATGAGCATGCCGAACGTGTAGATCAGCACGTAGGTGAAGATGCTCTCGCCGCCGATGGAGCCGAACGACAGGTAGCTGTCGGGGAGTTGGTCGCCCAGTTCGGCGAATCCGCCCGCCTTGACGACGGCGACCGGCAGCAGGATCACCAGGACACCGATGCTCTTGACGACGAACTGCACCATGTCGGTGAGGGTGATCGACCACATGCCGCCGAGTGCGGAGTAGCCCACCACGATCGTGCCGCCGAGGACGACGGCGGCCCAGCGGGGCACATCGAACAGGACATCGAAGACGGTGGCGTAGGCGATGGTGGAGGTGACGGCGAGCATCAGGGTGTAGATCCACATCACCACGCCCGAGATGATGCTGGCGGAGTCCCCGTAGCGCAGGGACAGCATGTCGGAGACGGTGTAGACCTTCAGCCGGGCGATGCGGGCGGAGAAGAAGATGCTCAGCGCCAGCAGGCCGAAGCCGATCGCGAAGACCATCCAGGCGCCGGACAGACCGTAGGTGTAGCCCAGGCGCACGCCGCCGATGGTGGAGGCGCCGCCGATGACGACGGCGGCCATGGTGCCCGTGTACAGGCCCGGTCCCAGGCGCCGTCCCGCGACGAGGAAGTCGCTGGCGGACCGGGCCCGTCTCTTGCCCCACCACCCCACGGCGGCGATGCCCAGCAGATATCCGATGATCACGACATAGTCGACGCCCATGACGTCCTCCGGTCCTTGGCGGCCCGCGTCGGAGCAACGCGGTGCCGGCGTACGGGTATGAGAGGAGAGCGGCTGCGCGCGGGGCCGGGGGTGGGGCGGCGGCTGCGTTGCTCAGAAAAAAGGGGGGGGGCAGAGCCCGGCGAGGTCGCCGGGACGGTAACCGAAGGGTCTCTGCCCGGGTGTCCGGCTGGTGTGCGACCACCGTAGGACGGCACACCTTGACTCCGCAGTGGCGGATCTGTCTCTTATTAAGGTCGGCAAGGGATGAATCATCCCGCCGGTGATGCTCTGCTGACCGTAGGAAACGCTCATGCCGCAGACCAGCCCCGCCCCTCCCGCACCGCACACCCCGGCGGTGTCGCTGCACACCCTCCTCGCCGACACGGGCCTGGGCCTGCAGCAGCTCGCCGGGCCCCGCGAGGACCGCCTCGTCGGCACCATCGGCACCACGGAACTGGCCGACCCGGCGCCCTACCTGCTCGGCGGTGAACTGCTGCTCATCGCCGGCATCGGTCTCCCGGCGGACGCGGACGAGATCGACGTGTACGTGCAGCGGCTGGTGCAGGCCGGCATCGCAGCACTCGGCTTCGGCATAGCTCCGGTGCACGAGACGGTCCCGCCCGCCCTGATCGCCGCGTGCGACCGGCACGGCCTGCCCCTGCTGCAGATCCCCCGCCACACCCCCTTCGTCGCGGTCAACCACGTGGCGCACGCCGCCATGGCCGAGGCCCGCCTGCAGGAACTGCGGCAGATCTCCCAAGCCCAGGCCGCTCTGGCCACCGCCGCCGCCCGCCCCGACGCCCTGCGGGCCGTCCTGCACCAGCTCGCCACCCGCCTCGGCGCCTGGACCGTCCTGCTCGACCCGCACGGCACCGAACTGCTCGCCGCCGGCCCCCGGCCCGCCGCACCCGTCACCCGGCAACTGCACGCACTGGCCGCCCGCACGACCGCCGCCGTGCAGAAGCGCTCCCAGCCGGGACGGCCCCAGCCGCCCACCGCAGCCGCCGAACACCACGCCGGCACCCACCACACCGTCTACACACTTCCCGCCGAACAAGCCGACGGCCCCTTCGCCCTCGGCGTCGCCACCACCTGCCCACCCACCGCCGTGCACCGCTCCATCACCGGCACCGCCCTGGTCCTGCTCTCCGTGCTCACCACCCCCCGCCACGCCCTGGACACCGACACCCGCAGCGCCGCCGCGCTGGTCCGCCTCATGCTCGGCCGCAGCCCCGCCGACGTCACCCCGCTCCTCACCCCAGCACAGCCCGGCCACTGGACCGTCGTCCACGGCCGCCTCAACCAACCCGCCACCGACACCCCGCCCAGCAAGGGCCCCGTCCAGCTGGCCACCCTCGCCACCGCCCTGACCACCCCCTACGTCGACGTCGACGGCACCAGCCTGGTCGCACTCATCCCCACCGGCCCCACCCCACCCGCCGACCTCACCCCCGCAACCCGCCTGGGATGGACCCTCGGCATCAGCTCACCCGCCGCCGCCACCGACCTCGCCCTGGCCGACACCCAAGCCGAACGCATGCTCCGCCAGGCCCTCGCCACCCACACCCCCCAGCTCCAGCACCACGACCAGGACCTGACCCTGCACACCCTGGTCAGCGCCCACGACGCGACAGCACTCGCCCAAACCCGCCTCGCCCCGCTGCGCACAGCCCCCTCCCCCGGCCCAGCCGTCCTCCTCGACACCCTGCGCACCTGGCTCGCCCACCACGGCAGCTGGGACCGCACCGCCGCCGCACTCGAACTCCACCGCAACACCGTGCGCCGACGCATCACCAAAACAGCCGAACTCCTCAACACCGACCTCGACGACCTCGACGTCCGCATGGAACTATGGTTCGCCCTGCGATGGCTCCCCGAAGAACAACCCACCCCCCCACCCCACAACAACCAACCCCCACCCCCCGGCCCGCCCGCCAGCAGCTGACCCCCACCCCCCGGCCGGCCCACACCCGGCACCCGGCACCCGGCACCCGCAGGCCCCGCGGCACCCGGCGCTCCCCAGCAAGACGGAGCAGACCCCAAGCCCCTTCCGGGCAGCTGCCCGGCCGGCGTCCCGCCCAGTGATGCAACGACCGCCAGCCCGCCAGCACACGCCCCGCACCCCGCACCACCCGGCACCCGCAGGCCCCGCGGCCCCCGGCGCTCCCCACCAAAGCGGGGCACACTCCGAGCCCCTTCCGGGCGGCTGCCCGGCCGGCGTCCCGCCCAGTGATGCAACGACCGCCAGCCCGCCAGCACACGCCCCGCACCCCGGCACCCCGCACCCGGCACCCGGCACCCGCAGGCCCCGCCGCACCCGGCGCTCCCCACCAAGACGGGGCACGCCCCAAACCCCCTTCCGGGCGGCTGCCCGGCCGGCGTACCGCCCAGTGGTGCAGCGACGATCGTGGTGAAGCGCAGGCCACGGGCCGAATTCCACGATCACCGATCCACTCACATGATGGACTGTCAGGTCGAGAGCATCGGCGATGCCGCGCTGCCGATGGTCGGCGAGGTCATCCCACGGGCCCGCCGGAAGGGCAACTGCGACGAGCTGACGAGACGTCAGCCAACTGTCGGCACCCCGCAGGAAGCGGTGCGAACGACCTGCACCTTCGCCGCGATCCCGGCTGCACCACTCGACGGGGCACCACCCGCACCAGCCGCAGCCGCAGCCGCCCACAAAGACACCCTCACCCCCTCCCGCCCGCCGGCTACCGGCTACCGGCTAGTCAGAGCGCGTACTGCGCGACTGCGCCAACTCCGCACGCGCCCGCGCCTGCTGGAACTCCGTCACCGGCTCTCCCCCGGCCTGCCACGGCCAGTGCGTGACAGCACCACCAATGGCCCTGAAAACAGCAAGGGCCTCACGGCGGCGGTTGGCCTCCATCAGGGCGTAGGCCAGGGTGTTCAGATCGGCGAGGGCGGCAGCGTGACTGAGGAACAACGGCCGCGCCCAGTGCTGAGCGGCCCGGTCCAGCGCACCGGCCACCTGCGGGTCGGACCAGAAACTGCGCGCCATGAGACCCTCGACGCCTCCCCTGGCGGTGATGGACTGATAGTGCAGCACCTGCGAGGTCAGCTCCGTGCCCACACACGGCGCGTTCGCGGGGACACGCGCACGCAGCGAATCGACAAAGTCCAGCACCTGAACCCGCGAACCGCCCTCCTCCGGCATGAGGTAACGCATCATGCTCAGATACGCCTCCCGGTTCCAGCGATCACGCGCCACCACCTCGTTCCACACCCCGAAAACATCCGCAGCCCCCTGCCGCTCCAGCCGGGCCGTCTCCAGCAGCACAACCCACGGCGCGGGGTCCTGCGGCGCAAGCTCCGCCGCACGCAAACAATCGGCCCTGGCCCGGGAAACACCCCCCAGATCCCCCACCGCACGAGCCCGCACAACAGCCGACCACGCACCCAACACCAAAGCGCCGGCACTGTCCGGACTCAGCCGCACCCACTCCGACGGCACCCCCGACCTGGACAGAAAACGCGCCAGCACACCCAGCCGGAACGTCCTGCGGTCCCAGTCCTGCGACCGCGGCGCCAGAAAACCCGCCACCTGCGCCACACACACGTCCGCACGCGCCATCGCACCCGACTCCATCGTGGCCCGCAACGACCTCAACAACTTCCCCAGAGCCACATCATCAAGCTCCAGCGCCAAAACCGGCGTTCTCCTACGGATCAAAAAAGACATGCCGGCAGGCTAGAAACACCCGCCCACCTGACAACACCCCACACATGATCGTTACCCGAAAGGCATCACAGACCCCGTTACCGTCCCGTATGCCGGAACACACCACCACCAACACCACCACGACGTACAGCATCCACACCCAGAACAACGCCGCACAGAACGCATCCAGCGGCCCCCGGAACCCCCGCCACAAGGACCGGCACCCCCGACACCCGGGGCAGAACGTGAACCAAAGACACCCGACCCGCACACCCATCGCACCCCAACCACCCCGCGAAAAATGGGGCGTTCAAGGGGAGCGCGAGGCGTTCGGCCACGGCGTTTTCCGTCACGGCGTTCCGCGACGCCCGCCGCAGACGGCAGAACCCCACCCCGCAACAACCCAAGCAGAACACCACCACCCCCAACCCCCACCATCCACGACCACCCACACACCCCACACACCGCCCACTCCCCCGCCGCACCGCAGCCACCCACCGCACCGCAGCCACCCACCGCCGGGCCCGCCGAAGCCTCCACCACTGCCATGACCCGCACCGACCCCAGCAGAACACCCCCTGCGCCGCCATCATCTGCGACAGCCGATCACCCCCTGTTCGGCTTCTCCCACTGTCCATAGACAGATCGCCCGCGCGCGGCGGTCCCGGGCAGGGAGCCGCTCACCCGGGTCTGACCGGTGAAGAGTGGGCGGAGCCGTTGCTGCCGCTGTCGCGGAGGGGGCCGAAGTGGGCCCGCAAGAAGGCAGCATCGGCCGGGCGGAGAAGTCGTCGAGCAGCTTGGTTGACGGGATCCGTTCGCCTCACGGTAGATTGCGGTGGCTTGATCACGGCGGTGCCGGGGGGCATCTCAACGGGGGTACGGCAATGGTCTCTGCACAGATACTGGTCGGCGAAGACGGTGCGGAGGCCGTACTCGACGACGACGGACTGCGGCTCGTCGACCGACGTACCCGCACCCAGGTGCCCCTTGCTGTGGTTCAGGAAGTCCGCAGCGATGGCGGGCGGCACGTCGAGATCGTGCTGACCGACGGTGTTCTGCACCGTGTCGACGGCGGCAACCCGACGGCGGCCACCGCCTTCGCGAACGCCCTCGGCGACGCGCTGCCCGCCCAGCGCGACCCCGCCGGCAGCGCCGCGGTCAGGGTCACCGATCTGACGCCACAGCCGGAGCCGGAGCAACCGGTCTACCACCCGAAGTACCGTCGGCGGCAGCTGATCCTCCTCGCGCTCGTCCTCACCTACGCCGGCTACACCACGGGCGTCGGCGTCGCACTCGGAGCAGACAAGCTCCCCGCCCCCCTTGGCGCGGTGATCCCACTCGCCCTCGGCGCAGCCCTGCTGATCCTTGCTCTGGACGTCACGCTCGTCTATTACGCGCTCAAGAAGCGTGGAATCACGGTGAACGCCACCTTCGACTTCCAAACCAAAGACAAAGCAGCCTGGTACAAGTACACCAGCCTCGACGGCGTCGAGCACAGCGGACGGGGCAAGAACCGCGGACCGGTGACCCGCGTCGCCTACGACCCGGACAACCCCCGCGACTACTCCTTCGACAGCTCCGGCACCGACACCCTCCGCCGGATCTGCCCGCCCGCCCTCGCCGCCCTGCCACTGCTGGCACTCGGCATCTACCTCGCCCTGACTCCCTTCCTGGTGAACTGAAGCCTGGGCGCAGGCAGCTCGGCCCGCACGTATGGAAGGACTGAGGTTCCCCCGCCGTGCGGTAGGTGTTGATCAGCTGGTCAGAGCGGGTTGACGGGTGTTCAGGTTCGTCGGTTCGGCCGTCGCCTGCTTGGC
>NZ_JBSFOK010000076.1:0-24733 GCF_053587635.1 Streptomyces sp. NPDC003635 | reverse complement strand
GCCGGACGAACTCCCACTCTGCATCAGACAGTTCATGGCGACGAATCACCCGACCATGATCCACTAAGCAAGATCAATTGAAGACACGACCTAGCCCCGGCTCACTCGCCCGCGTGCGCCTTCTCCAGGGCCGCGATGTCGAGCTTGCCCATGCCGAGCATCGCCTGGGTCGCGCGCTGCGCCTTGGCCGGGTCGGGGTCGGTCACGAGGGCGTCGAGGCGGTCCGGGACGACCTGCCAGGACACCCCGTACCTGTCCTTGAGCCAGCCACAGGGGCCGGGCTCGCCGCCACCCTCGATGAGCTTGGTCCAGTAGTAGTCGATCTCCTCCTGGTTCTCGCAGAAGATCATGAAGGAGACGGCTTCGTTGAACTTGAACTGCGGGCCGCCGTTGAGCGCGAGGAACCGGTGGCCGTTGGCCGTGAACTCCACGGTCATCACGGTCCCGGCCTGGCGCATCGAGCCCTCGGGGTAGCGGGCGATCTTGCCGACGCTGGAGTTCTTGAACACCGAGACGTAGTAGTGGGCGGCTTCCTCGGCCTGGTCGTCGAACCAGAGACACGTGGTGAAACCGGTGCCGGCCATGAGTACCTCCTGGAGCGTGGATTCGCTGACATCTGTGTCGACCGCTCCTCTTCGCGAAACTCATCGGTCGTGCCCCGACTCGAAGGGGTGAACGGGGCGCTCTGCTGTGGGCAGATCTGCCGCGGGCAGAGAAATACCTGGTGGGGTGGGTTCGCGGTGAACAGTGAAGGGGACGGCAATCCACGCCACGACGAGGAGATCCGATGACTCCACTCACCGCGCTCACCCCCCGGGCGGAGGAGGGTGACACCCTGCCCTCCCGGTTCGACGACCAGTTGGCCGCCCAGTTGCTGGGGCAGCGGATCGTGCTGCTGGGCACCCAGGTCGACGAGGTCTCCGCGAACCGGGTCTGCGCCCAGTTGCTGATCCTGTCCGCCGAGGACCCGCGCACCGACATCAGCCTGTACATCAACAGTCCCGGCGGCTCGGTCTACGCGGGGCTCGCCATCTACGACACCATGCGGCTCATCCCCAACGACGTCTCCACGCTCGCGATGGGGTTCGCGGCCAGCATGGGCCAGTTCCTGCTCACCGGCGGTACCCCCGGCAAGCGGTACGCCCTGCCGAACGCGCGGATCATGATGCACCAGGGGTCGGCGGGCATCGGCGGCACCACCGCCGACATCGAGATCCAGGCGGACAACCTGGAGCACACCAAGCGGGAGATGGAGCGGCTCCTCGCCGAGCACACGGGCCAGACCCCGGAGACCATCTCCCGGGACGGCGACCGCGACCGCTGGTTCACACCCGAGGAGGCCAGGGAGTACGGCATGGTGGACCGGGTCGTGGAGTCCCTCGCGGACGTCCGCCCGGCCGCCTCGAAGCGACGGATGGGGCTGTGACCATGGCGAACTACACGATTCCCTACGTCGTCGAGCGGACCACGCACGGCGAGCGCTCCTCCGACGTGTTCAGCCGGCTGCTGTCGGAGCGGATCATCTTCCTCGGCACGGAGATCGACGACGGCGTCGCCAACGTCGTCATCGCGCAACTCCTCCATCTGGAGTCGGCGGCGCCGGAGCGCGAGATCGCGATCTACATCAACTCCCCCGGCGGCTCGTTCACCTCGCTCATGGCGATCTACGACACCATGACGTACGTCCAGGCGCCGATCTCCACGTTCTGTGTGGGACAGGCGGCGTCCACGGCCGCCGTACTGCTGGCCGGAGGGGATCCGGGGCGGCGGTCCGTGCTGGAGCACGCGCGGGTGCTGCTCGGTCAGCCCGCGGCCGGCGGCAGCCGGGGGGCGATCTCCGATCTCGCGCTGCAGGCCAAGGAGATGGTCCGGATCCGCTCCCAGGTCGAGGAGGTGCTGGCCCGCCACACCCACCACGACGTAGCGACCCTGCGCGCCGACATGGACCGCGACAAGGTGTTCACCGCCGAGGAGGCGGTGGCGTACGGGCTGGCCGACCAGGTGATGAGCCGGCGCCTCGCCGGGGTGTGAGGCGCCGGGTCGCGGTCGTCAGGCGGCGAGGCAGAGTCCGTCGTACGACGAACCGGCCGTGCCGCGGCTGCGGACGGCGCTGTGCCGGCTGGTGAGCCGGACCAGCTCGCCCTGGGCCCGGGACAGCAGGTCGCCGAGGCCGAGTCCGAGGGCGTGGGCGGCGGCCGCGAGGACCTCCGAGGAGGCCTCCTTGCGGCCGCGCTCCACCTCGGAGAGGTAGGGCATCGAGATCCGGGCGGCGTCGGCCACGTCCTTCAGGGTGCGCTCCTGGGCGAGCCGCTCCCGGCGCAGGACGTCACCGATCAGGTCCCTCCACAGGGGTTCCCTCGGCGCGGCCTTGGCGGGTTCCTGGCCCGCGGGCGGGCGCAGCGGGATGACTCGGGCTTGGTTCGGCGCTTGGTCGGTCACCTTCCCAGCCTAGGAGCCACGGCCGCCGTGGGAAGGGATCAGCGTTCCGCCCTGAGGGAAATCGCCGTGCGCGAACGGGGGTTGGCCCCGTCACCCTCATGCGGATCGGAGTGACACCACGGCGCGGACCCGCTTGCCGACCGGGACCCGTTCGACGGCGACGTCGGTGGCCAGGGCGTGGACTATCTCCAGACCGTGCCGGCCGATGCGCTGGGGGTCCCGGGGAAAGCGGCGGGGCAGCGCGGCGCTGCTGTCGTAGACGGACACCGTCACCTTCGCGTCGGTGCCCTCCAGATCGAGGATGTACGGGCCGTTGCTGTGCCGGTCGGCGTTGGTGACCAGCTCACTGACGACCAGGAGGACCTCTTCGTGGGTCCGGTCGCCGATGTCGGCGCACCATTCGGTGCGCAGTCGGTCCAGGAATGCGGCGGCGAAGGCCCGCGCCTCCGCGATGCACCCGGGTTCACCGGTGTAGTGGGTCGCCCGTCGGAGAGGTTCCACGGGCACGTCGAAACCAGCTGGAATAACTGCCCCGTCGTGTTCGATCATGCGTTTCTCTCTCGGAAGCCGGCCCCGGCCGGACACTGCTGCACCAGGGCTCGTACCCCGTGTCGCGCCCGGCAGTCCCCGTCCCGGAAGCCGGTTGCGTCACACCGGCGGCGAGAGCGGGCTGGCGCTCGAGGGCAGGGACTCGGACGCCGTGTCGGTCGCGTCGGACGCGGGCGGCACCTGCGGGGAGGAGGTGGGGGGCGTCTCCGGTTCCGGCGACTCGGGGGCCGGCGGCTCCGAACTGGGCGACGTGTCCGGCGCGGAGGGCTTCGTCGAGGTCGGCGGGCAGGTGGTCGCGTCATCGGTGGGCGGCGACGGACAGGACGTCGTGGTGCCCGGGGACGTCGAGGTCGACGGCGGTGTGGTCGTCGACGGCGAGGGCTGACGGGCGGGCGGGGCCGTCTTCTGGTCCTTGCCGCCGGTGTCGCCGGTCTTCCGGTGGAACCAGTCGCCGTGCTCGGGGTCGTACACCGTGAAGACTTCGATGACGACCGTGGACGGCGCGACCACGACGACGTTCGCGGAGTTGTACGACGGCCAGGAGTCGCCGGTCGGCTTGGGCGCGGTCTGCTGGGCGACCGGCTCGGTCAGCGGGTTGCCGCAGGCGCAGCGCACCCGGGGCACGCCGCGGTCGTCGACGAGGACGGCGGTGCCGGTCTGCAGGACGGCCTGGTAGGGGGTGGCCTCGCCGTCGCGGTAGCCGTGGTTGGTGACGCGGGTGTCCATGCGGAGCTGGACGGGAGTCAGGCCGCGCAGGTAGGCCGGTACGTCGGAGGGCTCGACGGCGGCGACGGAGGCGAACGCCTGGTTCTTCGCCGGCGCCGCCTGAAGCGCCTTGATCTGCTTCTCCACGTCGCAGCTGGCCACCTTGCGGGTGCCGCCGTACAGGCCCGGGGCGCCGCCGTCGACACCGCGCACCGTGTTGGCGGTGGCGGTGGGGCTCGGGGTGGCCGGGGAAGGGGTGACGGGCGGGGCGGAGCTGTCCGTGGCCGTGGACTCGGTGAAGGGGTCGGGGCCGGTCTTGCCCGCGGCCTGGAGGAAGACCTCGCCGCCGCCCGCGGTGGAGCCCCCGCCGCCACCGCCGCCGCGGCTGAAGACGAGGGCGAGCACCACCGCGGCCACGACCACCGTGGTCAGCACGGCGATCCGGGGCACGGACCGCCACCAGGGGCGGCCGGGGCGGGGTTCCGGCCCCGGGGTCGGCCCGCCACCGCTGCCCGGGGGCTGCGAGGGAGGGCCCGACGGCGGCTGCGAGGGACCGGACAGCGGCCCCGAGGGGGGTCCTGTGGGTCGGCCGGAAGACGGAGGTTCGACGCTCACGAGCCCTTCCTCCCGATACGGACCGGGGGTCGTTCACCCCAATAGTCGCGTTTTTCCTCGTCACCATTGTGTGCTCCTGCCCGGCACGGTCCGCAAGCCGACGCGGACGGACCCTCCCGGCGGGCGGGCCGCGCGGGTGCTGCTTAGCGTGGCGGTGTGAGCGCGCGAACCCCCTCCGACCAGGCAAGGGCCCGCCATGGCTGGCCGCAGGCCGTCGTCGCGGTGCTGGCCGGGCTGCTCGCCATGGGGATCGTCGCGGCGCTGGGCCTGTGGGCAGCGGGCGCGACGGACCTGCCCGAGAACGCCTTCCCCCGGGTCGTCGCCGCGACCGTGGTCACCGCCGTGGGCGGCACCGTCGAGATGTCGGGCGACGCCGGAGGGCTCGCCGAGTCCGACGCCGGCCTCACCGTCATCCCGCTGTCCGTCACCCTCGCTGGAGCCCTGGCGATCGCCGCCGGCTTCCTGCGGCCGCTGCGGCACCGTGCGGTGGCCGGGGCCGGCGAGCTGGCGGGCTGGGCGGCCCGGGTCGCCGTGCTGTGGCTGCTGGCGTTGCTCGGTGTGGCCCTCGCGGCCCGGCAGGACTTCACGATCTCCCTCGGCGACGACACCCTCGGCGACCTCGGTGAGCTCTTCGGTGTGTCGCCGAAGGTCGGCTTCCGCGCGGACGTCCCGCTGACCCTGTTCTTCGGCGTCCTGTGGCTCGTCGGCGTCCTCGTCCTGGCCCTGCTGGTGTCCCGGGGCGCCCCGCTGCCACCGGGACTGCTGCGGTTCCAGGAGTCGGTGCGCCCGGCGGCGTACGCGATGGTCCTGCTGCTCCTCGCCTGCGTCGCCCTGGGCGTCGTCATCGGTGTGATCGTGGCCGTGACCCGCGGCCACGCGGCGGAGACGTTCGCCGTTCTCCTGCTCGGCCTGCCGAACCTGGTGTGGCTGGCGCTCACGATCGGCCTCGGCGCCACCTGGGAGGGCAGGGTCGACGGCCCGTTCGGGCTGCCCATGCCCCATGTCCTGGACGAGGTGCTGCGCGGCTCGGACACCGCGACCCTGAACCTCGCCACGCTCGCCGATCACGACAGCCGCGTGTGGTGGCTGGTGGTGGCGGACGCGGTACTGATCCTGGCGGCGGCCTTCGTGATGGCGGCCCGCTCCCCCCGTCGGATGCGTGCCTGGCAGCACGCGGTGCACATGGCGGTCGCCCTGGCCCTGACGGTGCTGATGATCTGCCTCGTCTGCAGGATCTCCGCCCACTACGGCCTGTCGGTGCTGGGCATCGGAGACCTGGGGGGCGACCTCGGCGGGGAGCTCTTGCTGGAACCGCAGGTATGGGGGGCGCTGGGCTTCGCGCTGCTGTGGGGTCTGGTGACGGGGTTCCTGGGGGCACTTTTGGCCCGACCTGTGCGAAGGCGTCCCTGACGGCAGCGAGGGGGACCGCGCGGCAGGCCCCCACCGGCTCGCGGCCGCACCACCGCTCAGTACCCGGACCCGAAGAACGCCTCGGCCCACCTGGGCGGCGCCTTAGGCCCCTCCGCCAGCCCCAACGGCACCCCCGCATCCACCCGTGTGGCCGGATGAGCCCCCTCCTCGCCGCCTCGCAGAGCGACCCGCAGCGCCGCCACGAAGGCGAGGCACGACTCGTGCCGGTCGTCCGGGCTCTTCGCCAGGGCCTTGAAGAACACCGAGTCCACCTGTGAGGGCAGGTCCGGCCGCCCCACGCTCAGCGGCGGCGGCTCGTCGTACTGGTGCGCCCACAGCAGCGCCATGTCGTCCTCCCGCCGGAACGGCGGCTGCCCCGTCAGGCACTCGTGGACGACGCAGGCGAACCCGTACACGTCGCACCGCGCGTCGACCGGCTTGCCGGAGATCTGTTCCGGCGCCACGTAGTCCAGCGTGCCGACGAACTGTCCGACCGTGGTGAACCCGGTCAGGGACAGCGACTTCTTCGTCAGCCCGAAGTCGGTCAGATAGGCGTGCTCGGGGTGGTCGCTGTCCGTGCCGCGGGCGACCAGGATGTTGCCGGGCTTCACGTCCCGGTGGACCAGACCGTGCTCATGGGCCGCGTCCAGCGCCGACGCCACCTGCGCGGCGATGCGCACGGCCGTCGCGGGCGGCAACGGGCCCTGCCGGTCCAGCAGATGGCGCAGATCGCTGCCGGAGACGTACCGCATGGCGATGTACAGCACGCCGTCCGTCTCACCCGCCTCGAACACCGGCACGATGTGCGGGTGGTCGATCGAGGCGGCGGCCCGGGACTCGTGGGTGAAGCGCTGGCGGAAGGTGTCGTTGCGGGCGAGTTCGGGGGCCAGCAGCTTGAGCGCGACCGTGCGTTCCAGGCGCAGGTCGAGGGCACGGTAGACGACGGCCATGCCGCCGCGGCCGATCTCCCCCTCGATGCGGTACCCGGCGACCGTCCGGCCGATCAGCTCGGAGGGCCGGCCCGAGAACAGGCTCGTGTCACGGGCCATCAGGGGTCACCACCTGGGTGGCGGCATGGCCGGTGTCCTCGGCGGCGGCGCGGGGCCCCTCGTCCGTGGTGTAGGTGCTCAGGCTCAGCCCGTCGGCGTACGCCCATCGCCCGTGCTCGGCGTCGTAGAGCCACACGTGCTCGCCCTCGACGACCACCCCGATCCGCAGGCCGCGTGTGCGGTCCCGGAAGGACGCGCCGTCCAGGGCGCCGGCCGCCAGGTCCTCCAGCGCGGCCCGGTAGCGAGCCAGGGTCTGTTCGGCGCGGCCGAGCTGGGGGCGGGGGTCGGCGGTGCGGGCCAGGGCGGCGTCGGGGGCCGGCGGGTCCTGGGGTACGGCGACCAGGTGGCGTCCGTCGACCCAGGCCGACCAGCCGTTGGCACACAGGACGTGCCCCCAGTCGCCGCGCCGTTCGACGACCTGGACCGGGAGCAGGGGGTCGAGCGGGACGGTGGGCCGGGCCGGGTCGGGCCCCTCCCAGGCGGGCATCCCGTGGGCGGGGACGACGTGGGTGGGCCGGAATCCGGGGGTCGCCATGGAGTGCCCTACTTCCGCATCACGACGGGTTCCTGGCGGCGCAGCAGCCGGGCGACCACCCAGCCGAAGACCACCGACAGCACGATCAACATGCCGATGTTGAGCAGCCACACGCCCGCCGAGTGCTCGAACAGCGGGTCACCGGTCAGGTCACCAGGCACGATCTTCGCCAGATCGACGGTTCCGGCCATCGCGCCGAGCGCCCAGCGCGAGGGCACCAGCCAGGCGAGCTGCTCCAGACCGGGGACGCCGTCCAGCTTCAGCAGGGCGCCGCAGAACACCACTTGGACGATGGCCAGCAGCACCAGCAGCGGCATCGTCACCTCTTCCTTGCGCACCAGCGCGGAGACCAGCAGGCCGAGCATCATCGCGGTGAAGGCCAGCAGGGCGACGGCGATGGTGATCTCGGCCAGCGGTGGCATCAGCACCCCCTCGCCGCCCGGGGCGTTGAGGTCGACGCCGAGCAGGCCGACCAGCGTCAGCACCACGGCCTGGAGCACCGTGACCGTGCCGAGGACCACGATCTTGGACATCAGGTACGCCGATCTGGACAGGCCGACGGCTCTTTCGCGCCGGTAGATCACGCGTTCCTTGACGAGTTCGCGCACGGCGTTCGCCGCTCCCGTGAGGACCGCGCCGACACACAGGATGAGCAGCGCGTTCATGGCGGTGTCCCGGGTCAGCTCGCTGCCGGCCAGGGCGCGGGCCATGGCGCCCATCACGAACGGCAGGGCGATCATGATGGCGAGGAAGGTGCGGTCGGCGCTGAGGGCGGTCGTGTAGCGGCGGATCAGGGTGCCGAGCTGCGCGCCGCGGCTGCGCGGCCGTGGGGGCGGGGTGATGACGACCGGGCCGGAGCGGTCCAGCCGCGGCTGTGCGGTGGCGTCGGCGACGTAGCGGCGGTGCAGGGGCGAGGTGGTGTAGTCGCCGGCCCAGTCGCGCTCCTGGTCGGCCTCGAACGCCTCGAAGGCCTCCGGCCACTGCTCGAAGCCGAAGAAGGCGAGGGCGTCCTCGGGCGGACCGTAGTAGGCGATCTTGCCGCCCGGCGCGAGGACCAGGAGGCGGTCGCAGACGTCGAGACTGAGGACGCTGTGGGTGACGACGATGACGGTCCGCCCGTCGTCCGCCAGGCCCCGCAGCATGTGCATGACCGAGCGGTCCATGCCGGGGTCGAGTCCCGAGGTCGGCTCGTCGAGGAAGAGCAGGGAGGGCTTGGTGAGCAGCTCCAGGGCCACGCTGACGCGCTTGCGCTGGCCGCCGGAGAGGCTGTGCACGGGCTGTCCGGCACGCTGTCCGAGGCCGAGTTCGCCGATGACCTCGTCGACCCGGGCCCGGCGTTCGGCCTTGGCGGTGTCCTGCGGGAAGCGAAGCTCGGCGGCGTAGGACAGGGCGCCGCGGACGGTGAGCTGGGCGTGCAGGATGTCGTCCTGCGGGACCAGGCCGATGCGCTGGCGCAGCTCGGCGTAGTCGCGGTAGAGGTCGCGGCCGTCGTAGACGACCGTGCCGTGGTCGGCGGGTCGCTGTCCGGTGAGGGCGTTGAGCAGGGTGGACTTTCCCGCGCCGCTCGGTCCCACGACCGCGAGCAGGCACTTCTCCCCCACGGGAAAGGAGACGTGGTCCAGGAGGGTCTTGCGGCCGTGGTCGACGGCGACCGTGAGGTCCTGCACCTCCAGGGAGACCTCACCGGTGTCGACGTACTCCTGGAGCTCGTCTCCGACCAGGCAGAACGCCGAGTGCCCGATACCGATGACGTCGCCGGGGAGCACCGGAGCGGCGGTGACGGAGCCGCCGTTGAGGTAGGTGCCGTTGTGGCTGCCCAGGTCGGTGATCTCGTAGCCGCCGTCCGGCAGGGCGCGCAGCTCGGCGTGGTGGCGCGAGACGACCAGGTCGTCGAGGACGAGGTCGTTGTCGGGGGCGCGGCCGATGCGGATGGTGCGGGCGGGCAGCGGCCGTACGCTCGTCGGCTGCCGGAAGGTGCCGGTGAGCGCCGGCATCGAGACGGCCGAAGGGCGTTCCGGTACGGGTTCGGGGCGGCGCAGCAGCCGGGCGCGGGGGCCGTCGGCGGGGTTGCCGAACCGGATCTCGGTACCGGGGCCGACGTCCCACTCGTGGACCCGGTGGCCGTCGGTGTAGGTGCCGTTGGTGCTGTTCTCGTCCTGGAGCGTCCAGTGGTCGGTCTCGGGGTGCAGGACCGCGTGATGCCAGGAGACACGGGCGTCGTCGATGACGATGTCGCTGAGCGGGTCCCGTCCGACGTGGTAGTCCCGGCCCGGGGTCATCACGGTGGACCCCGACTCGGTCTCCAGCACGAGCACGGGCGCAGTCGGTGCGAGAGGTCGCTCCACCATGCCAAGATTCTACCGATTAGCCCACTTGTGTGCCTGGCGCGAGAGATCCGCGACGGCTCAGCCGACGGGCATGACCAGGGCGGGGATGGTGCGCTGCATCCGCAGGGCGTCGACGGACTCGGCGAGCAGTTCGTATTCCGTGGTCTCGTCGAACGTGGCGATGCGGACCAGCCGTCCGGCGGCCAACTGCTCGGCAACCAGCTCCTGTTGACCGTCGTCCGCGCACCAGGCGCGCAGTACGGCAGGCACGTCGGGGACGGTGTCGGCGACCGGCACGAGGGCGCTCGGCGGGAAGTGCTGGGCCTCGGGGTGCGGGTCGAGGCGCTCGGCGATCCAAGAGGCGCGGTCGCGCAACCACCACAGTGCGAGGGCCAGGGTGGGCGCCCGGTAGGTGCCGAGCGGTACGCCGATACGACGGCCGGCGCAGGTGCCGTACGCGGTGACATGGCACAGGAATTCGTCGTGCACGTCTCACTCCCCCGTGGCGCTTCTCGCCTGCGGACCGGGCCTCGCTTTCCGTGCGGCTCAAATGCTGTGCGTGATGGGGCCTTCGCTCCGCGTGAAGGTCCCTCTTCAGTTGAGTATGTTCACTACTGAATCACTGTCACCATGACTTTCCGGCCAGTCTCCTGGCATATTCACCGCCATTGGTGGCCGAAACGTGATGGGTGCGCGTCAACCTGCGCATACTGAGAGAGTCCCACCGCGATCACCGTGAGCGGAGACGATCATGGGCAGTACCGGAAAACTGGACGTAAGCTTCACCGCCGTGCTGCGCAAGCGGCCCGAGAAGGGCAGCTGGACCTGTGTCCTGTGGCCCGATTCGGTCGACTTCTTCGGCACCCGCGGCCTGGTCAAGGTCCGCGGCACCATCGACGGCCACCCCTTCCGCAGCTCCTTCATGGCCCTCGGCGACGGTACGCACATGCTGCCCGTGAAGGCGGAGGTGCGCCGGGCGATCGGCAAGGAGGAGGGCGACACGGTGACGGTCACCCTGGAGGAACGCCTCGGTTGACTTGGCGCGCGCTCCAGTACCCAGCGTCACGGACGAACGGTTCCGAACGCCAGGGAGGCAGCACCATGACCGACGTCCCCACCCGACGCCTGGGCGAACTCACGGTCTCCGCGCAGGGGTTGGGTTTGCATGGGCATGAGTCACGGATACGGCGGCAGCGACGACGACGCCTCGATCGCCACCCTGCACCGCGCCCTCGACCTCGGGGTCACCCTTCTCGACACCGCCGGCTTCGCCGCGCCCATGTCGTCCTCGCGACCAGGTTCGGCTTCGCCAACCGGGTGGGCGTGCCCGCGAGGATCCGCGGCGACGCCGCCCATGTGCGCACCGCGTCGACCCGGACGTGCCCATTGAGGAGTCCGTCGGCGCCACGGCCGAGCTGGTCCGGGCGGGGAAGGTCCGCCACCTCGGCCTGTCCGAGGCGAGCGCCGCCACCCTCCGCCGGGCGCACGCGGTGCATCCCATCTCCGCGCTGCAGAGCGAGCGGTCCCTGTGGACCCGGGACCTGGAGGCCGAGACCGCACCGGTCTGCCGGGAGCCGGGGATCGGCGTCTCTGCCGGGAGCCGGGGATCGGCGTCGTCCCCTTCTCGCCGCTCGGCCGCGGCTTCCTGAGCGGCCGGTACAGCTCGGTCCGGGAGCTGGCGGACAACGACGTACGGCGGGGCCAGCCGCGCTTCGCCGACGGCAACCTCGAACGCAACCTCGCGATCGTGGCCCGCCTGGAGGAGCTGGCCGCCGCGAAGGGCGTCACCGCCGGTCAGCTCGCCCTGGCCTGGGTACAGCACCGGGGCGAGGACGTGGTGCCGATCCCCGGCACCCGGCGGCAGAAGAACCTGGAGGAGAACCTCGCGGCCCTGACCGTGCGGCTGTCCCCCGAGGACCTGGCCGCGATCGAGGCCGCCGCACCGGCCGAACGAATCGCGGGCGACCGCTACGACGCGACCAGCCTCACCCTCGTCGACCGCTGACGACGGGCGACCGGGGACTGACTGCTGACAACCGCCTACCGGCTACCGGCAGCTGACGGTCCCGGAGGGTTGCCCCGGTGGCGGCTGCCCGCCACCGGGGACGGCTCCTCTAGGCCTTGATCACCGCGTCGATCCGGTCCAGCTCCTCCGCGTCGAAGTCCAGGTTGCCGATGGCCGCGACGCTGTCCTCGATCTGACGGGCGCTGCTCGCGCCGACGAGAGCGGAGGTCACCCGGCCGCCGCGCAGCACCCAGGCGAGGGCGAGCTGGGCCAGGGACTGCCCACGGGACTTGGCGATCTCGTCGAGCGCGCGGAGCTTGCCGACCAACTCCTCGGTTACCGCCTCGGAGTCGAGGAAGGGGCTGTCGCTCGCGGCGCGGGAGTCCTCCGGGATGCCGTTCAGGTAGCGCCCCGTCAGCAGACCCTGCTCCAGCGGGGAGAAGACGATCGAACCGATCTGGAGCTCGTCCAGGGCGTCCAGCAGCCCCTCGTCCTCCGGGCGCCGGTCCAGCATGGAGTAGCGCGGCTGATGGATCAGGAGCGGGGTGCCCAGCTCACCGAGGATGCGGGCGGCTTCCCGGGTCTGCTCCGCGGAGTAGTTGGAGACGCCGACGTAGAGCGCCTTGCCCTGCTGCACGGCCGAGTGCAGCGCGCCCATCGTCTCCTCCAGCGGAGTCTCCGGGTCCGGGCGATGCGAGTAGAAGATGTCCACGTAGTCCAGGCCCATCCGCTGCAGGCTGCGGTCCAGCGAGGACATGAGGTACTTGCGCGAGCCCCACTCGCCGTAGGGGCCGGGCCACATCAGGTATCCGGCCTTGGTGGAGATGACGAGTTCGTCGCGGTACGGCGCGAAGTCCGCCTTCAGTGCCTCGCCCAGCGCCGACTCCGCGGACCCGGGCGGCGGGCCGTAGTTGTTGGCCAGGTCGAAGTGGGTGACGCCGAGGTCGAAGGCGCGGCGCAGGATCGCGCGCTGGGTCTCGACGGTGCGGTCGGGTCCGAAGTTGTGCCACAGGCCGAGCGACAGGGCGGGGAGCTTGAGACCGCTGCGTCCGGTGCGCCGGTAGGGCATGTCCGCGTAGCGGTCGGGGTGTGCGGTGTACAACGCGACTCCAGAGGGGTGGGCACGGTGGAACCAGGTTCCCTGAAAACCGGTGTCCACTCTTTCGTGACCTGTGGGCATCGGTCCAACAGAAGAATCCGATGGAATTCAGCGGATACGCTTCTCAGTCATGGAACTGCGCCAACTCCAGCACTTCGTCGCGGTCGCCGAGGACCAGCATTTCACCCGGGCCGCCGAACGGCTCATGGTCTCCCAGTCGGGCCTGTCGGCGTCGATCCGCTCCCTGGAGAGGGAGCTGCGGGCCCCGCTGTTCGTCCGCACCACGCGCAGCGTGACCCTGACTCCGGCCGGGCGGGCGCTGCTCGGCGAGGCGGAGCGGATCCTCGCCCAGGTGCGGACAGCCCATGAGGCGGTCGCCGCGGTGCAGGGCGTGCTGCGCGGGATGCTGGCGCTGGGCTCCGAGCAGTGCATCGCGGGCGTGCATGTGGCGGGACTGCTCGCGGCGTTCCGGCGGCGCCATCCGGACGTGGAGATCTGTCTGCGGCAGGCGGGCTCCGGGGCGCTCGCGGAGGAGGTCGCGGCCGGGCGCCTCGACCTGGCCTTCGCCGTCCGCGCGGCGCGGGAGGACACCGAGCAGCTGCGTGCCGTACCGCTGACCAGTGAGCCCATGACCGTGCTGTGCCATCCCAGTCACCGGCTCGCGGACGCCGCGGCCGCGGTCACGCTGGAGGAGCTGGGCGGCGAGGTGTTCGTGGACTTCCACCCGGACTGGGGACCCCGGCGGACCACGGACGCCGCGTTCGCCGCCGCGGGCGTACGACGGACGGTCGCCCTGGAGGTGAACGACGTGCACGGTCTGCTGGACCTGGTGGACGAGGACCTCGGCATCGCCGTCGTACCGCGCCACTTCCGGCACAAGCGGGAGTCACTGACCGCGCTGGAGGTGAAGGGCTCCGGCGAGCGGGTGTACGAGACGGTCGCCCTGCTGCCGTCCCCGCAGGCCACCAGCCCGGCGGCCCGGGCGCTGATGGAGCTGTTGGAGGGAGAAGGCGCGTGAGGCCCCGCTTTGCGGGATGGTGGAGCCATGCATGCCAAGGACATCCTCATCGACGGGTTCAACCGCATCCAGGAAGAAGTCCACGCCACCGTCGAGGGCCTCGGCCCCGACGACCTGCACGCCCGGCCGGAGCCCGACGCCAACTCCATCGGCTGGCTGGTCTGGCATCTCACCCGGGTCCAGGACGACCACGTCGCGGACGCCTTCGAGCTGGACCAGGTGTGGCTCGCCCAGGACTTCCAGAAGACCTTCGGACTCGACCTGCCCCGCCACGACACCGGGTACGGGCACACCGCGGCCAAGGTCGACAAGGTGCGGGTCGACTCCGGTGACCTGCTGACCGGGTACTACGACGCCGTGCACGCCCAGACCCTCGGGGCGCTGCGCCAGCTGGCCGCCAGGGATCTGGAACGCGTCGTGGACGAGCGCTGGGACCCGCCGGTGACCCTCGGGGTACGGCTGGTCAGCGTCCTGTCCGACGATCTGCAGCACATCGGACAGGCCGCCTACGTGCGCGGGCTGCTTCAGAGCGCGTAACCGGGCAGGACGACGTCCTCGATGAGGGCGTTGCGCTCGTCGAACGGGATGAACGCGCTCTTCAGGGCGTTCACCGTGACCGCGCGCAGGTCCTCGAGCGTCCAGCCGGCCTCCTCGACCAGCAGGGACATCTCGCGGGTCATCGTCGTGCCCGAGACCAGCCGGTTGTCGGTGTTGAGGGTGACCCGGAAACCGAGGTCCTTCAGGGCGGTGATGGGGTGCTCGGCTATCGAGGTGGCGGCGCCGGTCTGGAGGTTGGAGGTCGGGCACATCTCCAGGGCGATCCGGCGGTCGCGCACCCAGCCCGCCAGGCGGCCCAGCTTGCCCTCGACGATGTCGTCGGTGATCCGCACACCATGGCCGAGGCGCTGGGCGCCACAGATCTGGAGCGCCTGGTGGATGCTCGACAGACCGTCGGCCTCACCGGCGTGGATGGTGAATGGCACGTTCTCGCGGCGCAGGTGCTCGAAGGCGGCGAGGTGGTCGGCGGCCGGGAACCCCGCCTCGGCGCCGGCGATGTCGAAGCCGACGACACCGGCGTCCCGGAAGGCCACGGCGAGGTCCGCGGCCTCGCGCACCCGGTCGAACATCCGCATCCCGCACAGCAGCGTGCCCACCCGCACCGGGGTGCCGGCGGCCGCGGCCTTCGCCATACCGGCGGCGAGGCCCTCCTGGACGGTCTCGACGACCTCGGCGAGGCTCAGCCCGCCCCGGGTGTTCAGCTCGGGGGCGTAGCGCACCTCGGCGTAGACGACCCCGTCGGCGGCCAGGTCCAGCACGTACTCCTCGGCGACGCGCAGCAGGCCCTCGCGGTTCTGCATGACGGCGAGGGTGTGCTCGAAGGTGGCGATGTAGCGCACCAGGTCGCCGGAGTTCGCGGCCTCGAAGTACCAGGCGGCGAGCTCGTCCGGGTCCGTCGTGGGCAGGGTGTGGCCGACGGTGGCGGCGAGCTCCACGACGGTGGCGGGGCGCAGGCCGCCGTCCAGGTGGTCGTGCAGGACGGCCTTCGGGAGGCGACGGATCACATCGAGGTCTACGCGCGTAGCGGTCATGGTGGGTCTTTCCTTGGGCGGGGCGGTTCGAGAAGCGGAGGAGCGTCAGCCGGCGGGCTGGAGCAGGTCCCAGCGGTTGCCGTACAGGTCCTGGAAGACCGCGACCGAGCCGTAGGGCTCGTGGCGCGGCTCCTCCAGGAAGGTCACGCCCGCGGCGAGCATCCGGGCGTGGTCGCGGGCGAAGTCGTCGGTGTGCAGGAAGAAGCCGACCCGCCCGCCGGTCTGGTCGCCGACCCGGGCACCCTGGACCTCACCCTTGGCGCGCGCGAGGAGCAGGCCGGTGCCGTGGTCGCCGGGGGCCACGACGACCCAGCGGGAGCCGTCGGGACGCGGGGCGTCCTCGACGAGCCGGAAGCCGAGAGCCTCGGTGTAGAAGCGGATCGCCTCGTCGTAGTCGTCGACGACGAGGGTGACCAGGGCGATACGACTCATCGGTGCCTCTCGGGACGTGCGGTTGACGGGAGAGGTTATACGTAAAACCTGCCGCACGCCAGTCCATAGGCCAAGTCCCCGGCCGCCGGCCCTACGACCGGGCCTAGGACCGCGGCCCGAGGCGCCCGGGCACGGTGATCGGTAGCGTCCCGGCCATGACGATCAACGGCACCCCCCGCACCCCCGAACAGCGCAGACGCGACGTCCTGCGACGGCTGGAGCGCGAGATCGACATCTGGGTCGCCACGGCGGACGCCGACGGGGTGCCGTGCCTGGTGCCGCTGTGGTTCGCCTGGGACGGCGAAGCGCTGTGGCTGTCGACACGGACCGGCAACCCGACGGGCCGGAACCTGCGGGACGGCGGGCGGACCCGGCTGGCCCTCGGCGACACCCGGGACGTGGTGCTCATCGACGGCGACGTCTCGGTGTTCCCGTCCGAGCAGGTGCCGGCCGCGGCGGCGGAGGGCTTCCTGGCGAAGACCGGGTGGGACCCCCGCGCGGACAGCTCCTCGTACGCCTTCTTCCGGGTGCGCCCGCGGGCGGTGCAGGCCTGGCATGAGGTGCGGGAGCTGACGCAGCGGCATCTCATGCGAAACGGAATCTGGCTTGTCTGAACAACTTCCGTCCGTACGTCCCCGCGCCATCTCTTTCCCGTAAATGCGTTACCTGAGAGTAACCCCTGATGGTTTGATGTGCGACGCCACTCAACACCCTTCAATCACAGGGAGATCCAGTGACGCTCATCGCACACCGCCGTGCACAGGGCTCGGCCGTGCTCGCGTTCACGCTCGCCGCCGTCGGACTGGCGGGCGCGGCGCCCGCCGCGTCGGCCGCCGAGCAGACGCCGCCGCTCAAGGTGCTGTCGTACAACGTCTTCCTGTTCAGCAAGTCCCTGTACCCGAACTGGGGCCAGGACCACCGGGCCACCGAGATAGCCAAGGCGCCCTTCGTCCAGGGCAACGACGTCGTGGTGCTCCAGGAGATGTTCGACAACTCCTCCTCGGAGGCGCTGAAGGGCTCCCTCGCCGGGCAGTACCCGTACCAGACGCCGGTGATGGGCCGCAGCAAGACCGGCTGGGACGCCACGGGCGGGGCCTACTCGGCGACGACGCCGGAGGACGGCGGGGTCACGATCCTCAGCAAGTGGCCGATCCTGCGCAAGGAGCAGTACGTCTACAAGGACGCGTGCGGCGCCGACTGGTGGTCCAACAAGGGCTTCGTGTACGTCGTCCTCAACGTCAACGGCACCAAGGTGCACGTCGTCGGCACGCACGCCCAGTCCACCGACCCGGGCTGCGACGCCGGTGAGGCCGCCGCGACGCGCAGCCGCCAGTTCAAGGCGATCGACGCCTTCCTGGACGCCAAGAGCATCCCGGCCGGTGAGCAGGTGCTGGTCGCCGGTGACATGAACGTCGACTCGCACACCGCCGAGTACGACACGATGCTCTCCGACGCCGGTCTGGTCGGCACCGACGCCCGCACCGGCCACCCGTACTCCTTCGACACGCAGGACAACTCCATCAGCAGCGAGCGCTACCCGGACGACCCGCGCGAGGACCTCGACTACGTCCTGCACCGCGCCGGCCACGCCCGTCCCACCGTGTGGAAGAACGACGTGATCAAGGAGCAGAGCGCGCCCTGGACGGTGTCCAGCTGGGGCACGGACTACACCTACACGAACCTGTCCGACCACTACCCGGTGATCGGTTCGGCGAGCTGACCGACCCGCGGGCCGGGGAGGCGGACGAGCGGCTCAGCGCCGTGCCCCCTCCCCGGCCGGCAGTTCGTACGACCGCACCCGATGGGTGTGCTCGTGGGTCATCGTCGTGATCAGCAACTCGTCGGCTCCTGTCGCCTCCTGCAGCCGTTCGAGTTGGCCGGCGACCTTGGCGGGGGTGCCGACGAACCGGGTGTCGACGCGGTCCCGCACGAGGGGCCGGTCCGCCTCGGTCCACTCGTGGGCGCGGGCCTGCTTCAGGGTGGGGCACGCGATGGCGCCCTCGGCCTTGACCAGGCCCAGGCCCAGGCGGTAGCGGAGCGTCGGGCCCTCGGAGTCTGCGCGGAACACGCCCTGTTCCTGGAGGAGCGGGACGACGCGGTCGGCCGAATCGGCCCGGCGACCGTCGGTGGACAGGTCCCGGGGGCCGCCGGCGCACGCCAGGTTCCGGGGCCGACGGGTCATCGGCCCGCGTGGGAGGCCCACTCCAGGATCTGGACCGCCGCTCCCGCGGCCTCCAGGCCTTGGCACCGGGCGTGATGGCGGCGGGCGATGCCGTCGAGGTCGAGGTGGCAGCCGAGGGCGGGATGGGCGGTGAGGCGGCGGGCGTAGGCCCAGAGGGCGGGGTGCTCGGCGATGCGCCGTACCGCCGCCGCGTCGAGGTGGATGCGGTGGACGGTGTCGAGGCGTACCAGGGTCACCCACAACTGGACGTCGGCGGCGGTGAGCTGATCCCCGATCATGAACTCGCGGCCGTACAGCCACCGTTCCAGGGCGTCCAGCGTGTCGGTCAACCGGTCGAGCGCCCCGGCCCGTTCCGCCGGGCCGGCGTCGGCCGAACCGGCGAGCTGGGCGGCTTGGTCGATACCGAGGGCGCACATCCGCTCGACGGCCTCGATCTCCGCCTCAGCGCAGCACGGGTGGAGTCGAGCCCCGCCGCTCCCGTCGAAGCGCCGGGCCAGGTCGCGGGCGATGCCGGGGGCGTGGGTGCTGACGATCCGGCCCGACCAGTCGTCACTGAGGACGGGGGCAGTGGCCGGTCCGGTGTAGTGGTGGGCGCTGGCGTCGTACAGCGGGCGCAGGGCGGAGTAACCGCCGTCGGGACAGTCGGGGACGGCGGGCAGCAGGGTGGCCGGACAGCTGTCGCCCAGGCCCAGGAGGCTGTGGGTGACGGCGATGCGCAGGCCGTCGGGGCAGGCGGTCGTGAGGTGGAGCCGGTAGCGGCCGGGGACGGCGTAGTGGCCGCTCCGGGCGTCCTGGCCGATACGGCCGGTGAAGGGCTGCCAGGTCGGGTGGCCGGACAAAGGTGTTACGGACATGACTCTCCTCGGGGGAGGTGGGAGGAAACCGTCAGATGGTGCCCGCCCCCACGAAGGGGACCTGAGGGCTCGTGCGGGTGCCGAAGGGGTGGCTCCACAAACGCCGAGCCGCCAGCCTTGGAAGCACGCCCTCGCCGAACCAGTACGCCTCTTCCAGATGCGGGTAGCCGGAGAGCACGAACTCGTCGATGCCCAGGTCGGCGTACTCCCTGATCCGGTCAGCCACCTCGTCGTGACTGCCCACCAGCGCGGTGCCCGCGCCACCGCGCACCAGACCGATGCCCGCCCACAGGTTCGGTGCGATCTCCAGGCCGTCGCGGTCGCCGCCGTGCAGGGCGAGCATGCGCCGCTGTCCCACGGACTCGCTGCGGGCCAGACCGGCCTGTACGGCGCGTACTGTCTCCGGGTCGAAACCGTCGAGGAGGCGTCGGGCCTCCGCCCAGGCCTGTTCGGCGGTGTCGCGGGTGATGACGTGCAGCCGGATGCCGAAGCGGAGGGTGCGGCCGCGCCGGGCGGCGAGCTCTCGGATCCAGGCGATCTTCTCGGCGACCTGTGCGGGCGGTTCGCCCCATGTCAGATAGACGTCGACATGGCGGGCGGCGATCTCCCCGGCGAGGGGCGAGGAGCCACCGAAGTACAGCTCGGGAACGGGCTCGGGCAGCCGGGCCAGCTGCGCGTTCTCCACGCGCAGATGCTCACCGTGCAGATCGACCGACTTGCCGTCCCACAACTCCTTGACGACTTCCAGGAATTCGCCTGTGCGGCGGTACCGGTCGTCCTTGTCGAGGAAGTCGCCGTACGCCCGTTGCTCCCGGCCTTCGCCGCCGGTGACGACGTTCAGCAGCAGGCGGCCGCCGGACTGCCGTTGGAAGGTCGACGCCATCTGCGCGGCCAGCGTGGGCGAGACGAAACCGGGCCGGAAAGCGACCAGGAACTTCAGGCGCTCGGTGTGCTGACTGACCATCGCGGTGGTCAGCCACGCGTCCTCGCACCAGGCCCCGGTGGGCGTGAGCACGCCGGTGAAACCCAGGTCCTCCGCGGCGCGGGCGATCTGGCTGAGGTAGCCGACCGTGGGCGGGCGGTCCTGCCCCGAGGCGGTGGCGGGGCTGCCGTGGCCGCCGCCGACGACGTGCCGGCTGTCGCCGTTGGTGGGCAGGAACCAGTGGAACGTGAGGGTCACAAGATCTCCCATCGGGGTCGGGCGAGAGGCGAGCGCTCAGCCGGCGGCGGCGAGCACGCCCGTGCGGCCGCCGAGTGCGAGGGAGAACTGGTCGGTGACCTGGGCCAGGGCCTCGGCCGAGCCCGGCGTGACGGTCAGCGTTCCGTCGTCGGCGACGGTGATGTCCTTGTCCAACGTGAACCAGCCCGGTGTGATGTGGGCCGGGCCCATGGAGTTGAGAACGGGGCGCAGGGCGTAGTCGATGGCCAGGACATGGGCTGTGGTGCCGCCGGTGGCCAGCGGCAGAACGGTCTTTCCGGTCAGGGCGTACTGCGGGAGCAGGTCCAGCAGCGCCTTCAGCAGACCGGAATAGGCGGCCTTGTAGACGGGGGTGCCGATCACGATGCCGTCCGCGCGGTCGAAGAGCGCGGTGGTCTCGACGATCGCCGGGTGCCGGAAGTCGGCTCCCAGCAGTGCCTCGGCGGGAAGGGTGCGGACGTCGAGCGGTATCACCTCGTGCCCCTGGGTCCTGAGGCGGCCGTCGAGGTGGCGGAGCAGCCGTGCGGTGCGGGAGGTGGCGGAGGGGCTGCCGGAGACGGAGAGGATGACGGCCATGGGGAACCTTTCGGAAGTGCGGGGTCAGGAGGCGTTCTTGGGCGGGCTCGGCGCGTTGGTCTCCGACTCGCCCATGGCTTCGTGGGACAGGCCCCCGCGCTTCGAGGAGCTGGGCGCGGGCGCCGTCGTCGATGAATGGTCAGCGCGTCGGTGAGGGTTCGGCAGGCCGTTCTTGAGGTGCTCGTGGTCGTTTGCCGACGGCGGCGACGTGCACGGTGGGGCAGCCGTCGCTGAGCCGTGGGAGGGGCGGTCCTCGTGGGGCCCGGGTGAGCCGGAGGAGGAAGTCCGTGGGACGCGGGGACGGAGCGCGTGGCGGGGTCGAAACCGTCGTGGGTGGCGGCGATGCCGAGGAACTCCACGAGCCGTGGAGACGCGGCCCGCGAGTGGTTCACCGGGAAGGGGAAGGGCCGGTCAGACGGCCCACTGCCGCGTCAGGCGCAACACGCGGCGGACCACACCCGACCGAAGTCGATGTGGTCGCGAGAGACCAGGCGCGGCTGGGGAGGCATGTGACCTATTGAGCAGCGCATTTGGCTTTCCGTCAAGCGGCGCCCGAATGCCGGAACGCCACCACGGGAGCCCTTCTCTACCTTTCCTATCGAGTTACTAGGAAAGCCTTGACGCGGGTCGGCGTCGCTCCGCAGGATGTGACCATGCCCCACACGCAGCAACGACTCGTACGTCGTCGGCACGTCGACTTTGGTCACGTCGTCAGTGCCGCCTGCTGTCGCGTGTGAGGCAGGCCTCGCGCGCTGCCGCTCCGCTCCTTCCCCGGGGGTAGGCCCCCTCCACGTTTTCCCGAAGGACGACGCCATGACCACGGCACTTCCCACTCCCACCCCGCTGTCCGACGTACGCCATCTGCGCCTGGTGGACGACCTTCCGCAGGATGCCGCCGGGGCACCCGGTTCCCCGGCCCTCGTCGGCTATCTCGTGATGGTGCCCGAGGGCACCGATCCCGCCGAGCTCTTCGCCAGGGCGGGCGTGCGCCCGGTGGCCGCACGCCGGCCGGAGGGCGAGGCCGTACACATCGACGCCGCCCGCCATGTCGCGGTGGTCGACGGACAGGAACTGGACCTCACCTACCTGGAGTTCGAGCTGCTGGCACACCTCGTCCGGCACCCCCAGCACGTGCACACGCGTGAGCGGCTGATGGCGGAGATCTGGGGCTACGACCACGTCGGCGACGGCCGCACCGTGGACGTCCACATCGCGCGGCTGCGCCGCAAGCTGGGTGCGGCCCACCGGGACCGGATCGTCACGGTGCGCAGCGTCGGCTACAAGTACGTGCCCGGCCGCCGCGTCACCCCCGACACCGCCCTTCGCGGCCGACCCTGAGGAGGCCCCTTCCATGGGCGCAGCCCCTGCTCCGTCCCGTCCGGCCCCGGAATCCGGCCCGCCCGGGCCCGACCGGGCGCACTGGCTGCGCGTGGCCCGGGAGACGGCGGACGACCTGGCCACGGACGCGGTGGCCAGGGAGCAGGCGGGCAAAGCCCCCTTCGACGAGGTCTCCCGGCTCCGCGAGGCGGGATTACTCACCCTGCTGATCCCGGCCGAGCTCGAGGGCGGCGGCGCCGACTGGCGCACCGCTTTCGCGGTCGTCCGGGAGATCGCCGCCGCCGACGGCGCCATCGCCCAACTCCTCGGCTGTCACTACGTCATGGCGTTCAGCGCCCGCCTCTTCGCCGAACCGGCGCTCGCCGCGAGGGTCGAGCGGCGGTCGGCCGCCGAACTGTGGTGCTGGGCCGGGGGGCTCGGCGGCCAGGAACCGCGAGTGACGCTGATGCCGTCGGGCGAGGGGTACGTGCTCAACGGCCGGCAGACCTACGCCACCGGCGTGCTCGTCGCCGACCAGCTGTGCGTACGGGCCGTGCGCGCCGACACCGGTGAGCCGTTCGCCGTCGTGGCCGATCCCACCCGTTGGGGGATACGGATCGAGGACGACGCCGACCCCTTCGGCGGGCGGCTCGCCGCCGGGGGGAGCGTGGAGTTCGACGGGGTACGGATCGGCGCCGACGAGGTGCTGGGCTCCCTGTCGGCCGACGAGGACGTCCTCACCCCGGCCGCGTCACTGGCCTCGCCGCTCGGTCGGCTCGTCTCGGTCCACCTGCGGCTCGGCATGGCGGAGGGGGTGCTGGCGGAGGCCCGCGAGTACAGCAGGGCCGGGCACTCCTCCTGGCACCCGGAGCGGACGGCCGGCTCACCCCGGGACCCTGGGACGCTGACGGCCTACGGCGAACTCACCGTCCTCACCCGCTCCGCCGCCGCACTCGCCGCCGAGGCGCTGTCGGCCCTGGAGAACGGGCTGCGTCTCGGCGCGGACCTCACCTATGACGAGTGGGCCGAGATCTCGGTCCTGGTGGCCGTCGCCGAGGCCGCCGCCACCAAGGCCGCCCAGGAGACCACGGCCCGAGCCCTCGACGTCGTCGGGCCCCGCTCGGCCTCCGCCCGCTTGGGCCTGGACCGATTCTGGCGCAACGCCCGGACGCACACTCTGCACGAACCCGTGGCCCCCCGGCTGCGTGACGTCGGCGCCTACTTCCTCAACGGGGAGCACCCGCCGTTCACGCTGCCGGCGTGAGACGGCGCCGAGGCGACAGCCGCCGTCGGAGGGCGTGCGGTCATTCCTTGGACGACGGCGGGTCGGTCAGCAGAAAGGTACGGCGTCCTTGATCGCCGTACACCGGGGGATCATCGAGCGCCCAACAGGCCATGGAGGAAGAGGAGTTGCCTATTCGCCGCCCTGTTCGAACCATGCGCCACTCCTGCTTCACATCTCACTAAGCGAGATCCGGTCGTCCAGCATGTGAAAGCCCTCTTGGGACACCGCCCGCCTTCTGCCACGATCCCTAGCAACCAGGTAGGGAAACTAGGAATCGACGGGGGGTAGCCAGTCATGAGCACACGTGTGCGCGCCGCGCTGTCCAGGCCCCTGCTGACCTCCCGCCGCCACATCGATTTCCTTCGTACGTCGAGCGCCATCTGTCGACCCTTCTGAGGTCCTTCGCTCCGTACGTCCAGTTCCACCTCACCCCGAGAGGACACACCTGTGTCTGCCGCACGACCGCTCACCACCCTGCGCACCCTCGCCGCGATAGCGGCCCTCCCCCTCCTGCTCACCGCTTGCGGCTACGGCTCCGAGTCCACCGACGACGGCAAGCAGGCCGAGGTCGCGGCGGACGCCAAGAAGCTCTCCGCCGACGAGGTGCGCATCGGCTACTTCCCGAACCTGACCCACGCCAATGCCCTGGTGGGCGTCGAGGAGGGGATCTTCCAGAAGGAGCTCGGCGGTACGACGATCAAGTCCTCGATCTTCAACGCCGGGCCCTCCGAGATCGAGGCGCTCAACTCCGACTCCATCGACATCGGCTGGATCGGCCCCTCCCCCGCCATCAACGGCTACACCAAGGCCGAGGGCAAGAACCTGCGGATCATCTCCGGGTCGGCCTCGGGCGGCGTGAAGCTGGTCGTCAACCCCGACAAGATCAAGTCCCTGAAGGACGTCAAGGGCAAGAAGATCGCCACTCCCCAACTGGGCAACACGCAGGACGTGGCCTTCCTCAACTGGATCGCCGAGCAGGGCTGGAAGGTCGACGCACAGAGCGGCAAGGGTGACGTCTCCGTCGTCCGCACCGACAACAAGGTGACCCCGGACGCCTACAAGTCCGGCTCCATCGACGGCGCCTGGGTGCCGGAGCCGACCGCGTCGAAGCTGGTCGCCGAGGGCGGGAAGGTGCTGCTGGACGAGGCCGACCTGTGGCCGGACAAGAAGTTCGTGATCACGAACATCATCGTGCGACAGGACTTCCTCAAGGAGCACCCGGACGTGGTCGAGGCCGTGCTGCGCGGCTCGGTGAAGACCAACCAGTGGATCAACGCCAACCCGGACAAGGCCAAGGCCTCCGCCAACAAGGCCCTGGAGCGGGAGTCCGGCAAGGCCCTGCCCGCCGAGGTCATCGACCCGGCTTGGAAGTCGATCGCGTTCCTCGACGACCCGCTGGCCGCGACCCTCGACACCGAGGCCGAGCACGCGGTGCAGGCGGGTCTGCTGGAGCAGCCCGATCTCCGGGGCATCTACGACCTCGCCCCGCTGAACAAGGTCCTCGAGGCCGAGGGCCTGGACGCGGTCGACGACGCCGGTCTCGGCATCA
>NZ_JBSFOK010000075.1:0-27485 GCF_053587635.1 Streptomyces sp. NPDC003635 | reverse complement strand
AGTTACCGGATCTCGTGGTGCATCGCGCAGCTCGCGTCGCTGCTGCTGGTCTGTGGTGTCCTCCTCAGCCTGCTCGGCTGACCGGCGGGACGGGCCGAAGGCGTCGCTGCCCGCACTGCGGGAGGCCTATCGGGCCGCGTCACAGGTGTACGAGAAGGTCGGTGTCGGCGCCGACCTCAGGGCCGAGCAGGCGCGGGCGGAGAGCGACGAGAGCGCGGCCCGCGCGGAGCTGGACCGGCTGAGCAACAAGGTTCGCACCCGCGCGGAACAGCTGCTGGAGGCACCCGAGGGTTCCGACGGGCCGTCCCGGCAGGCCGCCGTCGCCCGCGCGGAGGAGCTGGTCCAGCTCCTGGAGACCCGAATGTCGACCGCGAGCGAGCAGCTCGGGCGGTTGCGCGGCGAGGCCGAGCGGCACGCGCCCGAGGACGGCGAGGCGCACACCGAACTGTCCGAGGCGCTCCAGCCACGCGACGCCGAGCACGCCCAGGCACTGTTGCGCACCGCCACCGCCGAACTGGCCTCGCGCACCGAGGCGTTGGGGCAGGCCAGGGAGGCGCACGCCGAGCTGCTGGAGGCGCACCGGGCCGCCGAGGACGCGGCCGGGGGCTTCGACGAGATCGCCGCGATGCTCCGCGACCTGCTGCGCGAGCACGCGCCCGAGGAGGAGCAGGAGGAGTCCGAGCCGTATCCGGGCACCCTGGAGGAGGCCCGGCAGTCCGCCGCCGAGGCCCGCCGGTCGCTGCGCGGCTGCGCCGCCGACCTCTCCGCCGCCGAGGCCGCCGTGCGTGAGGCGAGCGATGTGCTCGTACGGCACGCCAACTCCACGCGCTACGAGCAGGTGCGCACTCCCGCCCGGCAGCAGATCCGTGAGCTGCCGGCCTCCGCGCTGCCCGAGCACGCGCAGAAGTGGGCCGACGCCTTCGCGCCCCGGCTGCGGGTCCTGACCGACGAGCTGGAGCAGCTGGAGCGCAACCGCGACTCCATCGTGGACCGGCTGCGTGGCCTGGTGGAGTCGGCGCTCGCCACACTGAGGTCCGCCCAGCGGCTGTCCCGGCTGCCCGAGGGGCTCGGCGAATGGTCCGGACAGGAGTTCCTGCGCATCCGCTTCGAGGAGCCCGACCAGGCCACCCTCACCGAGCGGCTCGGCGAGGTGATCGACGAGGCCACGCGCGCGGCCGTGAGGAAGAACTCCGACCTGCGGCGGGACGGAATGTCCCTGCTGCTGCGCGGGGTCGGTGCCGCCCTGCAGCCCAAGGGCGTCGCCGTGGAGATCCTCAAGCCGGACGCCGTGCTGCGCGCCGAGCGGGTGCCCGTCGGGCAGATGGGTGATGTGTTCTCCGGTGGGCAGCTGCTCACCGCGGCCATCGCGCTGTACTGCACGATGGCCGCGCTGCGGTCGAACGACCGGGGCCGGGACAAGCACCGCCACGCGGGCACCCTGTTCCTGGACAACCCCATCGGCCGCGCTAACGCGACCTACCTGCTGGAACTCCAGCGGGCCGTGTCGGACGCCCTCGGGGTGCAGCTCCTGTACACCACCGGCCTGTTCGACACGACCGCGCTGGCCGAGTTCCCGCTGGTCATCAGGCTGCGCAACGACGCCGACCTCCGGGCGGGACTGAAGTACATCAGCGTCGAGGAGCACCTGCGCCCGGGACTGCCGCAGCAGCCCCAGGCGGAGGAGGCGGTGCACAGCGAGATCACGGCGACTCGGATGTTCAAACGGCCCGTCTCGCAGTGACGGTGACCGCCGACCCGGCCGCGACGCGCCGAACTCGCGGAGCCCCTTCCAGCAGGCTTCAGTCGACCGTGGCCGGGTCGGGCGTGGTCGCCGATGCGAGCCGGTGCTCGGCGAGGACGCCGGTGCGGTGTCGTTGGACGAACCAGTAGTAGGCGAAGCCACCGCCCGCGATGACCCCGACGAACAGCACCGCGCCCCACTGGAGGTACCAGTGGAAGGGGGCGGTGGCGTTGTAGACGGAGGCGCGCGGCCAGATGAGGTTGACCGTCATGCCGAGGCCCCACAGCACGGCCAGGACGTTGACGGGCAGTCCCCAACGGCCCAGCGAGAAGCGGCCGTCCGTGGCCGGCTGCCACCTGCCGCGCAGCCGCGCGATCAGCATCGGGGTGGTGACGCCGAGGTAGGCGAGGTAGATCATGATGATGCCGATGCTGGTGACCACCGTGAAGATCTGCGGCTGACGGATGTTGACCACCAGGATCGCCAGCGCCAGGACCCCGATGATCACGGTCGGCAGTACCGGTGTCTGGAACCGCGGATGGCACTTGGCCAGCTTCGAGGACGCGGGCAGGTTGTTGTCCCGGGCCATCGCGAACGCCAGCCGCACCGCCGCCGTGTGGACGGCCAGGGCACAGACGGTGACCGCGATCAACACGCACCACAGCATCGCCTTGCCGGCCGTCGAGCCGAGCACGTCGAGCACGACGTACTGCAGGCCGTCCGTGGAGAGTCGCTCGCCCTTCAGGCTGGACACGCTCATCAGCGCCAGGAGTAGGATCAGGCCGCCGAGCACGAAGGACGCCACGATCGCGCGGATGATCGCGCGCGGCGCGTTGCGGGTGGGGTCCAGGGACTCCTCGCCGAGCGAGGCGGCCGTGTCGAAGCCGTACATGACGTACGCCGAGGCCAGCGAGGCCACCAGGAAGGCGCCCAGGTACCCGGCGCCGTAGCCCGCCCCCGTGCCGTTGGTCTCCGTCACCACCTGCGGGCCGCGGGTGATGTGGACGGCGAACAGGACGATCAGTACGACGGTGGCGATCAGCTCGATGAACACGCCCGCCGTGTTGATCGTGGCCATCAGCTTGACGCCGAAGGCGTTCACCAGGGTGGTGAACAGGATCAACACCGCGGCCAGGATGACCGCGTTGGTCGCCACGTCGTACTTGCCGGTGCCGTCGCCCACGAACTGGAACACGTCCGATATCTGCGGCAACGTCAGCTGGTAGGCCAGTGCGACCGCGGAGATGGACACGATGGACGCGACCAGCATCATCCACCCGGCGAGCCAGCCCAGGTGGGGGTTTCCTATCTTCTTCGACCAGTTGTAGACGGACCCCGCGACGGGGTAGCGGGCGGCCAGCTCCGCGAAGCACAGGGCGACCATGAACTGGCCGACGAAGACCATCGGCCACGACCACCAGTAGGCGGGGCCGCCACTGCCGTAGCCGAAGTAGAAGAGCTGGAAGGTGCCGGTCAGGATCGAGATGTAGCTGATGCCCGCGGCGAAGGTGTGGAAGTTGCCAAGGGTGCGCTTGAGTTCGGGTTTATAGCCGAACTCGGCGAGTTCTGCGTCGTCGGTCTCTCTGGATGGGTGAGTCGGGGCCATACGCGGACTCCTGGTGGGCCTGAGGGACGGGGCAGCGGCTCGTGCGGGTGCCGAGGTGTGCGGCTGCTACCCCGTGATCAGGTGAACCATCCCTGGACCGTGGGGCTGATGTCGCGTGCCCCGTGCGGCCTGCCCGGTGTCAGGGGTGCGACAACTGGCCCGCGCCGCTCCGTCCGCGTATGCGCTCCTGGGTGCGCCCGGCCGACTTCGCCAGGCGCCGGGCCTTGCGCCGCTCCCGTCGCAGCGCCCGCGCCGTGCTGGCCGGGGTCGAGACCACGCCGTTGCGCTGGTTCCACACCTGGCGGGTCACCCAGACGTCCAGAGCGCCCCAGGTGGCGACCACCGTGCTGGCCACGCTGCTGAGCACCATGGGAAACGCGAGCCAGGATCCGGCCATGGTGCACAGGAAGGCCACCATCGCCTGTATCAACGTCACCGCGATGATCAGGACCGCCCGCACCGCCGCCGTCCGCACCGGATCGGGCATCCGGCGTCGCCGCGCCGGCTCCTCCACCCACAACGGACGGTAGGACGCCTGCGCTTCGGCCACTTCGTCCTCGTCCCGTTCCTTGCGCGCCCCGGCCTGCGCGTGTCCGGCCGCATGCTTGTCCGCGCCGGTCAGAACCCCGCCTTGCCGCACCGGTATGTCGCGATCCGGCGCCTGAGGGCCCTGGCTCATCGTCGGGCGCACCGCCACCCCACCGTCGTCGGGCGCCTCGCGCCGCTCCGCCGTGCCCATCACCGTGTCACTCCCCACCGCCAGCAGACCGCTTGCTCCCCGTGTCCGAAGACCCGTCTCCCCACACGGCTGCCCGGCTTGCGCTGTTTTACGCCGCCGGGAGGCGAGACGCGGCTCCTGTGGCCGATTCCGCCCCCGTTTCCCATGAAGAAGGACGAACAACATCGCCCGAAGATTCCCAACGAGGGAAAAATTCCAGCCAATTGACATTGGGGACGAGCGGGACCACGTTCACCGGCCGACGCCGGAATCCGGGAGGCAATCTCCCCTAATGAACGGACAACTCCCCATGTCTCGCCCCCGATACGGAAGTTCGGCTTCCGGACGGCTCTTCGAGTTACCTGTGCGTCGGTAGTAGGCTCGCGCCGTTTGTTGACGCACATGTGTACCCCCGGCCGGCGGGGGTCGAGCTGGGGGAGGCCATGCGCTTTCGCGGGAAGTCCATCCGCCGGAAGATCGTGGCGTTGCTTCTCGTGCCGCTGGTGTCCTTGACCGCCATCTGGGGTTTCGCCACGGTACTGACGGGTCGCGAGGCACAGCAGCTGTTCAACGTGTCCTCCGTCGTGGAGAAGATCGGCTACCCCGTCGAGGACACGGTCCGTGTCCTTCAGCAGGAGCGGCGCCAGACACTCGTCCACCTCGCGGACCGGCGTGCCTCCGACGGGCTCGCCGCCCTGAGACGCAGCCGCGGTGCCACCGACGAAGCCATCGCCGAGATCCGCGGCAACGCCAAGGATCCCGACGTGCGCGACGCGATGGGCCAGGGAACGGACGAGCGGCTGACCGCTGTCCTGGACGCCTTCGACGGCATCTCCTCGCTGCGGCGCAGCGTCGAGGACGGCACCGTCGACCGCGAGACCGCCCTCAACCTCTACAACAGCCTGGTCGACCCCTGCTACGTCCTGCTCGCCAACCTCCACGTCGTCGACAACGTGGAGATGGACAAGCAGTACCGCGCCCTGGTCAACCTCGCGCGCGCCCGTGAGCTGCTGTCCCGCGAGGACGCCCTCCTCGGCTCCGCGCTGATCGTCGGCAAGCTCTCGCGCGCCGAGGTCCGCGAGGTCTCCGACTACGCCGCCCAGCGCCGCCTGATCTACGACGTCAACCTCCCCTTGCTGCCCTCCTGGGAGCGAGACCGCTTCACGCGGTTCTGGAAGAACGCGTCCAGCGCGCCGCTCCGCGTCGCCGAGGAGTCCGCCGTCTCCGTCGGCCCCGGCACCCCGAGCGGTGTCACCGCGAAGAGCTGGGACACCGCCGCCGGCAATGTGCTCGAGGAGCTCGCCGAACTCAACGACCAGGCGGGCGACCGCTACCAGGACCGCGTCCGGCCGGTCGCGATGGGCGTGATCGCCAAGGCCGCCGTCGCGGGCGTGCTCGGACTCGTCGCCCTGCTGCTCTCGCTGTTCCTCTCGGTGCGCGTCGGCCGCGCGCTCATCCGCGACCTGCGACAGCTGCGCCTGGAGGCCCACGAGGCGTCCGGCGTCCGCCTCCCCAGCGTCATGCGCCGGCTGTCGACGGGCGAACACGTCGACGTGGAGACCGAGGTCCCGCGTCTGGAGTACGACAAGAACGAGATCGGCGAGGTCGGGCAGGCCCTCAACACCCTTCAGCGCGCCGCCGTCGAGGCCGCCGTCAAGCAGGCCGAGCTGCGGGCCGGGGTCTCCGAGGTCTTCGTCAACCTCGCCCGCCGCAGCCAGGTACTTCTGCACAAGCAGCTCACCCTTCTCGACACCATGGAACGCCGGACCGAGGACACCGACGAACTCGCCGACCTGTTCCGTCTCGACCACCTGACCACCCGGATGCGCCGCCACGCCGAGGGCCTGGTGATCCTCTCCGGCGCCGCCCCGTCCCGGCAGTGGCGCAAGCCCGTCCAGCTCATGGACGTGGTGCGGGCCGCCGTCGCCGAGGTCGAGGACTACGAGCGCATCGAGGTACGCCGGCTGCCCCGGGTCGCGGTCACCGGCCCCGCCGTCGCGGACCTGACCCATCTCGTGGCCGAACTTCTGGAGAACGCCACGGTGTTCTCCCCGCCGCACACCGCTGTCCAGGTGCTCGGCGAACGGGTCGCCAACGGCTTCACCCTGGAGATTCACGACCGCGGCCTGGGCATGGCCGCCGACGCTCTCCTGGACGCCAACCTCCGGCTCGCCGAGACGCCGGAGTTCGAGCTGTCCGACACCGACCGGCTCGGTCTCTTCGTGGTCAGCCGGCTCGCCCAGCGCCAGAACGTCCGCGTCTCCCTGCAGCCGTCCCCGTACGGTGGCACGACCGCCGTCGTGTTCATCCCGGACGCCCTGCTCACGGACGACGTACCGGACACCAACGGCATCGGCTTCCGTCTGGACCGGCCCGGCCCGTCCAAGGAGGCGGAGCTGGAGGAGACCCGCCGGCTGGAGGAGAGCCGCCGGACGGCCCTGGCCCAGGTGCCCGTGCAGCTGCCGGGTCTGCCGACCCAGCTCCTGGACGGTCCGGTGGAGCTGGAGGCGCCGGTCGACCTGGACGCGCTGGACGACTTCCCGGACGGGCTGGACGAGGAGGACGGCGAGCGCGGCGGCCTGTTCCGCCCACGCCGCTCCCATCTCTCGCGTGCTGAGGACACCCCCTCCCCGGACTCCGGTGGCCGGGAACAGGCAGGACGGGAGGAACAGGTGGGCGCGGCCGTCTCGCTGCCCCGGCGCCGGACACCCAAGCTGGTCAGCTCGCACGGCCGACCGGTCACCGAGCAGCGCCTCCGCCGCGACGAGGCGTCCGAGGAACCCACTTCGGGGACGAGGCGCCCCGAACCGGACGCACCGGCACCGCTGCCGAGCCGGAGGCGGGGAGCCTCGCCCCTGCGCCGTGGCCCCGGCACCCCCGACGCGCCCGCCGCACGTGTCGAGAGGGGAGAGGCTCCGGGCCGCGACCTGGCGGGGGAGCCGCCGGCGCTGCCCCGGCGCACCCGCCGCGCCGAGATCGAGTCCAGCAACCCGCACTCGCCCGACCGGCGCCCGGACCCCGTGCAGCGCCACGCCGGCGCCGCCGCGCCGCGGCAGGCCGGCCCCGCTGCCGGCGCGCCGCAGCAGACCGGCTCCGCCGCGGGGACGCGGCCGGACACAGGCTCCACCCCGGGAATGCCGCAGCACAGCGGCTCCGGCACGGCACGGCTGCCGAAGCGTGTCCGCCAGGCCAACCTGGCCTCCCAGCTCAAGAAGGATCCCGCTCGACCGACCGAGGGCCCGAACGAGCCCGCCGAGCGGGATGCCGACGAGGTACGCAACCGCATGGCCTCGCTCCAGCGCGGCTGGCAGCGCGGCCGCGAGGAGAACGCCGCGGGCGATGACGCCCCCAGCGGCACAGCACCACGAGGAACGACAAAGGGGGACGGTCGATGACCGCACCGAAGGTGACCGGCCACACCGCGACCGGGGAGCTCAACTGGCTCCTGGACGACCTGGTGGACCGCGTCGCGAGCATCCGCAAGGCCATCGTGCTCTCCGGGGACGGACTGCCGACGGGTGCGTCCAAGGACCTGACCCGGGAGGACAGCGAGCACCTCGCAGCCGTCGCTTCCGGCTTCCACAGCCTCGCCAAGGGCGTGGGCCGCCACTTCGAGGCCGGCAGCGTGCGGCAGACGGTCGTCGAGCTCGACGACGCCTTCCTGTTCGTGACGGCCGCGGGCGACGGCAGCTGCCTGGCCGTTCTCTCGGACGCCGACTCCGACGTCGGCCAGGTGGCCTACGAGATGACGCTCCTGGTCAAGCGAGTCGGCGTGCATCTGGGCGCCGCTCCGCGCACCGATCTGCCCTCGGGCGGGTAGTGGGATGACATGAGCGCAGACGGTCAGGGAAGAAGCCACTGGTTCGACGACGAGGCCGGACCGGTCGTCCGTCCGTACGCCATGACGCGCGGCCGTACCACCAGTGCGGCCCAGCACCGCCTGGACCTCATCGCGGTGGTCGTCACGGAGTCGCACGCGGACGATCCGGAAGCGGATGTGACCCTGTCCCCGGAACATGTGGACATCGTCGAACTGTGCCGTGGCGCCCCGCAGTCGGTCGCCGAACTCGCCGCCGAACTCGATCTTCCCATCGGTGTGGTCAGGGTCCTCGTGGGAGACCTGGTGGCCGGGGAACTCGTGCATGTGAACCGGCCTGTTCCCCCGGCGGAACTGGTCGACGAGAGTATTCTGCGCGACGTGATCAACGGCCTCCGGGCGCTGTGACCGGCGCGGAAGCGGAGTACTGACGTGACTGGCTGGCAGTTCTGGGTCGACCGAGGCGGCACCTTCACCGACATCGTCGCGCGTCGCCCCGACGGCCGGCTGCTCACGCACAAGCTGCTCTCGGAGAATCCGGCGCGCTACTCCGACGCCGCCGTCGCGGGTGTACGCCTGCTGCTGAACGGCTCCGAGGAGCCCGTGGACGCCGTCCGCATGGGCACCACCGTCGCCACCAACGCGCTCCTGGAGCGCACGGGCGAACGCACGCTCCTGGTCGTCACCCGGGGCTTCCGTGACGCCCTGCGGATCGCCTACCAGAACCGCCCCCGCATCTTCGCCCGCCGCATCGAGCTCCCGGAGCTGCTCTACGAGCAAGTCGTCGAGGTGGACGAACGGATCGCCGCCGACGGCACCGTCCTGCGCGCCCCCGACCTCGAAGCCCTCACCGAGCCACTGCGACAGGCCTACGACGACGGGATCCGGGCCGTCGCCGTGGTCTGCATGCACAGCCATCTCCACCCGGCCCACGAACAGGCCGTAGGCGGCCTGGCCGACCGGATCGGCTTCCCCCAGATCTCGCTGTCCAGCGAGGTCAGTCCGCTGATGAAGCTCGTCCCGCGCGGGGACACGGCCGTCGTCGACGCCTACCTCTCGCCGGTGCTGCGCCGCTACGTCCGGCATGTCGCCGACGAACTCCACGGCGTGCGGCTGATGTTCATGCAGTCCAACGGCGGCCTCGCCGAGGCCGGGCAGTTCCGCGGCAAGGACGCCATCCTCTCCGGCCCCGCCGGCGGCATCGTCGGCATGGCCCGCATGTCGCAACTGGCCGGATTCGACCGGGTCATCGGCTTCGACATGGGCGGCACCTCCACCGACGTGTCGCACTTCGCGGGCGAGTACGAACGCGTCTTCACCACCCAGATCGCCGGGGTCCGGCTGCGCGCCCCCATGCTGGACATCCACACCGTCGCGGCGGGCGGCGGATCCGTCCTCCACTTCGACGGCTCCCGCTACCGCGTGGGTCCCGACTCGGCCGGCGCGGACCCCGGCCCCGCCTGCTACCGCGGCGGCGGACCGCTCGCCGTGACCGACGCCAACGTCATGCTCGGCCGCATCCAACCGGGCCACTTCCCCCACGTGTTCGGCCCCGACGGTGATCAGCCGCTCGACGCGGAACTCGTCCGCGACCGGTTCGCCGATCTGGCTCGCGAGATCCGGGAACGGACCGGCGACGACCGCACCCCGGAGCAGGTCGCCGAGGGCTACCTCCAGATCGCCGTCGCCAACATCGCCAACGCGGTCAAGCGGATCTCCGTGCAGAAGGGCCACGACGTCACCCGCTACGCCCTCACCACCTTCGGCGGCGCCGGTGGCCAGCACGCCTGCAGGGTCGCCGACTCGCTCGGCATCCGCACCGTCCTCGTCCCGCCGATGGCCGGTGTCCTGTCGGCCCTCGGGATCGGGCTCGCCGACACCACGGCCATGCGCGAACAGTCCGTCGAGGCCCCCTTGCAGGCCGAGTCCATGGCCGGCGTCCTCAAGACCGCCGACGACCTGGAGGCCGCCGCCCGCTCCGAACTCCTCGCCGAGGACATCCCCGAGGAGCGCATCCAGGTCACCCGCCGCGCCCAACTCCGTTACGACGGCACCGACACCACGCTCACCGTCGAGCTGACCCGGCCCGACACCATGCGCCGCACCTTCGAAGAACGTCATCGCGCCACGTACTCCTTCGTCCTCGACCGCCCGATCGTGATCGAAGCCCTCTCCGTCGAAGCCACCGGCATCACCGAACCCCCCGATCTCTCCACCCTGGCCACCCACCGGAGCCGCACCGCCGCCCCGGCCACCGTCCGCCTCCACACGGGCGGCGCCTGGCGTGACGTACCCCTCCACCGCCGCGAGGACCTTCCTCCCGGCGAATCCGTCACCGGGCCCGCGATCATCACCGAGGCCGGCGCGACGACTGTCGTGGACGACGGCTGGCGGGCCGCGACGACCGACGACGGGCATCTGGTCATGGAACGCGCGGCGACTACGGAGAGTTCCGATCTCGACACAAGAGCAGATCCTGTTCTGCTCGAGGTCTTCAACAACCTCTTCATGTCGATCGCCGAACAGATGGGCGCCCGCCTGGAGTCCACCGCTCAGTCCGTCAACATCAAGGAGCGCCTGGACTTCTCCTGCGCTCTCTTCGACCCGGACGGAAACCTGGTGGCCAACGCCCCGCACATCCCCGTCCACCTGGGCTCGATGGGCACCAGTGTGAAAGAGGTCATCCGACGCAGGGGCGACGCGATGCGGCCGGGGGACACCTACGCCGTCAACGACCCTTACCACGGCGGCACCCACCTGCCGGACGTCACCGTGATCACTCCCGTCTTCGACACACAGGGTGACCGCATCCTGTTCTACGTCGCCTCCCGTGGCCACCACGCGGAGATCGGAGGCATCGCCCCCGGCTCCATGCCGGCGAACAGCCGCACCATCGAGGAGGAGGGCGTCCTCTTCGACAACTGGCTGCTGGCCGAGGACGGCCGGTTCCGGGAGGCGGAGACCCTCCGGCTGTTCACCGAGGCGCCCTACCCCTCCCGCAACCCGAAGACCAACCTCGCCGACCTGCGCGCCCAGATCGCGGCCAACCGCAAGGGCGTCGACGAAGTCGCCCGCATGATCGAGGACTTCGGCCTCGACGTCGTCCAGGCCTACATGCGGCACGTCCAGGACAACGCGGAGGAAGCGGTCCGCCGCGTGATCGACGCCCTCGACGACGGCCAGTACGCCTACGAGACCGACTCCGGCGCCGTCATCCGGGTGCGCGTGCGCGTCGATCGCGGAAACCGCTCGGCCACCGTCGACTTCACCGGTACGTCGGCCCAGCTGACCACCAACTTCAACGCACCCTTCTCCGTGGTCAACGCGGCCGTCCTGTACGTTTTCCGCACCCTCGTCGACGACGACATCCCGCTCAACGACGGATGTCTGCGCCCTCTCGACATCGTCGTACCGCCGGGCTCCATGCTCGCCCCGGAACCGCCGGCCGCGGTCGTCGCGGGCAACGTGGAGACCTCCCAGGCGATCACCGGTGCCCTCTACGCGGCGCTCGGCGTCCAGGCCGAGGGCTCCGGCACCATGAACAACGTCACCTTCGGCAACGAACGCCACCAGTACTACGAGACCGTCGCCTCCGGATCCGGCGCGGGTGACGGCTTCCCCGGCGCGCCGGTCGTGCAGACCCATATGACCAACTCGCGGCTCACCGACCCCGAGGTTCTGGAGTGGCGACTTCCGGTGCTGCTGGACGAGTTCGCCGTGCGGCGCGGCAGTGGCGGGGAGGGGCGGTGGCGCGGAGGGGACGGCGCGGTGCGCCGGATTCGCTTCCGTGAGCCCATGACCGTCTCCACGCTCTCCCAGCACCGCAGGGTCCCGCCGTACGGACTGGAGGGCGGCGGGCCGGGCGCGCTCGGCGCCAACCGGGTGGAGCGCGCGGACGGCACGGTCACCCCCCTCGACGGCAGCGACGCGGCGGACGTCGGCCCCGACGACGTACTCGTCATCGAAACCCCCGGCGGCGGAGGCTACGGCCCACCGTCGCCCGACCCCCATCAAGCAGGAGAAGAGATCGATGATCTTCGGGCGTTCTGAGCGCGGCAAGCCCCCGGTCGAGCCCGTCACGCTCAAGATCCTCGTGGCCGGCGGCTTCGGGGTGGGCAAGACCACCCTGGTCGGCGCGGTCAGCGAGATCAGGCCGCTGCGCACCGAGGAGTTCCTCACCGAGGCAGGACGCCCGGTGGACGACACCAGCGGTGTGGAGGGCAAGAACACCACCACCGTGGCGATGGACTTCGGCCGCATCACCCTGCGCGAGGACCTCGTGCTGTACCTCTTCGGCACGCCCGGCCAGGAGCGGTTCTGGTTCATGTGGGACGAGCTCTCCGAAGGCGCGCTCGGCGCCGTCGTCCTGGCCGACACCCGCCGCCTGGAGGACTGCTTCGCCGCCGTCGACTACTTCGAGCGGCGCTCCATACCCTTCCTCGTCGGCGTCAACTGCTTCGAGGGAGCGGCCCGCTACCCCGCGCAGGACATCCGCCAGGCCCTGGACCTCGACGAGGACGTACCGCTCGTGCTGTGCGACGCCCGAGACCGGGAGTCCGTCAAGGAGGTCCTCATCGGCGTCGTCCAGCACGCGATGGCCTACGCCGCGGACCGCAGAGAGCCCGCCAACACCTGAGCCGGCGTGCGCACGGCCCGTACCCCCGCCGACCGGGGTACGGGCCGCGGCCTGTGAAGCTCCACGCACGCGTGCCTACTCCTCGCCGTCCGCGAGCCAGCCGAAGCTCTTCTCCACCGCCTTGCGCCAGTTGCGGTACTCACGGTCCCGCACGGAGGACTCCATCGACGGCCTCCACTCGACGTCCTTCTGCCAGTGCGCCTTGAGCTCGTCGAGGTCGTTCCACACACCGGTCGCGAGGCCGGCGGCGTACGCGGCGCCCAGGCAGGTCGTCTCGGAGACCCTGGGCCGGATCACCGGGACGTCGAGCACGTCCGCCTGGTGCTGCATGAGCAGGTTGTTCTTCGTCATGCCGCCGTCCACCTTCAGGGTCGTGATCTGCACCCCGGAGTCCTGGTACATGGCGTCCACGACCTCGCGCGTCTGCCAGCTCGTCGCCTCCAGCACCGCGCGGGCGAGGTGCGCCTTGGTGACGTACCGGGTGAGCCCGGTGACCACCCCACGCGCGTCGGAGCGCCAGTAGGGCGCGAACAGGCCGGAGAACGCGGGCACGATGTACGCGCCGCCGTTGTCGTCGACACTCGCCGCCAGGGATTCGATCTCGTCCGCGGTGCGGATGATGCCGAGCTGGTCCCGGAACCATTGGACGAGCGCGCCCGTTATGGCGATCGACCCCTCCAGGCAGTACACCGGCGCTTCACTACCGATCTTGTAGCCCATGGTCGTCAGCAGCCCGCTCTTCGACGGCACCGGCCGGTTCCCGGTGTTGAGCAGCAGGAAGCTGCCCGTGCCGTACGTGTTCTTCGCCGTGCCCACGTCGTAGCAGGCCTGCCCGAACACGGCCGCCTGCTGGTCACCCAGCGCGGAGGCGACCGGCACTCCGGCGAGCTGGCCGACGGCGGTGCCGTACACCTCGGCGGAGGACCGGATCTCGGGCAGAACCGCCTCGGGGACGTTCATGGCGGCGAGGATCGAGGAGTCCCATTGCAGGGTCTCCAGGTTCATCAGCATGGTGCGCCCGGCGTTGGTGACATCGGTGACGTGCCGGCCGCCGTCCGTGCCGCCGGTGAGGTTCCAGATCAGCCAGGAGTCGATCGTGCCGAAAGCGATCTCACCGCGTTCGGCCCGGGCCCGCAGACCGGGGACGTTGTCCAGCAGCCAGGCCGCCTTGGGCCCGGAGAAGTAGCTGGCCAGCGGCAGCCCGGTCTGCTCGCGGAAACGGTCCTGCCCGTCCGAGCCGCCGAGCTGGTGGCACAGGGCCGAGGTGCGGGTGTCCTGCCAGACGATCGCGTTGTGCACGGGCTTGCCCGTCGCGCGGTCCCACAGGACGGTCGTCTCCCGCTGGTTGGTGATGCCGAGCGCGCTCAGCTGGTCCGCGCGCAGTCCGGCCTTGGCGATGGCTCCGGCGACCACCGCCTGCACCTTGGACCAGATCTCGGTGGCGTCGTGCTCCACCCAGCCCGGCTTGGGGAAGATCTGGCGGTGTTCGCGCTGGTCGACGGCGACGATGGCGCCGTTCTGGTCGAAGACGATGCAGCGGCTGGAGGTGGTGCCCTGGTCGATAGCGGCGACGAACTTGTCCGTCATGACGTCCCCTTCGTCGGTTCCTTCAGAAGGCTGCGTTGAAGATGAGCCCGGACAGCGCCCCGCCGATCAGCGGTCCCACGACCGGTATCCACGCGTAACCCCAGTCCGAGGTGCCTTTGTTGGGGATCGGCAGGACGGCGTGCGTCAGCCGCGGGCCCAGGTCACGGGCCGGGTTGATGGCGTATCCGGTGGGGCCGCCGAGCGACAGACCGATGCCGACCACCAGGAAGGAGACGATCAGGATCGACGTGCCGGACTCGCCGAGCCCTTCGGTCAGTCCGAAGGCGAGGATCGGCAGCACGAGACCGACGGTCGCGATGATCTCGGTGATGAGGTTCGCCACCGGATTGCGGATCGCCGGCGCGGTGGAGAAGATCCCGAGGGTCGGCTGCGCCTTCTCCTCCTCCGCGTTGGCCTGGAACTGGGCGAAGTAGGCCAGCCAGCACAGCACGGCGCCGAGGATCGCACCGACCATCTGCCCGGCGATGTACAGGTGGACCTTGTCCCAGTCGCCGGTGTCGATGGCGATCCCCAGGGTCACCGCCGGGTTGAGATGCCCACCCGACAGAGGCGCGGCCGTGTACGCCCCGGCCAGTACGCCGAACCCCCAGCCGAACGCGATGACGACCCAGCCCGCGTCCTTGGCCTTGGAGTCTTTGAGTACGACGGCGGCGACGACTCCGGCGCCGAAGAGGATCAGGATCGCTGTTCCGATGACCTCACCGAGGAAGATGTCTCCGTTGCTCATGGCGGCTCCTAGGCCCTGGCCCGAGGTGATCGACCCCGGCCTGGCGTGCAGGGTGCGTTTCCCACGGCGACTTCAGCCGAAGGCAGGGAGGGTCCCGCGCCCCGCCCGGCGTCCGTGACGAGCGTGCCGTCGTCGCATCGCCCGTGGGGGGTGGCTGTGGCCGGATCAGGCCGAGCCCATGCGGCAAGGTGCCTGGTACGCCGTGAATGTACGGCGATGTCGACTGACACCGGAAGTGTTCACCGGTGTCCCAAGGGCGTCAAGGTCGCGGACGGCAACGGTTGAGGGCATGTCCGTACGGCCGAAGGCGCCACCGAGGGGCTGGATTCAGCCCCTGCCCGGCTCGGCGACGGCGCACTGCGCCTGCGGGGCCGCGGCTGCGGCCCCGCGCCGGATCTCGTGACCGGGCAGCCCCGCACGGCCGAGCACCCAGCTGGCCCCGCGCAGAGACTTCGCCGCCTGCTTCAGGGGCGCCAGACAGGCGGCGACCTGCCGATGGTCCAGGACGCTGCCCGGCACGCACAGAACCGTGGCCAGGGACAACGTGACCGGCCGCCCGCCCGCCGACCACGGGACGTCCAGCACGGTGGCGGCCAGCGGATCAAGTCCGTCCGGATCGGCGAGCACGAGGAAATCGTCGCCGCCGATGTGCCCCACGCGCGTGCCGCCCGAAGCGGCGTGCTGCAGCGTTCGCCCCACCGCGCGGATCAGCTCGTCGCCCGCCGCGAACCCGGCGCCGTCGTTGACCAGTTTGAAGTGGTCGACATCCAGCCAACTCAGGGCGAAGGTCCGACCGTCCCGGATCCGCCGGTCCACCTCGCCGGTGATGGCGTCCGAACCGGGCAGCCGTGTCAGGGGATTGAGGCCGGCCGCCTCCTCCACCCGTGACTCGGCGAGCGCTCGCACGAGGTCCGCGAGCCGTACGACGCCCACGCACCGGCCGTACCGGTCCACCACCGCGACGTCGTCGGACGTACGGTCCCGGCCGCCGACCGCCACGACGTCCAGCACCTCCCAGGCGGTGGCGTCGACGCCGACCGTCCGCGGCGCGTCCCCCAGCTTGAACGCGGGCCGGTCGGCGTACAGGGCGTGGCCGTAGCGCCCGGACATGGAGAGCAGGAAGCGGGAGCGGTGCACCGAGCGGACCGGCACCCCGCGGGTGTCCACGAGCACTACCCCTGACACGTCCGGTGAGCCGGTCAGCAGGTTGCGCACCCGACCGGCCGACGCGGTGGCGGGCAGCAGGGCGGCGGGCCGCACGAACTCCCTTACCGCCGGGCCCGAACGCCGAGGCGCCCCACTGCCGGGGCGGCGGGGCGGAACGTATACGTCCGCGGCGGGCAGCCGGGCGGGCGGCGCGAAGAGCTCGCCCTGGGCCAGCTGGGCGCCTGCCGACACCGCAGCCGCGCACTGCCGTTCGGTCTCGACACCCTCCACGCACAGCAGCGCGCCGAGCTCGTCGCACAGGGTCCGCATCGCCCGTACCGCCGCCGACCGGGCCATCAGTGAGGCGTCGAGCTTCACCAGGTCAGGCGCCAGATCGATGAGCAGGCGCAGGGGTACGTCCCCGTCCCCGACGCCGTCCGCGCTGATCCGGAAGCCCTGTTCCCGCAGCGCGGCCACCGCCTCCAGCAGCGCCTGCTGAGGCACGTGGGTGTACGGCGGGACGATGTCGAGGGTCACCTCCCAGGGCCTCCGCCCCGCCTCCCGTACGGCGTCGTGCAGCCGGGCGAGTCCGAGGTCGGCGAGGGTACCGGCGAAGACGTTGACGTGCAGCGGCAGCAGCGTCTCCTTCCGGGCCGCCGCGCGGAACGCCGACACGGCCAGGCCGCTGTCCAGTTCGGGGTCGCGCCGGGCTTCGGCCAGGATGTCGCCGGTCTCGGGACGGGCGAGAACCTCCAGCCCCGCCACCGCACCGGTCGTCAGATTGACCACCGGCTGGAAGGCGAAGCGGAGAGTATCCGTCCAGGAGTACACGGGAAGCATATTGGCGCCCCCTTCATGTGCCCGAGCTCAGTTCATAAGACGTTCACGCAGGATTCCGGCGTGGTCACAGAGCGTTGACGGCTGCCACAGGGGCTCCTTGACCGGTCCGGTATCACCGCACTGCTATCACCGCTGAGCCGTGCCCGAACAGTCCCTGGTTCGCCGATATGCCCACGCGCGCGTCCGCGATCTGCCGCTCGCCCGCGGTGCCCCTCAACTGCCAGGTCAGCTCGCAGACCTGGGCGACGGCCTGGGCGGGAACGGCCTCGCCGAAGGAGGCGAGCCCACCGCTGGCGTTCACCGGGACGCGCCCTCCGGGGCTCGTCACGCCGTCCCGCAGCAACTTCGCCCCCTCGCCCTCGGCGCACAGCGCCAGATCCTCGTACCACTGCAACTCCAGCGCGGTGGACAGGTCGTAGACCTCCGCCAGGGAGAGGTCCTCGGGCCCGACGCCGGCCTCCTCGTATGCGGTGCGGGCGATCGAGGCCCGGAACGACTCCGGTGGGGGCTCCGCCGCGACCGCCGAGTCCGCCGCGATGTCCGGCAGATCGAGGACGGTGTTGGGGAAACGCGGTGTGACCGTGGACACCGCCCGGATCCGCACCGGATCCGCCACACCGTGCCTGCGCGCGAACTCCATGCTGGACAGCACCAGCGCGGCTCCACCGTCCGAGGTCGCGCAGATGTCGAGCAGCCGCAGCGGATCAGCGACCACGGCGGAGGCGGCCACCTCCTCCGCCGTGACCCGCTTGCGGTAGCGCGCGTTCGGATTCAGCGCGCCCATGGCGGAGTTCTTCACCTTGACCAGAGCGAAGTCCTCGGGGGTGTCCCCGTGCACGGCCATCCGCCGCCGCGCGTACAGCCCGAAGTACGTCGGATTGGTCGCCCCGAGGACCCGGAAGCGCAGCCAGTCCGGGTCGTCGGGTCGGTCGCCGCCCGCCGGCCGGAAGAAGCCCTTGGGGGCGGCATCCGCCCCCACGACCAGTACCGTGTCCGCGAGACCGGCCAGGATCTGCGCCCGCGCGGCGCTGATGGCCTGCGCCCCGGACGCGCAGGCCGCGTACACGCTGGTGACCCGGGCTCCCTGCCAGCCGAGGGCTTTGGCGAAGGTCGCTCCGGCGACATACCCCGGATAACCGCCCCGCACGGTGTCCGCGCCGACGACCGATCCGACGTCCCGCCAGTCGAGCTCGGCGTCGGCGAGGGCAGCCCGGGCGGCCGCCACGCCGTACTCGACGAAGCCGCGTCCCCACTTGCCCCAGGGGTGCATGCCCACCCCGAGCACCGCCACCTCCGCCGTCATGTCGTCACCGCCCCCGTCACCGGCCGCCACCGCCAGGTCGTCCAGACCGTCTCCGTGTCCTCATGGAGCACGCCCGGCACGACCTCCACCTCCATGCCCACCGTCAGATCACCGACGGTGACGCCTGGAACGGCCTGCCCCAGCACCACCAGGCGCTCAGCGGCCAGTTCTACAGCGATCAACGTGCAGGGATCCCATGGAAGTTCCGGATTGGTCACATAGGGTGACGGTGGCCGGTATCGACTGTCCGTGTACGACCAGACGCGGCCCCGCCGGGAGAGCGGCACCTCCTCCAGATCGCCCCCCGGGCAGCCGGGGTTGCGGCACGAAGCGTCCTCGCGTGGGAAGAACACCGACGCGCAGACGGAGCAGCGTGTCCCGAGGAGCCGGAAGTGATCGCCTTCCCCGGCGAACCATCCGGCGACCACGGGTGTGCGTGTACGTGACAAAACGCCTCCCCGGAAACGGATCTGACGGAACGTCAGAAGTGTGCCACGGCCGCGCGAGGATGACACCGGCTTCTCCGTCCCCCAGGGACGCCGGACCTTAAGGCCGCCCCCGGAAGAAGTCGTTCCTGTGATCGGATACAGTCCGCCGCGTGTCCGAAACTCAACACCCGAACCCCAACTCCGCGCCCGACTCCCACTGTTCGAGCTGCGGAGCGCCCTTTGGAGAGGGCGCCTCCGGTTGGCCCCGCACCTGCCCGGCCTGCGGCACGGTGGCCTACCGCAATCCGCTCCCGGTCGCCGTCGCGCTTCAGCCCGTGTACGACACCAAGGGCACCGCCCTGGTCGTCATCACCCGAACCGTCGCTCCCGCGCGCGGGGGCATCGCCCTGCCCGGCGGCTACCTCGACGACCGCGAGGACTGGCGACAGGCCGTGGTACGCGAACTCAAGGAAGAGACCGGCATCGACGCCGTGAGCCGGGACGTACGGCTGGTGGACGCGATGAGCTCGCCCGACGGTCATCTCCTGCTGTTCGGGCTGCTCCCGGAGCGGCCGGCCGACGACCTCCCGCCGTCCGCGTCCACGGACGAGACGGAAGGCTGGCACCTCCTGCGCCGCCCCGAGGAACTCGCCTTTCCCCTCCACACCGTGGCCGCCCGCGCCTGGTTCGAGGGCCGCTACTGAGCTCAGGCCCGCGTGAGCCCTCGTATCCGCACCGGGTAGGGAGGCTCGACCGCGCCGCCCTCGCCCTCCCGCTCCACGACCACCCGCCGGCCCTCCCAGCGGGCGACGTACCGCTCCACTTCGGGTTCGTCCCAGCCGTCGCCCGCGTCCGGCACGACCAGGCCACCTCCGGTCCGGCCCCGTGCGGGCGCCCACACCTCCAGCTCCAACCCTCCGTCGTCCCCTCGCACGGGCACCACGGCACCCGCGCGCGCGAGCACCGGGACACGGGACAGCGGCGCGTCGACCAGCACCTGCCCCGGCCCCTCGTACACCTCCTCGGTGACCGTGTCGTACCACCGGCCCCGCGGCAACTGCACCGCACGCTGGTCCGCTCCGGGGGCCAGGACCGGGGCGACCAGCAGACAGTCGCCCAGGAGGAAGGCGTCCTCGCAGTCCCGCAGCCCTCGGTCCTCGGGGGCGCCCCACCAGACCGGCCGCACATAGGGCGCCCCGGTCCGGCGAGCCAGATGCGCCAGCGTCAGGAAGTACGGCAGCAGCCGTCGGCGCTCCACCAGCGCCACGCGCGCGTGCTCCAACACCTCGGGGCCGAACTCCCACGGCTCCCTGCGCCCCGCCCGCAGACTCGCGTGCGTACGGAACAGCGGCAGGTACGCGCCCAGTTGGAACCAGCGCAGATACAACTCGGGAGACGGGCTGCCGTCGAAGCCGCCCACGTCCGGACCCGAGTACGGAATCCCGCACAGACCGAGGCCCAGCACCAGCGACAACGAGGCCCGCAGCCCCGGCCAGCCCGTCGCCACATCGCCCGACCACGTTCCGCCGTAACGCTGGAGGCCGGCCCAACCGGAGCGGGAGAAGACGAAGGGCCGCTCCATGGGCGCCAGTTCGCGCAGCCCCTCGTAACCCGCCCTGGCCATGCACAGCGCGTAGACGTTGTGCGCCTCCCGATGGTCGCCGCCCCGCCCCTCCAGGGCATGCCGGGCAGAACGCGGCAAGGTCGACTCCCCGAACGCCGCGAACGACGTGGGCTCGTTCATGTCGTGCCAGAAGCCGGCGAACCCCTGCGCCAGCCGCTCCTCGTACAGAGAGCCCCACCACTCACGCACACGCGCGCGCGTGAAATCCGGGAACACCGATTCCCCCGGCCAGACGACCCCCTCGACGAGACGCCCGGAGGTGTCCCGCACAAACGCGTCCACCGCCGTCCCGCTGTCGTACACCGCGTTGCCGGAGGCGGCCTTGACCGCCGCGTCGACGATCGACACCAGCCGCACGCCGTCGCGTCGCAGCTCCTCGGCCAGCTGGGGCAGCTTGGGGAAACGCTCGTGATCGACAGTGAACACCTGATGGTCGTCATAGTGGTCGATGTCGAGATGGACGGCGTCCAGCGGCAGCCCCCGCTCCACATAACCCGAAACGATCCGCCGCACTTCCTGCTCGCTGCCGAAACCCCACCGCGCGTGATGGTGCCCGAGCGCCCACGCGGGCGGCAGCGCCGCGGCCCCCGTCAACGAGGCCCACGTCAGCAGCACCCGCGAGGGAGTGCCCACCATGACCCAGCAGCGCAGCGGCCCGCCTTCCATCCGTACCTCGGACGTCCCCGTCCGGTCGTGACCGGAACCGGCCCCCTCCTCGCCTTCCCGCAGCGTCACCGTGCCGTCCCACGAGGTGTCGTGGAAGACCAGATGCGTCGCCGCGTCGGCGACCACCATCTGCACCGGCATCGTGATGTACAGCGGATCGTCCCCCGGCCCGAAGGCGCGGCCGGGGTCGGTGTTCCACAAGCGGTACGTCCCGTCCCGCAGCCGCGGCCCCGAAGCCCGCCCGCCGAGCCCGAAGAAGCGCGCGTCGGCCGCCACCTCGGACCGCTGCATCCACCGGGCCGGACCGCCCTCCACCGGCTCCCACCACCGCGGCGGCAGATCACGGCGCAGCGTCACTCCACCGGGCGTACGCACCTCCACGGCGCCGTGCCGCGAGACCACCACCGTCACCCGCTCGGCCACCACCCGCCAGCCGCCGTCCTTGTCCGGCTCCAGCACGGCCCGCGGATCCGGCTCCGGGCAACGGCCCGCGAGCGCGTACGACGGCTCGGCCTCCGCGCCGTCCCAGCCCCAGAACACGGCGCCGTTCACGGTCACCGTGACGCGCAGCAGCGTCCGGCTGAACCGGAGCACGCCGCCACCCGGCCCGGGCTCCACCCCCTGCACGAGACCCGGCACGCGTGCGCGTTCGGCACCCTTGGCCGGCAGCCCGGCGGCGTCCGCACGCCGCCTGCGCCATGCCGCCCGCACGGTGCGCAACCCCTGGGCCGCCCCCGCAGAAGCGACCACCCTCACCGAACGCACCAGGTCACGACCGTCCATGCTGCTCAGCCTGCCACTGACAGCGCCGTATGGGTGTCCCGTTCAACTGCCGTTCACCCGTGGCGGGACCACATCTTCACGACACGGACTATGTGGGGCGCACCCTGGTGCAGGAGTCGATCACATGGCATCGTCCCTGTCAGCCGCGTCACGCGCACACCCCTGCTCGTGCGCGGACGACGCACACAACGCGCACAGTCCGGGAGCCGCCCCATGTCGACCCTGAACCCCGAGCCGCTCTGGCAGCCGGATCCGGAACGTATCGCCCACGCACAGGTCACCAAATTCCAGTCCTGGGCGGCACAACACCACGGAGCACCGTCCGAGGGCGGCTACGCCGCACTGCACCGTTGGTCCGTCGACGAGCTGGACACCTTCTGGAAAGCCGTCACCGAGTGGTTCGACGTACGGTTCACGACGCCGTACGCGCGCGTGCTCGGAAGCCGCGCGATGCCGGGCGCCGAATGGTTCCCCGGGGCGACCCTGAACTACGCCGAGCACGCCCTGCGCGCGGCCGCGACCCGCGCCGACGAACCCGCGCTCCTGTACGTCGACGAGACCCACGAACCGAGCCCGGTCACCTGGTCAGAGCTGCGCCGCCAGGTCGGCTCCCTCGCCGCCGAGCTGCGCGCCCTCGGGGTACGTCCCGGAGACCGTGTCAGCGGCTACCTCCCCAACATCCCGCAGGCCGTCGTCGCCCTCCTCGCCACGGCCGCCGTCGGCGGCGTGTGGACCTCCTGCGCCCCCGACTTCGGTGCACGCAGCGTCCTGGACCGTTTCCAGCAGGTCGAACCCGTCGTCCTGTTCACCGTCGACGGCTATCGCTACGGCGGCAAGGAACACGACCGCCGCGACACCGTCGCCGAACTGCGGCGCGAACTGCCCAGCCTGCGCGCCGTGGTCCACATCCCGCTCCTCGGCACCGAGGCCCCCGACGGCGCCGTGGAATGGTCGGCGCTCACCAGCACCGACACCGAACCCGTTTTCGAGCAGGTGCCCTTCGACCACCCCCTGTGGGTGCTCTACTCCTCCGGTACCACCGGCCTGCCCAAGGCCATCGTCCAGTCCCAGGGCGGCATCCTCGTCGAGCACCTCAAGCAGCTCGGCCTGCACTGCGACCTCGGCCCCGACGACACCTTCTTCTGGTACACGTCGACCGGCTGGATGATGTGGAACTTCCTCGTCTCCGGCCTCCTCACCGGCACCACGATCGTGCTGTACGACGGCAGCCCCGGCTACCCGGACACGGGCGCCCAGTGGCGCGTCGCCGAACGCACGGGCGCCACCCTCTACGGCACGTCCGCCGCGTACGTCATGGCCTGCCGGAAGGCGGACGTGCACCCGGGACGTGACTTCGACCTCTCCAAGGTGCAGTGCGTCGCCACCACCGGCTCACCCCTGCCGCCCGACGGCTTCCGCTGGCTGCACGACGAGGTCCGCGAGAACCTCTGGATCGCCTCCGTCAGCGGCGGCACCGACGTCTGCTCCTGTTTCGCGGGGGCGGTACCGACGCTGCCGGTGTACATCGGCGAGCTCCAGGCCCCCGGCCTGGGCACCGACCTGCAGTCCTGGGACCCCAGTGGCAAGCCCCTCATCGACGAGGTCGGCGAGCTCGTGGTCACCAACCCCATGCCGTCCATGCCGATCCACTTCTGGAACGACCCCGACGGCAGCCGCTACCACGACAGCTACTTCGACACCTACCCCGACGTCTGGCGGCACGGAGACTGGATCACGGTCACCGCACGCGGTTCGGTCGTCATCCACGGCCGCTCCGACTCCACCCTCAACCGCCAAGGCGTGCGGATGGGCTCCGCCGACATCTACGAAGCCGTCGAGCGGCTGCCCGAGATCAAGGAATCCCTGGTCGTCGGCATCGAACAGCCCGACGGCGGCTACTGGATGCCCCTCTTCGTCCAGCTGGCGCCCGGCGCGGTACTGGACGAGGCCCTGCTGAACCGCATCAAGCAGACCATCCGCGAACAGCTCTCACCCCGCCACGTCCCCGACGAGGTCATCGAAGTACCGGGCGTCCCCCACACCCTCACCGGCAAGCGCATCGAGGTACCCGTCAAGCGCCTCCTCCAGGGCACGCCTCTGGACAAGGCCGTCAACCCGGGCTCGATCGACAACCTCGACCTCCTGAACTTCTACGAGGACCTCGCCCGCAAGCGCACCTGACCCGCAAAGCCCGAGGTCAGACCGATTGTCAGTGCTGGCGGTTACTGTGAGTGAGCATTGATCGACCGCGCACTCAGGGGGAAAACATGGCGTCCGCCGACCAGGAGACCATGCGACGCGTTCTGCGCCGTGAAATCGCCGGCACCATCGGCCTGCTCACCGACGAGCACGACTTCCGCGCCATGCGGCGCTATCGCAGCTTCACCTTCGACGACCACGAGCAATACCTCGAACAAGTCGAGGCATTGCTCAAAACACGAGCCTCCCAGGGCAGCCACACCACAGTGGCGCTCTTCGACCCACAGGAGTACGCCGAATTCTGCGCGGACACCGGCCTCGATCCGGACATCCCGTCCAGCCGCACCCGCTTCACCGCCGAACTCGCCACCACGGGCCCCAGCCTTCCCTACGACGGCCAGCCCCTGGCCGCTCTCGTCCCCGGCCTCATCGACGAAGCCGTCCGCCAGGCCACATGGGAGTACGCCTCCACGCTCCTGACCCGCCTGGGCACCTGTGCCACCTGCGGCGAGGACATCGGCCGGGCCGCGTTCGCCCGGGCCTCGTCCCTGCTCGTGCGCATCCTCGACACCGCCCGGCCCGGCCAACGGCACCTGGTCTGCAGCGTCTCCGGCACACCGGAGGCACTGGTCTCCGTCCTGCACGCCGACGAGGACGCGGGCGGGAACACCGAACTCGACGAGGCCGAAGCCCTCGAGTTCACCACGGTGCTTGCCCTCGGCATCGCCACCCGCAGCACCGGTGGACTCGTCATGCGCACCAGCACCCCCGGCACCACCGACACCATCTATGGCTGGCGGCTGCGCGGAGACGGCCTGGAGCCCCTCACCGCCGGCGAGGTCTTCGACGCTTACTGCACCGACGTCGAATCGGGCGATCTCATCTCTCCGGAGTCCAACGTCGACTACACCGTCCCACCGGACCTCGGAGAGGCGGGAGCGTTCCCCGGGCACACCCACTGACGGCGAAGGGGCGCCCCACCCGAAGGTGGAGCGCCCCTCAGGACCGGGCGCACGCGCCCAAGGACCGACTACTCGCCGGACAGCACGGCCTGCGCCGCGCTACGCGCCTCGTCGGCGCTGTCGGCCGCCCGCGCGGCGGCCGCGGCGCGCTCGCACTGCGCCAGCGTGTACTTCGCCAGGGTCGCCCGCACATAAGGAATGGACGCCGAACCCATGGAAAGGGAGGTGACACCCAGACCGGTCAGCACACACGCGAGCAGCGGGTCGGACGCGGCCTCACCGCAGACGCCACAGCTCTTGCCCTCGGCCTTCGCCGCCTCGGCGGAGAGCGCAACCAGATCCAGCAGCGCCGGCTGCCACGGATCCTGCAGTCGGGACACGGCGCCCACCTGACGGTCCGCGGCGAAGGTGTACTGCGCGAGGTCGTTGGTGCCCAGGGACAGGAACTCGACCTCCTGCAATATCGAGCGCGCCCGCAGCGCCGCCGACGGGATCTCGACCATCGCGCCGAACTTCGCCTGGAGCCCGGCGGCACGGCAGGCGTCCGCGAACGCCTTGGCGTCGGCCCGGTCGGCCACCATCGGGGCCATGACCTCGAGGTAGACCGGCAGGCCCTCCGCCGCCTTGGCGAGCGCCGTCAGCTGGGTGCGCAGGACCTCCGGGTGGTCCAGCAGCGTGCGCAGGCCACGGACACCCAGAGCCGGGTTCGGCTCGTCGGCCGGGGTCAGGAAGTCCAGCGGCTTGTCCGCGCCGGCGTCCAGGACGCGTACGACGACTCGGCCCTCGGGGAAGGCCTCCAGCACCTGACGGTAGGCCTCGACCTGCTTCTCCTCGGACGGAGCGTTCTTGCTGTCGTCGAGGAAGAGGAACTCGGTACGGAAGAGACCGACACCCTCGGCGCCGGCCTCGACCGCGGCGGGCACGTCCGCGGGGCCGCCGACATTGGCCAGCAGCGGCACCTTGTGACCGTCGGCCGTGGCACCGGGACCGGTCGAGGCGGCCAGCGCCGCCTTGCGCTCGGCGGCCGCGGACTCGAGCTGTGCCTTCTTCTCCTCGCTCGGGTGCACGAAGATCTCGCCGGTGCTGCCGTCGACGGCGATCATCGTGCCTTCGGCAAGCTCGCCCGCTCCGGGCAGAGCCACCACGGCGGGGACACCGAGAGCCCGCGCCAGGATCGCGCTGTGGCTGGTCGGCCCGCCCTCCTCGGTGACGAATCCGAGAACCAGAGTGGGGTCCAGCAGCGCCGTGTCGGCCGGCGCGAGGTCGCGTGCGACCAGGACGTAGGGCTCGTCGCTGTCCGGCACACCTGGCATCGGAACGCCGAGCAGGCGGGCGACGATACGATTCCGCACGTCGTCGAGGTCGGCCACCCGGCCGGCGAGGTACTCACCGGCGCTCGCCAGCAGCTCGCGGTACGCGGCGAAGGCGTCGTACACCGCACGCTCAGCCGTGCTGCCGACGGCGATACGGCGCTCCACGTCCGCCATCAACTCGGGGTCCTGGGCCATCATGGCCTGGGCCTCGAGAACCGCCTGGGCTTCGCCCCCCGCCAGATTGCCGCGCGCCATCAGGTCGGCTGCCACAGCCTCCACGGCCTTACGGGCGCGCCCCTGCTCGCGCTCCGCCTCCTCCGCCGGGATCTGCTTGGCCGGCGGTTCCAGCACGGCCGTGCCCATGTGCCGAACCTCGCCGATCGCCACACCGTGGCTCACGCCGACGCCTCGCAGCGTTGTCTCCATCTCACCCGTCTCCGTTAGTGCGGCGGGTCCCGCCGCCGCGGTGGTTGTCCCTACTTGCCGTCGCGGGACGGCGCTGATGTCACTGCCAGTGGAAGAGGCTGTCGCCGGCCTTCACATCGCCGTCCTCGCGGAGTTCGCCGAGCGCCTCGGCGGTGGCCTCAAGGGCGACGACCGGGCAGACCGGGGACTTGCCGGCGGCCTCGACGGCGGCCGGGTCCCAGCGCACCACGGCCTGGCCGCGGGTGACGGTGTCGCCCTTGGCGACGAGCAGCTCGAAGCCCTCGCCGTTGAGCTGCACGGTGTCGATGCCGAGGTGGGTGAGAACGCCGTGGCCCTGCTCGTCCACTACTACGAACGCGTGCGGATGGAGGGAAACGATGACTCCGTCCACGGGGGAGACGGCCTCGGCGGCCTCACGAATGGGGTCGATCGCTGTACCCGGGCCGACCATGGCCCCGGAGAAGACCGGATCGGGCACTGCTGCCAGTCCGATGGCGCGTCCGGCGAGCGGGGACGTCACGGTGGTCATGGGAAGCCTCCCAGGGGTGGAGATCTATATGGGCCGTCACTGCCTGTACCGGACGGCGCACTGTTCAGCAGGGTATGTCATAAGAAGTACCGGTTCCGCTTGGAGGCGCCGCTGGTGGTCTAGACCATAACCCCAAATGATTTGCGCGCGCTCCACGGCCCCGTGTACAGTCGTACTCCTGCTTGCGACTGAGTGACGCGAACCAAGCATCCTTGCCGGGCAGCAACCAACTTGTCAGATCCTATCTCGGGGTCGCCTTCTGCATGCCCGCAGGACGGTGGTGAGAGAGACGGAAAAACCCTGATAGAGTTTGGAAACACCGAAGGGAAGCCCGGAGGAAAGCCCGAGAGGGTGAGTACAAAGGAAGCGACCGTTCCTTGAGAACTCAACAGCGTGCCAAAAATCAACGCCAG
>NZ_JBSFOK010000074.1:0-27834 GCF_053587635.1 Streptomyces sp. NPDC003635 | reverse complement strand
CACACCCTCGAGTTAACAAGTTTTAGAGTACTTTCTAGTTGGAGATTTTGGTTTTTGGATTTTCTTCGTTTGTTTTTCCTATCGGACGGGGGGGGCGGCGGCGCCGGGCCCGCCACGACCGGCACGGCCTGCGCACGCTCTTCCGGCTGCGGCTCCCGGGACGGCCGCTCCTCGGACAGCGGCTCATCGGGCGGCTGGTGGGGGGACTCCGGGTCCTGCGAGAGGCGCCGGATCAGCTCGACGATCTCCTCGACCGGGCGTCCGGTGGCGGCCGCTCGCACGGCCTCCTCGCCGCAGTGGGGCTCCAGGTCGGTGCGGTGCAGCAGCGCCACGAGCCGCGTCACGTCGTCCAGCGACCGCCGCTCGGCCGCGGCGCGGATCGTCTCGTCGGCGCTGTCGGCGGTGCGGGGAGGCCGGGTCAGCAGGTCGATCAGCCGGGTCACGTCCTCCACGGAACGGTCCACACCGACCGTGCGGAGCGCCTCGAGAGCGGCCCGGTCATGGTCGGACGAGCGTTCCAGCAACGTGATCAGCTGGGCGACCTCCTCGACGGGACGGTCGGCCACGGCCGCGTGCACGAGGCCGCCGACGGGGTCGAGGGAGGGGGTCTCGGGCTCCTCGGGTACGGCGGAGGGTATGCCTGAGTCGTTCGAACTGGGTGATGAAGAGCGGGTGGTCATCCTCGGCTCCAGGGAAGGGTGAGCTGCCGCTCCTGCGCCCCCGCAGCGACACGCGACTGTACGCAGACCATTACTAGGGGTTGCCGGCCCGGCTCGCCACCGGAGGGGGCCAGGGGTATGACGACCCGGCCGTACTCGCGCCCTGACGGATGTTCGATTGACCCGTTCGGCACAGTCCTGCCATAGGCGCGCCGGAGGGGGGAATCCGTCAAGTGACGCGTGTGCGCGGGCCCCGCCCGCGAGCTCCGGTGCGCGCCCTCGAGTGAGGAGGGGTCGGTGGACACGACCACAGCGGTGATCGTCGTCGCCGCGATCCTCGCGGCCGCCCTGCTGGCCGTGGCGGTAGCTGTGCTGGTCCGGCTGGTGCGGACCCGGCGCAGGCTGCGCCGCGCGGGCCTGCCGACCGGGCCGCGCTGGGTGTTCTGGGGCGCGCTCGCGTACTTCGTACTCCCGGCCGATCTGCTGCCCGATCCGGTGTACCTGGACGACATCGGCGTACTTCTGCTCGCTTTGCGCGCTCTGCGCGGGTCCGTCGACAGGCGGGGTCCGGGGGCGCTGTCCGGGCCCGCGGGTGTCGGTCGACGCGGTGATGCCGCCTGAGTTCCGAGCCGGCCAACGGGCCTGCTGGGGACAGCAGTCGGAGGACCGAACGGTCGATGGTGACTCAGAGTAAGGAAACCAACCACCCGTTCGATTCGTATAAGTGGGTGGAAGCCGAAGGAAGTCGGCGGACCGAGCGACGTCCCAGAGGGGGTGGCTCGCTTGATCGGAGCAGCACCGGCGAGGGAGAGACGATGCAACCGTTCGCACTCAACTACGCACGTCCGGCAGCGGATACGAAGGTCACCGCGGCCTACGCCTACGATTGCGGACTGCAGTTGAACGTGCTCCAGGACGGGCGGATCGCCGCCAGCGACCACGCTCTGCTCAGAGAGCTGGGGACGACTACGTCCACGGCGGGCTCGAAGACGCACTTCGACGACTGAACGCGGAACCGGCGACGATGACCGTGTTGATTCTGACCACCGAAGAGGACGTGACCGCCGACATGGTGGTCGTGCATCTCAACGACTGCGCGACACCGGTGGTCCGCCTGGATCCCGCCGACTTGACCGACGGGGCCGCGCTGTCCGGTGAGTACGTCCACGGCGCCTTCCGCGGCCACCTGTCGTCGGGGGGCCGACTGGTGAGCATCGACGGGCTGCGCTCGATATGGGTGCGCCGCCCGGGCACCCCGGCGTCCCGCGCGGCCCGCCCGTCGCCGTGGCTGACGGAGGAGTCCGCGCAGGCGCTCTACGGCATGCTCCGCTCCAGCGGTGCCCGCTGGATGAACGACCCCGACGCCGCCCACAGGGCCCGCCACAAGCCGTGGCAACTGCGCCTGGCGCAAGGCTGCGGCCTCCCGGTCCCGGCGACCCTGATCACCACTTTCCCGCAGGCGGCCCGTGAATTCGCGGCCCGCTACCCCGACTTGGTGGTCAAGCCGGTCTCGGGCGCGCACCCCCAGGACCCCCCGCGCGCGGTACCGACGAGCCGGGTCGCACCCGACGCCGACTTCTCCGCGGTCGCCTTCGGCCCGACGCTGCTCCAGCGCCGAGTGGCGAAGCGGGCGGACATCCGCCTGACCGCGGTGGGCGGCAGCCTCCTGGCGGCCCGCAAAGCGGTACCCCCGGACGCGTCCCCGGACGAGGTGGACGTGCGCTTCGCCACGACGACGACTCCGTGGCAGCCGGCGGAGGTGCCACACCGCATCGCGCACGGCGTGCACGCCTATCTGCGCGGCGCCGAACTCTCCTACGGAGCCTTCGACTTCGCCGAGGACGCCGACGGAACCTGGTGGTTCCTGGAGTGCAACCAGTCGGGCCAGTTCGGCTTCATCGAGGTGGAGACGGGCCAGCCGATAGCGAGAACGATCGCGGAGTGGCTGTCACACCCTGCGCAGCCCCGGGCGTCTCGACCGAACGGGGCGAACTCGGTGACACATTTGAACTAGGCGGACGCCTGTTCGCCCTCGGGCCGGAAGGCGCGGCTCAGGGGCTCTACAGCTTGGTCATCTTGGAGTACGGGCTGAGGACTCGCACCTGCTCCGAGCCGAAATCCACGAGTGCCGCGATTCCGTCCTCGATGCCGATCACCCGGCCGAGGCCGTACACGTCATGTGTGACCTGATCCCCCATGCCGAAGTGCTTGGGAGCCGGTGTGGCCGGAGCCTTGAAGGGGCTGGTGGGCAGGTGACGCTTCGGTACCGCGGGCTTGGTCATGGCCCAGTATGAGCCCACACGCACCCCGCTAGTCCATGCCCGTCCGCACACATCCGGTGAGAATCCCTCGCGTCACCCCAATGACCTGAGGCCTCCAGGCCCAGTGAGGGGGGAAATCCCGCCAACTGGCTGAGCCCTGCACGCAAACCGGTTGTGACGCAAATCTCACCCACCGCCAGTGGTCGCCCACCCCGTCAGGCCGTCGGTGCGATCATGTGATCAGGTGCCTACTGAGAGGCGTCATGGGCGTCGCCCAGGCCCTCCGGCGGATGGTCCGCGGGGTCGGTAGCCCCCCGGGCTTCGAGGAGCATCGCCGAGATCGGTCACAGGGCCGACGGCACGCCTCGATGAGCAACCGAGGCGGACGGTCGGCCGTCCGTCGTCATAGGGTCAGTGCTGAGGGCCCGGCGGCAGGGCCGAGCGTTGCCAGCCCGCCCCCGGGTGCGTGGGGCGCTCCACTGGTGGTGGGGTGCCGAAGGAATGGAGCGGTTGCATGACGAACTCCAGTTCCCTGCTGACGCGTTCGGCCTCCCTGCGCACCTGTGTGGGAACGTCACCGCGTTCCGAGATCAGTCGGTCGTAAATGGGGGAATCCTGGAACACCCGTCAACGCGCCTTTCATGTCGTGGCCCATCCGCAAGGGCACGACCGCCGAGTGTAGGCGCCCGGGCACTCGGGGGTGCTAATTCCCGGATCCGGCTTGACGGGCGGCAGGAACCGTCCCAGCCGCCGCGAGCCGTCATTCGGCCTGGTCAGGCGCCTGTCGTGGACCCCGGGCGGACGATCATCAGGACCGTCACCGTCGCCCACAGCAGGTTGAAAATGCCTGTGAACATGGCCAGTTGGACCGTTCCTGACCGATCCGGCGCCTTGTCCGTCGTGAGCTGCTCCAGGATCTCGTCCTGGCGAGGCAGGACGAACGCCACCAGGACGCCCGCGGCCACCGCCGTCAGCGTGATGGACGCGATCAGCCACGCGCTCCCCAGCACACCCATCGCGGCGGCCGTCGCGAGGCCGAGCAGGGGTACGGCGAGGCCGACACCGGAGTAGACGCGGCAGATGCGGTGCAACAGGCGGACCGTGTGCAGCCCCTGCCCGCCCGCCGCGCGCGCCGCCGGTGGGAACATGCTGGCCGCGACCGTGACCGGGCCGATGGCCACGATCGCGGCCAGGACGTGCAGGGTCAGCAGGAACTTCGTCATCAGGGGGCGTCCGCCTCTGTGCCATGGGTGTGCCGGGGTACGCCGTCACGCTACGAAGCGCCCGGGTGATCGCACAGAGGCGGAAGTGACAGCTTCCAACGGATTCCCGCCAACCGCTCTGTACTGTGCTTCTCCCTCGCACAAGGACTCGACCTCGGCTCCTGCTGCCGGCGTGAACCCGCCTATCGTTGCCGCCATGCACACCGTGGCGATCCTTGTCCTCGACGACGTCGTGCCGTTCGACATGGCGGCGCCCATGCAGGTGTTCGACTGGACGCGGCTGCCGGACGGCCGGCCCGCCTACCGGGTCCGCCTGTGCGCCGAGACCCCCGAGGTGCGCGCCGACTGCGGGTTCGGGCTGAGGGTGGAGCGGGGCCTGGAGGTCCTGGCCGACGCGGACACGATCATCGTGCCGGGGCGGGCCGAGGGGGCCCCGCCGCCCTCCGAGCGGGTCGTGGCCGCGCTGCGGCAGGCCGCCGCGGCGGGCACCCGGATCGCGTCGGTGTGTGTGGGCGCGTTCGTGCTGGCGGAGGCGGGGCTGCTGAACGGGCTGCGCGCCACCACCCACTGGGTGGCCGCCGATCTGCTGGCCCGGAGCTACCCCGAGGTGAAGGTCGAGCCGGACGTGCTGTACGTCGACAACGGCCAGATCCTCACCTCCGCCGGTGCCGCGGCGGCCCTCGACATGTGTCTGCACATGATCCGCCAGGATCTGGGCTCCGCCGTCGCCGCGAACGCCGCCCGCATGTCCGTGATGCCGCTCGAACGGGAGGGCGGGCAGGCCCAGTTCATCGTGCACGAGCACCCGCCCGTACCGCGTGGATCGACCCTCGAGCCGCTGATGGACTGGATCGAGGACCATCTGTCCGACGACATCACGCTGGCGGTGCTCGCCGCCCGTTCGGGGATGAGCGAGCGGACTTTCAGCCGCCGCTTCCGCGAGCAGACCGGGACGACCCCCTTGCAGTGGCTGCTCCGGGCGCGGGTGCGGCGGGCCCAGTACCTGCTGGAGAACAGCGACCACTCCGTGGAACGGATCGCCCAGCAGGCCGGGTTCGGCTCGCCCACGGCGTTCCGGGAACGCTTCCGCAAGGTCGTGGGGACCACGCCGTACGCCTATCGCGCGGCCTTCCGTACACGTGTGGTCGGTGTCTGACAGCAGTTCGAAGATGCGAGACGGGAAATCACCCGAGTCCCCGGGGCGCCGCGCGCCGTTGGACAAGCGGCATCCCTCATCGCACGGACGGTGTACGCCCATGAACTGCTTCAGCCGCCTCCTCACCGCCCTCTACGTCGCCACCAGCTCCGGGCTCGCCTGGATCGCGGTCCTCGAGTACCGGTACGGCCCGATGTGGGCCGCGTGTCTGTTCGCGGCCGCCAGCATCGTCCCGGTCATCGCCGTGGTGCGCGAGAGCGTGATCGGTGACCTGCGCCGCGCCCTCGCCGAGTGGGCGCGGCCGGCGGCGCCGCACCCCCTCACCGGGCCGGTGGCCGACCCCGCCGAGGACATCGTGCGCGCCGAGCTCGACGGGGCCTGCTGCGAGCGCTGGTGGACGAGCCTCGGCAGCGATCACGACCGGACCTGCCCGCACCAGGTCCCGCGGAGCAGCGCCGCCTGACCGGGCGGCGGAACGGTACCTCAGGCGACCTGGCCGCTGTGCAGCGCCGCGTACGCGCCGCCCCGGTGCAGCAGTTCCTCGTGGGTGCCGGTCTCCTCGATGCGACCGTCGGCCATCACCACGATCCGGTCGGCGCCGCGCACGGTGGACAGCCGGTGGGCCACCACGAAGGTGGTCCGTCCGCGCATCAGCCGGGCGAGGGCCTGCTGGACCAGTGCCTCGGAGCGGGTGTCCAGCGCCGAGGTCGCCTCGTCGAGGATCAGCACCCGGGGGTCCCGGATCAGGGCTCGGGCGATGGCCAGACGCTGGCGCTGCCCCCCGGACAGGCGGGCGCCGCGCTCCCCCACCAGAGTGTCCAGGCCCTGCGGCAGCCGGTCGACGAACTCCAGCGCGTTGGCGTCCCGGAGGGCGGCGCGCACGGTCTCGTCGTCGGCGTCGTCCATGCCGTAGGCGACGTTGTCGCGGACCGTGCCGTCGAACAGGATCGACTCCTGCGGGACCACGGACACGAAGCGCCGGTACGTGCGCAGGTCGAGGGTGTTCATGTCGATGCCGTCGAGGAGGACCCGGCCGGTGGTCGGCCGGATGAAGCCGATGACGAGGTTGAGCACGGTGGACTTGCCCGCGCCCGACGCGCCGACCAGAGCGACGGTCTCCCCGGGTGCGACCGACAGACGGAAGTCACGGACCGCGGCCCGACCGCCGTCGTCGTAGGCGAGGCCGACGTTCTCGAAGGTCACGGCGCCGCGCAGGGCGTTGAGTTCGGCCTTGCCCTCGTTGTCCTCCAGTTCGGGCGCCTGGAGCACCTCGCCGACGGAACGCACCGACTCCAGGCCCTTGGTGATGACGGGGGCGAGGCCCGCGAGCGTGGTCGTGGAACTGGTGAGCGTGGTCAGGAAGGCGCTGAGCATCACGACGTCACCGGGGGTGACGCCCCAGACGCCGTAGTACGAGATCAGCGCGGCGCCCGCGAGGACCAGCACGCCGACCACGTTGAGCACCACCCAGGACAGCGAGCCGAAGCGGCCGTTGACCAGGTCCAGGCGCATCCCGGAGGTCAGCAGCCGGTGCAGGGTGCCGTCCATGCGGCGCAGCGCCTTGCCCTCCAAACCGTGGGCGCGGGTGACCGGGATGAGGCGGGTCATCTCGGTGACGCGGGAGGAGAGGGTCTCGACCTCGTGGCGGAAGTGCTCGTTGTGGGTGCGCAGTCGGGCCCTGAGGCGGGCGACGACCAGCGCGGCGGCGGGCACGACGACGAGGAAGACGGGCAGGAACTCCGGTGTGCGGACGGCGATGATGACGAGGCCGCCGATCAGCACGGTGGTCGCCCCGAGCCCCAACTCGGCCGTCTGCTGGACCATTTGCTCGACCGTCTCCACATCCCGTACGACCTTGGCCTGGAGCACACCGGCGCTGACCCGGGAGTGGTAGCCGATGGACAGCTGCTGCATGCGGGTGCACAGGGCGGAGCGCAGGGTCGTGCCCATGCGGCGGACGCTGCCGTAGAGCAGGCGTACGTAGAGCACGTGCAGGGGGTAGTTGACGAGCAGGATGAAAAGGATCAGGCCGGTGCTCAGCCACAGCCGGCTGATCGCGTGGTGCGCGACGACGGTGTCGATGATCTCCGCGGTGACCAGCGGCAGCAGCCAGATGGGGCTGTGCTTGACGGTGAACACACCGACCGCCGCGACGAGTCGGCGACGGTCGGCATGCAGCAGGTAGGCGAGGGTGCGGACGGGGTGCTCGCCTCGATAACGATGGTCGAGCGGTCTTTCCAGCGGCGAGGCCACGGCAGCGGTCCTTCCCAGGATCCGGGGTGAGCGTTAGGGCAAGCGCTTACTCCCCAACTCTGTCAGGGCTATGCCGCATCCGGGGTGTCGATCTCGGTGACGGCCACCCTTCAGTGGCCGTCACCGAACCGCACAATTAGACTGAAATCGGTTGCCGGGCGGCCGGATTCCCGCCGAGCGCGGTCGACGTCGCACCCAGCGCCCCCGGCCCCTCCCACTCCTCGAGGCCGCCCCGGAGGGTGACATGACCGCCATCGACGAAAAGTGGAATCAGATCCAGTGGATCGGCATGCCGTTCGACGCGGGAGCCGGAAGCCACGAGGGCTCCAACCCCGACGGTCGCGGCACCTCGCGTGACTTCGAGCACGGTTCCATCTACTGGTCCGCCGGGACCGGCGCCCATGAGGTGCACGGGGACATCCGGGTCAAATACGCCCAGTGCGGCGGATCGGGCGGCTTCCTCGGCTACCCGGTCACGGACGAACTGGGCTGCCCGGACGGCACGGGGCGCTTCAACCACTTCGAGGGCGGCTCGATCTACTGGACCCCGCAGACCGGTCCGCACGAGGTGCACGGCGCGATCCGCGACCTGTGGGCAGGCATGGGCTGGGAGAACAGCTTCCTGCACTACCCCACCTCGGACGAGGGCGGCTCCGACTCGCAGCGCGTCAGCCACTTCCAGGGCGGTCACATCACCTGGTCGCCGTCCGCGGGCGCGTCCGCTCAGCGCAGCACCCGGTTCGACGACCACTGATCGACAACGTCCCCCGACCGGGCCCGCGTCCGTCACGGCCACGGCTCGGTGGGCCGTACCGTGTCGAAGGCCAGGCCGCTCGCGCTCTCGCCGGTGCCGGCGGTCTTCTCTCTGCGCACCCAGCTGTGCCAGGAGCCGTCGGACCACCGGGCCAGGACCGGGCGACGGGCGACCAGAGTTCCCTCGCGCGGTACTTCCTCCTCGTGCAGCCACAGCCCGGGCGTGATCAGCCGGCCCTCGGGGCGTGAGTCGAGGCCCGGACCGGTGAGGGTGGCCAGGCGGAACCGGATCCGGCCGGGCCGCACCGGTTCGGGGACCAGGGGGAACCAGTAGTCCGGGACGATCGACTGGACCGCGTACGCGGGCACGGCGTCGGGGCCGGGTACGGCCGTCTCGGGCGGCGCGTTGCGGGCCCAGTGATCGCGCCGGTCGACCGGTTCGCCGCGGCCGTCGGTGTAGTGGTGCTGAACGGCCCAGGCGAGGTTGGCGAGTTCGTCACGGGCGAGCAGGACCCGCTCGAGGGGCTGTCCGGGCTGGCCGCGTTCGGAGGGCAGCATCAGCAGCCCGGACGCGGCGGGATGGTCGGGGTCGGGGCTGTCCAGGGTGAACATCGTCCAGGACGGGTCGTCGCGGCCGGCCCGTTCGACCAGGTGGTGGCGGCCGAAGACGTCCCGCACGAGGAGCCGGTCCAGGACGGTCAGCGACGCGGCCGGCACCTCCAGCGGCACCAGGAACCAGTCGTTGCCGAAGACCGTGGCGAAGGAGATGAGCAGCAGCCGTCCGGTGTCCAGCGTGGAGACGTCCGCCGCGCTGAGGTCGACGCGCGCGTCCTCCATCTCCCAGAAGCGGTCGGCCGGCAGCCCGCCGTACCGCACCGTCGACGGCAAACCCTCCTCCGCGAACGCCCGGCTCTGTCCCGCCGGTGCCGCCTCGGTGTCGGGGTCGGGGTGGACGTCGAGGGAGTACCAGTCCAGGCCGTCGCCCTGGTATTCCTCGGCCCGCAGGACCGCGCCGCCGGCGGACAGTTCGGCCGCGTACTCGCCGCGGTGTGGGTCGAAGCAGTCCGGCCCGCGTTCGGCCAACTGGCCGGCCCACCACAGCCGCCACCGGGCTGCCACCTCGCCCAGGCGTGGGTCGGGTCCGGCGTCGAAGGTGCCCGCGTCCAGCGCGGCCGCCACCGCGACGGCGTCGGGCAGACCTCCGTCGAGCAGGCCGATCAGGCCCGCGCCCGGCTCCCCGGTCGCGAGTCGGTGCGGGGCCAGGGCCGTCAGGGCGGCGGCGAGCAGTCCGGCGTCGTCGGACATGCGCAGCAGCGCCGCACCGCCCTCGGCGCGCAGCCGCTCGTCGACCTGGACGGGCTCGTCCTCGATCTGGGTGTCCAGCGGCCCCTGGCCGAGGTCGTAGGGCACCCAGTCGGCGGCCCCGCCCGGGCGCCAGGCGTCGATGGGCGCGCTGCTGCCGCTCATCCGCACCACGGCCGGGGATCCGGCGTCCTGGGCGGCGAACTCCCCGAACTGCCACTGCCGGGTGAGCAGCCACAGCGGGTCGTGCACCCGGGCGGCGAGGCCGGCGTCGACATCGGAGGCCCGGTGTCCGGGCTCCAACTGGAAGGGGCCGTCCGGGTCGGTGTCGTCCCGCTTCGACTCGATCTTGGCCAGCGCCCGACCCGTCGCGCTGTGCTGGGGGATGCGGATGCCGGGCAGGAGCGAATTCCACGGAGCCAGGTCCTGGTGGTCCACGGCGCGCAGTTTGGCCAGCTCCAGGGTCTCCCGCAGCACCTGCATCAGTCCGTCGGAGGTCCAGCCGCGGTCCAGGTCCGGAGGGACCGCGAGGAGCACGCTGTGCGGCGCCTTGGCGTCCGGGCGGTCGTAGTGGAAGGCGACGCCGGTCAGTTCCGTCTCCGGGGCCGGGTCGGGTCCGGGCGGGGGGAGGTCGGAGCCGGGGAGAAGTTCGATCCACTCGTCCAGGACGAGGCCGGTGATCCGCGCGTCCGGCGCGATGTCGGCCGGTGCGTGCCAGACGAGGTGGCTCGTGGCGGGCGGACGCTGCCCGGCGGGGAAGGGGCCGCCGATCCACGCGTCGCCCTCGGCCGTGGGGTGCTGGACCGCGCGCAGCCGCTCCACCCGCCCGGCCCGGTTCCCGGCCAGCAGCAGTGTCTCGTGCAGCGTGCGCACCACGGGGCGTACGGCCGCGTTGCGCCGCAGCCAGTCCTCGATGTCGGCGCCGGGCAGGTTTCCGCGGCCCGCCGGGGGCGGGGTCGGGGCGGTGAGCGCGGGCAGCAGCGGGAGGTCCACGCCGAGCACCGAGGCCAGCGTCGTACGGGCCCGCGCGAGCCAGGAGTCGACCGGCTCCTTGGCGGCCGGTCCCGTGGCCAGCGCGCGGATCTCGTCCTGGGCCGGATGTCCGTCGAGCGGAGCGCTCTCGGCGAAGGCGGCGAGGCGGGTGCCAAGTGGTGCCGTGTCGAGGGCGCGGTCGGCCGCGCCGTCGAGCAGGTGCGACGGCGCCAGCGGTTGTGCGGTGGCCAGCAGGGACCGGATGCGGGCCGCCCGGCCGTGCAGTCCGTCCCACCCCGGCCCGGTGAAGGTGACGGCGGTCTCCGGGGGGACTGCCTTCGCGCTTCGGACGGCGCTGCGCAGCGCGGCCGGTTCGGCGGCGGCCGCGTCCAGTACGACGCTCAGGGCGCCCAACCCCATGTGGTCAGCGGTGAGTTCGAAGGGGCGGGGTTCCGCCTGACCGTCGGCGAGGTGCCCGGCGAGGGTCCAGCCGGTGGCCGGGCCGAGCAGATGGGCTACCCAGGACTCCAGCGCGGGTTGCAGCTTTGCGAGCGGGTCTTCGGGCCAGCCGGTCGGGGCGGTCGGTTCGGCCGGGAGCAGCACGGCCGTGCGGTGGGTGAGGGCGCGGGCGCGGTGCGGGGTGCGCAGGACGCGGAAGGTGTCCGGCACGTCCTCGCCGCGGCCGAGGGTGTCGGCGGTCAGGCCCGCTCGGACGGGGTTGCCGCCCACCAACTGGTGAACACTCTCGGCCAGTACGAGATCGCCGACCGCGTCGAGCGCGTCGGCGAGGTCGTCCAGCAGTGGTGTCACGGCGGCCCGGTCGTTCTCGTCGCTGACACCGGCCAGGTCGGGCGCCCCGGCCCCGGCCCGGGCCAGGGCCATGCCGTCGACGACGTTGCGGGCGGCGACCGCCTCAGCGCTGCGCGCCCACAGGTCCGCGGCCTCGGGTGCCCGTTCCGGGGTCTCGGGCACGACGGGCAGCGGGAATCGGCGGCGGAACCCTTCGACGAGGTGGTCCAACTCGGCGTCGTGCAGGGCCCGCTCGAACCGGTAGCCCAGCAGCGAGCCCAGGTTCTGGCCCTGCCGCACCCCGCCGAGCAGCCAGCGGGCGACGCGGGCGCGGCGGGAGGTGAGGTTGACGGCGTAGCTCTGTTCGTCGGGGTTTCCGAGGAAGCCGGACCGCAGGACGGCCGCCGTCGCCGCGTGGTGCAGCGAGGGCGCGTGGATGTAGCCGTCCTTCCCGGACAGCTCCACCGTGGTGGCCTCGTCGTCGAGTTCGATCTCGAACTGTTCCCTCGGCACCGGCGGGCGCAGGTCCTCCACCCAGCCGTAGCAGCCGAACCGGACCCCCTCGGTCCCGGACGCCCGCAGTTCCGCCAGGCGTTTCGACGCCAGTGAGGTGATCCAGGCGTCCAGGCGGTGCGAATGGACGTCGATGACCTCCAGCAGCAGTTCGGGCAGCCGGGTCACCGGTACGGCGGCCAGGGTCCGCAGGGCCTGCTCCAGGCGGGGCAGTGCCACCGCGGCGCGGGAAGCGGCGGCGACGCGCTCCGCGCGCTCGCCCTCGTCCAGGCCCTCCAGCACGTCGGCCACGAGCTGGTCCACATCCCCGGTGACGGCGAGGGCCTGGCGCAGGGGATCCCCGGCGGGGTCGAGGTCCCCCAGGAAGGTGGACCAGTTGGGCAGGAACAGCAGGGCGTCGAGCACCCCGCTCATGTCCCGTTCGGAATCGGGGACTTCCCCAGGACCTTCCTCGTCGACCGGTTCCTCGCCCCCCGCGGGCGGTTCCTCCTCCCCCACCGGCTCTTCGGCGAGGGCCGGGAGATCGAAGAACGTACCGCGCCGGGGCGGGGTCTCCCGTCCGGTCGACAGCTCCACCGGCCAGGCCAGGTCGTACGCCTCCGCGTCCAACTCACCGGCCAGGAAGGTCCGTACGGCGGCCAGGTAGTCCGCCGTGGCGGTCGCCCGGGCCGGGAAGGCGTCGGGGTCCGGGGTCAGCCGGGTGACGAACTCCGGGACGCCGGTGGCCTCGTCCAGGCCCCAGCCCAGCGAGGTCGAGCCGTTGCTGGTCGTCGTCCAGCGGACCAGGCCGTCGGGCGGCAGACCGGGCAGGCCGAGGGCCGCGGGGGGTGCGTCCAGCGGCGTGAACGGCACGGCGCGTCCCGGCCCGCTCATCCGGGTCATCTCCAGACCGGTGGCCACGGGCAGCCGCTGCAGCGCCTCCACCGCGACGCCGTCCACGGGCTTGCCCGGCTCGACGCGGGGGATGGTCACCTCCTCCTGGCCGTCGTCGTGCACCACGCGCTCGTCCAGGACCGCCCGCCAGCGTTCCCGCAGTCGCAGCAGCCAGGGCGCGATCACTGCGTCGACGTCGTCGGCGCGTACCGCGCGCCAGTCGTCCAGCGCGGTCACCGGCAGGACGCCGTAGGGCTGGCGGCCGACGCGCAGCATGGGCAGCGGTCCGCGGCCGCGGACGTGTTCGGTGAGGTGGTCACGGACCGCGCGCCAGGGTCCCTCGGGGGCGACGCCGCTGGGCTGTTCGGTGCCCAGGTCGATCGTGGTCAGCGCGGCCTCGGCGAAGCCCTTGCCGAGCGTGGGCCAGGTGAGCAGGGTCAGGGCGGCGACGGCCGAGGGGGCGGCGTCGGTGGCGCCGGGGCAGCCGCGCAGGAAGCCGGGGTCCGGCAGGCCGAGCGCGGTCGCGAGGGTGTCGGCGACCGGCCGCTCCCCCGGCTCCGGGTCGGGATCCGGGCCGGGGTAGGCGGGGGCCGACGACCAACCCGAGCGGGAGCGGGGGGTGTTGTTGGTGGCCGTGCCGGAGGGCAGCAGGCCGAGGCCGCCGCCGTACCGGTGGCCGTGCAGCAGGTCTCGCAGGCGGGCCGCGCCGGCCGCGGGCGGGTCGTCGCGCACCCCGACGACCAGCAACTGGTCCAGGTTCTCGGTGTTCTCGGGCGGGATGATCAACTCGACGCCCATGCCCGCCTTGACCGCTTCGAACCAGTCGGTCTCCCAGCCCTCCTCCTCGGCGCGCAGCAAGCCGATCGGCAGCGGGTCGGGCACCGGACGGCCCAGCTTGTCGACGACGATCCGGCCCTCGAACAGACCGAGGAAGCGCCAGCGCTTGGGCATCGCGACGGCGTGCGGGCGGTGTTCCCGGGGGTCGTCGGAACGCGTCGCGGGCGCCGGGGCGCCGGGTCGGCAGGCGCGGACCGCCCAGGAGGCGCGGGCCGGGCGCAGCTTCGTGAGCACCTCCTGCCAGGCCTCAGGGCCGGGGTTCCGCCAGTACGCGGTACCGACGGCGGCCTCCGCGGGGGTGAGCGCGGGCTCGAACCGGGACAGCAGGATGTCGTCCGGGTAGATCCGCACCCGCAGGGTCTTCGGCTCCCACCAGATGGTCTCGACCCGTACCGGCAGCAGCGCGATCGGCGCGGAGTTGTCCTCGGGGAACAGTGCCTCGCCCTCCGCCAGCGCCTGGTTCAACTCGTCCTGTGCTCCGGCGGCCAGGCGGTTCAACTCCTCCGCCCGGCGTTGCAGTTCCGGCAGAGTCGCCTCGGCCGCGGCCAGCGCTTCGGCCGCGGTGGGTGGGAAATGGGGATCCGGCAGGCCGGCCTGGATGTGCGCGCGCAGGCGGCGCACCACGGCCTCCTGCTCGTCGGCGAGGGCCTGCGCGGTGTCCGCTTCGGTGCGTGCGCGGTCCAGTTGCGCGCGGGCGGCGAAGGCGTCGGTCATGTCCCCACTGCTCCTGTCCTCGGCACGGTGATCAGCCGCCCAGCAACGTGGTCGCGCGGAAGGCCAGTTGGAACGGCTGCTGGAAGGCGATACGGGCCATGTCGGCCGCGTCCCGGGCCCAGACCGGTGGATCGGGCTGGGTGAACTGGTTCGGCGTGCCGTCGGGCGGCCGGCCGAGCTGGACGCATCGGGTGGGCTCCGTATGGACGCCCTGCCAGGTGAGGTCGGCCCAGGTCTGCATCGTGGCGGGCTGATCGCCGGTGTCGAACCCGAACTGGGTGCCCCGCATCGGTTCGCGGAACACGAAGAACCAGTCCTCGGCGCGGGCCCGCTCCTCGTCCAGGTCCGCGAACAGGTACAGGACGGTGGACTCGTCCAGCGCCAGCGCGGTGGCCGGTACGCCGTCGAAGGCGGCCGGCAGTCTGCCGTCCACTCCGCGCACGGCGAGCAGGGCGGTGCCGGGGAAGCGGCGCAGCAGGTCGCCGCGGACGAGCATCGCCAGGTCACCCTCGCCGCCGGTGCGCAGCTGACTGCCCAGGGGGGCGTCGGACGGCCACAGGGCGATCTCCTCGACGTCCGCGTCGGCGCCGGGCCAGAACCGGGCGAACGGCGTGCCGCGCTGGTCGGTGGGGAACTCCCGCCACAGCAGCTCGCGGTTGAACTCGTGGTTCAGCCCGACCAGGAGCGCGGCGATGAACTCGGGGTTGGTCTCCAGCAGGGTCACCGAGTCCTGCGGCAGCCCGCCGATGCCCGGCAGTGCCCACTCCGGCCAGCGGGCCAGCAGTTCCTCGGCGATCGGCACGGTGAACTTCGGGTGGGCCATGACGGGCCGCAGCGGCCGGTCGTCCTCGGCTGTGCGCCGGGCCCAGAAGTCGGCGGGGATACGGTCGGCGAGGCGCAGCAGTTGCAGCCGCACCGGGCCGAGTCCGGCGCGCAGTTCGCCCGGCAGACCGGCCTCGGGCTCCTCGTCGCTGATCATGTTCAGGGATCTGAGCTTTCCCGCGAGGAACGACCCGGTCGGCGGCGGCTCGGCGCCCTGGTCGGCCGTCACCCGCTGGGCCCGCCGGGCCAGCGCGCCGCCCGCGCGGGTCAGCCGGGCGAAGGAGGTACTGGCCGCGGCGGCCGGCAGGTCCGGGGCCCTGGCGAGCAGGGTGGCCAGTGTGGTCGGCTCCGCGTCCGGTTGCATCGCGGACACGGGCACGCGCCCGCTCACCGGCGCCATGACGGTGACCAGATCGGCCGCGTCCAGCGGGTCGAGGTGCTTGCGCTGGGCCCGCTCGGCGGCGACGGCCGCCAGCTCGCCCGCCGCCAGCAGCCGGTTGGCCCGCCGGATCTCACCGACCTGTTCCCAGGCCCGGGCCATCAGGAACTCCTGCTCCACCTGCACATAGCGGCAGCCGAGTGCGGCGGCGACCCGTCGGCGGACCTCGACGTTGAGGGTGTTCATCCAGCATCCGGGCTCGGCGGGCACGGTCTGCTCGCCCGTGTGGTGGCTGCCGTACAGCGGCGGGGCCACGGCGGCGACGTCCCGGTCCTCGACGGGTTCCCCGTCGGGCACGGGCTCGTCCCGGAGCAGGGCCGGTGCGTCGACCCGTTCGCGGATCAGCGCGCGGAAGCGGTCCTGGGCGGCGGGGTCGGACCAGGTCTCGGGTGTCGTCGTGCCGGGCGGGCGCAGCGCGCCGTCCATGGCGACGGTGGCCGGGCCGCTGCTCGCCTCGGCGGGCCAGGGGCGGCCGACGTCGATGGTCCGGGTGCCCAGTCCGGACTCGGCGGCGGGCCGGAACCGCAGCCTGCGGGCCAGTTCCTCGAAGGTGCCCGCCTGTCCCGTACGGAAGGTCCACGAGTGGTAGACGGGCAGGTCGACGGTGTCCCGGCCGGGGACCGGCCAGGCGTCCGCGGTGGCCGCCCCCTGGGGTGTGACCCTCAGTCCCGCGTCGCGGCCGGCGGCGGTGGCGGGCACCACGGCGGCGATCCAGCCGCGGTTCGGGGCCAGCCGGCGCGGGCACAGCAGCCGTCCCACCACACCCGCCGAGTGGTCGCGCACGCCCTGTTCCACGAGCCGCCGGGCGCTGTCGACGTCGGTGACGTCGTCGGGCAGCCGTGCCTCGACGTGGGTCCAGGCCCATCGTTCGGCCAGTGGGGGCAGTGCGGCGACCGGGGCGGTGAGGACGGGCAGCGGGTTGCCCGGGCGGGGCGGGGCGGCCTCGTCCTCGGCGAGCACGATCAGCGCGAGCCAGGGTTGCGGGGTGGGACCGCCCGCGGTGGCCACCGTCCCCGGGGACAGCAGCCAGGGCAGGTCGGCGTGGGCCAGTTCCACGCTCGCCAGCACGTTCTCCGCCGCGTCGGGCGTGCCGGGCGGCGGCTCCTCGCGCAGCACCATCGAGCGGTCGAAGCCGAGCACGTCGCCCGGTCCCACCAGGGACAGGGTCGGTCCCTTCACCTCCGGCTCCTCGCGGCGGCCCTCGATGTCCCGGAAGAACCGCACCGAGGTGCGCAGTTGCTGGCCGTCGGCCGAGGCGGCGGCACCGACCCGCGCGGAGGAGAAGAACCAACGTGTGCTCATACGGCGCTCCCGACGGGACGATGACGGGTACGGGACGCTGTCATCGGCCCACCTCCCAGCTCTCCACGAGTCGCAACGCCTCCTGGGGCTGGTCGAGTCGGTCGCTCATCGCCTGCCAGGCGTCGGCGGTGGCGTCGACCATGGTGACGTCGTCCAGCAGCGGGGCCAGCGAATCGGCGGCGGCCACGGTGAGTTTGGGGGCGCGCACCGTGATGGCCGCTTCCGGCGTACGCCACCGCTCCAGCCGTTCGGCGGCGCTGACCGCGAACACCGACTCGAGGCGGAACAGCCCCGGCCAGAGGGAGAACTCCCGCTCGGGCAGCCGGGGTTCGTAGCCGGTCTCGTAGCCGTCGTCCACGCGGTGGCCCGCACCGACCGCGATGCCCTCGGTGCGCGCCTGCAGTCCGCTCGCCCGGCTGACGAAGGCGGGCTCGCTGAGCTGCGCCTCCTCGGTGAGGTCGAAGAACTCGCCGGGCACGAACCGCTCGGACAGCGAGGGCAGTCCGGCGGCGGGCCGAGTGGTGCCGACCGTGATCTCCTTGATCGTCCAGGTCTGCGCCGGTACCGGCCGCCGCTCGAACCGGGAGATCGGTACGCCCAGCGGGAGCACGCGCTGGGTGACGCGCAGGGTGGCGTCGGGGTGCACGAGGGTGCCCTGGTTCAGCTTCTCGTTCGCGTCCCGGGTGAACACCAGCGCGGTGCGTTCGGCGGCCGGTCGCTGCGCCGCCCAGGCCTTCGACCGCGCCAGCTCGGGGGTCAGTGCCCCGATCGGATCGCGCCCGGCCTGCTGGCGGACGGCGGGCGGCGAGCCCCAGCGGATGTCGAAGTCCAGCTCGACGTCCCAGAACAGCACCGAGATGCTGCCGGTGCCGAAGGCGTGCCAGGGCGCGGGCCCCTCCAGCGTGAAGTCCAGGGCGATCCCGGCCAGTCGGCGGCCGAAGGCGCGCACCGCGACTCCGGCGCGTACGTGCACGGAGAACGCGAACACGGGGTCGAAGACGAACAGCGCGTCGAGGCCGAGCCAGCCCGTGACCCCGCAGCCGGCGATGGTGGCGTTCAGCTGGACCTGGCCACCGAACATCACCGCGTTGGAGGTGACGGCGAAATAGGCCTCCATGCGCAGTCCCCAGCCCTGGCCCGGGGCCAGGTCCACCTGGAGCCGGTTCAGCGCCGGAACCCTCGCGGGGCGGGTGTAGCGGGGGTGGAAGCCGCCGGCGGACAGCACGAACAGCGGCTGCCGGCCGCCGCGTACGAGCAGATACAGTTCGCCGCGCACGGCGAGGCCGACGATCCACGAGCCGGACAGCGACACCAGCAGTTCGACGAGCGGTTCAGCCGGTTCGATTCGGCCGAGCACACTGGCCTGCAGACGGATGAGCGGCACGGCCGGGTCGGGCAGTCCGACCAGCAGTCGTCCCAGCAGCAGGGCACGCGCCGGTGCGGGCAGTTCGAGGATCAGCGCCCCGGACAGCGACACCATGCGTCCACCCCAGTTGAGGCGGATCATCGGCCCGACCAGGAAGCGCCCGGACGCCACCGGGAACGCCGAGCCCAGCGAGCCGATGATCTCCTGGGCGCGTTCCACCGCGCGGTCGGGGAAGAGCACATGGTCGGCGTTGCCGTCGCCGACGAGCTGCTGCAGCGCCGTGACGTCCGCGCGCCGGTTCACCCCGACCAGGCCGCCGACCGCGTCCAGCGCGAAGCCCAGGCCGAGTTGGATGCCGGGGGTCGGGAACTGGGCCGACAGCAGCGCCAGGAAGCTGGTGGGGGCCTTGCCGTCGGGCGGCCGGAACAGGGCGACCGCCTGGACCCGCAGCACGCCGAGGTCGATGGAGATCAGGCCGCCGTACCCCTGATCGGGGGTGCGTCGGACCAGGCCGCCGCCGGAGACGGGCGGCACCTTCAGCTCGGTGCCGATGCCGTCCGGGAACAGTTCGCGCAGCCGGCTCGGGTCGAGGCCCGGGCGGCTCGACGGGGCGAACGTGACGGGCAGGTCGATGCCCGCGCGTTCGAGGTGGACGCTCAGGGGCAGGCCCGGCAGGCCGGCGCTGGCCGACACGGACAGGGCCAGCCGGGGCTCGCCTCCGTCGGAGGTCAGCTCCAGGGACGCGCCCCGGCTGGAGACAGCGGGGGCGTTCAGCCGGAACGGGAGGGGGACGTTGAGACCGCCGGTGCCGGCGAAGCGCAGGCCGCCGGTCCGGTCGGCTCGCAGCACGATGGGCGCGGGCGGGCCCGACATCGGGCTCGCGCCACCGATGCCGAGCAGCCGGGCCAGCGCGGCCGGCAGCACGGCGGCGGTGAACCCCTGCAGCTCCAGCTCCACGGCGGCCGGGGTACCGGGCTCCGAGGTGACGGTCAGCGCGATGCCGTCGACGCTCATGCCCGGCCCGTCCGTCATTCCGGCCGCGAGACGGCCCGAGCGCCGCAGCCTGATCGTCGCGTTTCCGCCCGGGGGCGCCGGTGGCAGGCCCGGTCCGAACGCGGCGTCCCAGCCTTGTCCGGCGGCGATCGTCGCCTCGGTGCTCCACGGCCCCCGGGCCGTTTGAGGCAGCGTCAGGGCCGCACCCGGGGTCACCACGACGTCGAACACCGGTCCGTCCGGAGTCACTCCCAGCACGGCGCGCCCGGCCGGGTCGGTCAGCACCAGGGCCACGCCGAGCGGGGCGCCGGGGGCCCGCCGCCAGCCGTGCAGCCGGACGGGCGAGGCCCCGTCCAGGTCGCCGAGCGTCTCGCGGACCAGCTCCACCAGCGAGTTGCCGGCCGGCAGCTTGTCGTGCACGGCGAGGAGTCGCCCCGCGAGTACGGTGCCCGCGGCGGAGGGGTCCTCCCCGAGTTCGGGCAACGAGCGGACCAGGCCGTCCACGGCGTCCTTGGCCAGCGCGCGCAGTTGACCGGCGACCTGCTGAAGAAGTGCCTGCGGGTCCATGGCTTCTCACCCCTGGCCGGCGTCGCCGTTGTCGATCACCAGCGCGCCGTTCATGGTGCCGACACCCAGCCAGCGGCCGTCGGGGCTGAACTTCAGCGCCAGCACCTCGTCGGTGGAGACGGTGTACAGCTCCTTGCCCTCGAGGTTGAACAGCCGGACGACGTTGTCGATGGAGGCGCTGGCCGCGTGCTTGCCGTTGGGGCTGAACGCGACGTGGGTGACGGCTCCGAAGCTCTGGTCGTCCGGGGAGCCGGGGGTCAGTTTGGGCGCGCGGCCCTTCTCGATGCCTGCGTCCGCGTCCAGGATCCGGGCGAAGCCGTCGGAGCCGCCGACCACGGTCCACTTGCCCTTGGGGTCGAAGGCCAGGCAGTTCGGCGCGGTGATCTGGTCGTCGATGTCCTCCGGGGTCGGCCACACCTGTTTCCCGGTCTGCGCCTCGAACATCCGGGTGGTGTCGTCCGCGGCGCAGCACAGCACGGTCAGCCCGTCGGGGCTGAACGCGACGGCGAGGACGGCGTCCTTCGGGGTGAGCCGGCTGATCTGCTTGCCGGTGGCCAGGTCGTGCACCCGCGCGGATCCGGCGTGCTGGTGGTTCCCGCCGTGGCGTTCGTCGACGGCCAGCGCGATCCGGGTGCCGTCCCGGCTCAGGTCCACGTCGGCGATCAGCGGCGGGTCGACGGTGATGCGCTGCTTGATCTCCCCGGAGGCCTGGTCGAGTACGGCGACCAGGGTGTCGGTGACCGCGACGATCCGTCCGTCGGGGGCGAACCGCACGGTGTTCACCGAGTTGCCCGGGGCGAGCGGTCCCTGCCAGAGGGCCGTGCCGGTGGTGCTGTCCCGCAGGAACACCTGCTCGAAGTCGGCGACGGCGATCCGGGTGCCGTCCGGGCTGAAGGCGATGCCGGTGACGGATCCGTCGGTGGTCACCTCCAGCGGGGGCGGCCCGATGCCGATCGAGCGCACCCGCAGCAGGGTGTCGCCGCCGCCACTGGCGAAGCGCTTGTTGTCCGGGCTGAAGGCGACGGCCTGGACCGTGCCGTCCTGGTGGGCGCGGAGTGCGACGGTACCGGGCTCGCTCATGACGGTTCCTCCCCATGCCGGAGGCTCAAGGGCCGTCCGTCGAAAAGGGGTTCGACGGCGGCGAGGTCGGCGTCCTGGAGGTCGAGGGGCTCTTCCGGGTCGGCACGGAAGAGGCTGTTCGGGCGGGACGCGGCCGGTCCGTCCGCCATCGACGGCTCGGCGGGGACGCACCGTGCGTGCGTGTCGGTTTCGCCGCCGCAGCGCACGTCCGGCGGCGTGCGCTCGCTGCAACTCACCAGCCTAGACTCGGTCACCTCGTCGCGCCTTTCCGGCGTCCGCGTGGCGGTCGGCGACCGGCACGTAACGCACCGTCATGAGAGTAGGGGAAGGGTGGCGGTGCGACGAGGATCCGGCCCGTGGCGGTCGCATGGCGTGGCCCTCAGTGTGGTGCCAGCATGGAAGTGGTGCTGGGCGCCGCTCCGCTCTCGTGGGAGGGAATGCCATGGCCAAGCGTCTGGTCGTCTGCTGCGACGGCACATGGAACTTCGCCGACCAGCCGAGCAAGACGAACGTCGCCAAGGTCGCCCTGTCCCTGATCCCCGGCACGGCCGGCGGCAAGGAGCAGCGCGTCTACTACCACAGCGGCGTCGGCACCGAGCGGCGCGAGCGCGTGCGCGGCGGCGCCTTCGGCGTCGGGCTGTCCCGGAACGTCGTCAACGCCTACCGCTTCCTCGTCGAGACCTACGAGCCTGGCGACGAACTGTTCCTCTTCGGCTTCAGCCGGGGCGCGTTCACCGCCCGCAGCCTCGCCGGACTGATCCGCAACGGCGGCATCCTGCGCCGGGACCACGCCGACCGGATCCCCCAGGCCTGGGCCCTGTACCGGGACCGCGTCGAGCAACCCAACGGCGCCGCCGCCACGTTGTTCCGCCGTTCCTACGCGCGCGAGACGGAGGTCCGTTTCATCGGGGTGTGGGACACCGTCGGTGCACTGGGCATCCCGATGCCGAGCGCGCCCTGGCTGCAGCCCTACGCGGGACGGTTCAACCGCCGCTGGGCCTTCCACAACACCGAGTTGAGCAGCTGGGTCGGCGCGGCCTTCCACGCGCTGGCCGTCGACGAGCAGCGCTCGGCGTTCCGGCCGACCCTGTGGCACCAGCAGCCCGGAGCCGACCGGCAGGGCCAGGAGCTGAAGCAGGTGTGGTTCGCCGGGGTGCACTGCGATGTCGGCGGCGGCTACAAGGAGACCGGACTGTCCGACATCCCCCTGCTGTGGATGGTCGATCAGGCCCGCAGGTACGGCCTGGAGTTCGACGTCGACGCGCTCAGCGCGGCGGGGCCCAAGGTGATGCGCCCCGAGGAGAGCACCGAATTCCGCGTACGGCCGGACAGTTCGGGGACCCTGCACTCCTCACGGAACGGCATGTACCGCCTGGCCAGGCCGCTGCACCGGCCGATCGGAGCGGCGGTGAGCGACGAGGGCGAACCCGACGGCAACGAGTTCCTGGCGGTGCCGGCCAAGGAGCGGTACGACCGCGATCCGGGCTACCGGCCGCCGCGGCTGGAGGGGTATCTCGGTGCCCAGGAGCGGGTGCGGCTGGAGCCGGTGCTGCTGCCGGACCTCGCCGCCGGGCTGCCGCCCATACCCCCCGTGCCCTCCGGGCCGGAGGCCGCGGCGCCGCAGCCGCCCGGAGAGCTGCCCCGGACCCCGTGACATCCCGGTCCGGCACGTCCGAGAGGTAAGGAGATCCGGGATGCTCGCCTGCACGCTCTTCGCCGGCGACGCGTTGCTGGAGGCGATCGCCGACGACCAGGACCGGATCTCACGGACCCGGAACCGCAGGGACCCGGCCGTGCGCAAGGTGCAGATCGCGCTGCTCGACCGGGACCCGAACTGTCTGCCGCGGTTCGGGGCGGACGGCGACTACGGCGACGAGACGGCCGCCGCGGTGGCCCGGTTCAAGATCGAGATGCTGGGCGTCCCGCCGGCCGAGGTGATCGACGACGTCGGCCCGTTGACGGTCCGCAAGCTGGACGAGCTGCAGGCCGCGGCCGAGCGCCCGCCCGCTCCGGCGGCCGTCGCCCCGGAGGACTGGCTGCTGACCGACGCCGAACTCGGGCCCTTCCGCTCCCCCGCCTTCACCCGCGACAACGTGGTCGACTTCTTCGTCGACGCCGAGGGGTACTACACCCTGCTGGCCGACCGCCTGGACACCCTGCTCGCCGGGGACCGGGTGCTGTTCGCCGGCTGGCGGTTCTCCCCCGAGCAGCTGCTGCGCCCGACGGTCCCCGGCTCCCCGGGGATCCTCGACCGGCTCCGCAAGCTCCACGCCGACGGCATCGTCGTACGGGCCCTGCTGTACGGCTCGCACTTCTCCACGCTGCCCGTGCGCAGGCCCAGGGTGCCGACGCTGCCGTCGAAGGACAACTTCGACTTCCGCACCGCACTGGTCGACGCGGGCGCAGCGGCGATCCTCGACGCCCGCGTCGGCGACTTCGGCTCCCACCACCAGAAGTGCGCGGTGGTGCAGGGCGCCGCCGAGGGCCCGTGCGCGTTCGTCGGCGGGATCGACCTGTGCCTCGACCGCTGGGACAACGGCGCCCACGTCGATCCGCCGGTACGGCAGCGGGAGCCGGACTTCCTGGGCAAGAGGATCTCCCTGCCGGGCTGGCACGACGTCCAGTGCGCGGTGTTCGGGCCCGCCGTCGGCCAGATCTGGCAGAACCTGGTCCAGCGCTGGAACGACCCCACCCCGCCCAGCCGTGTCGACGCCACCCCCGCCCCGATCCCGCCGTCCGAGACACCCGGCCCGCCGACCCGCTCCGGCACACAGGCGGTGCAGGTGCTGCGCACCCTCACCTGCAACGGCGTCTACTCCTTCCTGCCGGGCGGCGAGTTCACCGTCACGGCCGCCTACCGCAAGGCGATTCACCGGGCGCGGCACTACATCTACATCGAGGACCAGTACCTGTGGCCCTCCCCCCTCGTCGACGACCTGCGGGACGCCGCCGGCCGGGGTGTCCAGCTCATCCTCGTCACCGCGCGCGACTTCGACGCGCCGGGGCTCAAGGACGCCCACGAGGCCCTGCGGACGGAGGCTCTCCAGCGCATCGCCTCGGCCGCTCCCGCGCACGTCCACTGCTTCCACCTGGAGCAGGCCGCGACCTCGCAGCAGATCTACGTCCACGCCAAGCTGATGATCGTCGATGACCAGTACGTCGCCGCGGGCAGCGCCAACCTGAACTTCCGCTCCCACACCACGGATTCGGAGCTGCATCTCGGGGTCTTCGACACGGACCTGGTCGACGGCACCATGGGCGGCGCGCCGCACCGGGCCGGGGTGTCCGTCCGTGACCTGCGCGCGCAGATCTGGGGCGAGCACCTCAACGAGGACCCGTCCCTGCACCAGGACCCGCTCGCGGGCCTCGCGCGCATGCCCACCGCCGGCGGCAAGACGGGCCATCTCGTCGGCTTCGCCGTCCCCGCTCAGGTGCCGTCCGTGGACTGGCGCGAGACGGTACGGGAACTGCTGCGCACCCTGCAGCACATGGAGAACTGGCAGCTCCTGGCGCCGATCGTGCTCGGCCCTCTGGCCCTTCCCCTCTCCCTGGTACCGGACATGGACCTCGGCGTCCTCGCCGACGCCATCCCCAACCCGGAGTCGTTCCTGCGTGACCTGCTCAACCCGCACACCGTCTGCTGAGGGCCGGGTGCCTGGTCGTCGGTCAGGGTACGAACACGACGAAGCCCAGACTCGAGAGCTGGGCGGCGAGGGCCGCCACCGTGTCGGGGTCGTCGAAGGCGCCGTTCTCGCCGAGGCCGGCGGCCGACTGGAACTCCTTGACCTTGCCCTGGGTGCGGGGGCCGTCGACGCCGTCCTGGGCGAGCGGTTTGAAGCCCAGGGCGAGCAGTGCCCCTTGGACGCCGAACACGTCCGAGACGTCCAGGGCGAGCTGCTCCAGGGGCAGGCCCTGGTCCTCCACGGCGCGGGCGAGCAGGAAGTGGGCCCGATCGAGCTTGTTGCGGATCTTGATGGTGCCGGTGTCCGGCTGGAAGCGGCATTCGTCGGCGGCGCCGACCCATTCGCGGCTGCCCACATGCCCCTGGAACTTGGGGAAGCGGAAATTCGGGCCCATGCCCCAGGCCATGCTGAGCGTGGCGAGCTGGGCGTTGGCCGGCCAGGAGGCGAACTCACCGAAGCCGGTCCGGCCGAGGAGCACCGACTCCATCTCGTCGAGCTTCTCGAACACGTGCCGGTCGATCTCGTCGTCGTTCACGTGGAGCCGCGTCAGGGGTGGCGCGAACTGGCGGTGCCCGAGCGGGGCGAGGTCCAGCCGCGACTTGACGGTGTCCCAATCGGCGGCGATCTCCTCGGGCGACGCCTCCGAGTCCACGTCGTTGACGAGCCAGCGCAGCCGGTTGGCGGCGGCCAGCGAGGCGGTCCGTTCCTGGTCGGTCGGTGCGGAGTTGTCCCGCGCCGTCTGGTCGATCTTGTTGCCGATGCCGGTGCTCACATACCCCTTCACATCCAGGTACATGAAGTGGACGCGCCCTTCGAGGGGGTCGTTGAAGGTGAGCCAGTAGTCGCGAACGCTCCGGTGCATGATGCCTCCTTCCTGTCCGGGCGTCCCGTCCGCACGGGCAGCATCCGGGCGAACCCCGGTGAGGGCTCGACGCCCAGTTCCTCGTCCAGGAGACGGCTGAACGCCTCGTAGTGGCGCACCGCCTCACCGACGTTGCCCTCCGACAGATGCGCCGCCACGACGGCCCGATGCGCGCTCTCCCGCAGCGGCTCCGCCCGTACGCTCGCCCACGCCGCCTCCATCGCCAGGGCGGCTCTGCCCTGGCGTACCAGGGTCTCGGCGAGGGCGTCCAGGGCGTGCAGGCGCAGTTGCCGCAGCCGCTCACGCTCCATCAGGACCCAGTCCTCGTCCCAGCCTGGCAGCAGGTCCTCGCCCGTCAGCAGGCCCAGCGGCGGGCGGGCGTCGAGCGGCGGACCGCAGCCCTCGACGACGCCGAGCGCGGTCCGGGTCAGGGCGTGCACGTCCACCCGCAGGGCCGGGGCCACCAGCAGGGCGTCCCCGCAGCAACGGATGAGGGGCGGCTCGCCCCGCGGCAGCTTCCACAGGGTGGTGCGCAGGCTGCCCCTGGCGTGTCCCTCGGTGACCTCGGGCCACAGCGTGCCGGCGAGGACCGTGCGGCACACCCGCCCGCGCAGCGCCAGGAACGCCAGCAGCCGCTGGCCGTTGCGGCACAGCTCCACGGGCTCGGCACCCAGGTCCAGACGGAACTGGCCGAGCAATCGCAGCCTGGGGGGAGCAGACACGAACTTGACCGCCTCACGAGCAGTGGGTCGCCCGGGCGCGCCCTCCGACAGGGCGTGTCGTCACCAGTTTCGGCTCGGCGGGCACACTCTGCAACTCGAACACCAGCCCGTGAACACGCTGATGACGGCACGGTGACGCCCCGCTGACGCCGTTTCCGTATGTTCGAACAGAGCGGATCCGCCCGCTCGGTTCCCTCACCACGTCGACTCAACGGGTTCGTCATGGTCGCTCTGCCCAAGGTCCGGTTCTCCAACGTCCGCTTCGGCATGCGAAACGACGACGTGCGCCTCGTGCAGAAGGCCCTCATCAAGCGGGGCCGCGAGATTCCCGACGGCGCCACCGGACTGTTCGGTGCGCAGACCAAAGCCGCCTACCAGGACGAGCAACTCGCCCAGGGTTTCCGCGGAGCCGACGCCGACGGCGTTCCGGGCCCCGCGTCGCTGGCCGAACTCGGCAGGCTCAGCGGCCTGTTCCGCCTCGACGACGGCCCCGCGCCGACGGGCGGGGCGGGAAAGCTCGCCCTGGCCCAGGTCACTTTCCGTGATCCCGACGACAAAGCCGGTGAGGCGGCCATGCGGGTCTACGCCCGCAAGGCGTGTGAACTGACCGGGATGGACCCGGAGTTCGGTGTCCCGGCGCTGGCCACCATCGCCAAGCGCGAGTCCGCCTCGAACCACCCGAGGTTCCGGGTGAACACCACGGACATGAACGCGCGCGGCCGGAAGGTCGCCGACGGGCACCCGCTCAACTGCTCCCGGGGTGCCACCCAGTGCATCCCCGCCACGTTCGCCACCTACCACCAGGCGGGCACCGCCACCACGCCGTACGACGTGGTCGCCTGTATGTGCGCCACGGTCAACTACGTGCGCCACCGCTATCGCGTGAACCAGTCCGGCTCGAACTTCGCCGCCCGCGTGCAGCAGGCCGATCCACGTCGGGCACCCCACTGGTACTAGGAGTTCCCATGGCCTCTGAGTCCGTCACTGTGTCCAACGTCCGGTTCGGCAAGAAGAACGACGACGTGCGCGTCGTGCAGCAGGCTCTCCTCAAGCGAGGCCACAAGATCGACAAGGTGACCGGCCACTTCGGCCCCCAGACCAAGAAGGCGTACGAGGCCGAGCAACGCAAGCAGGGCTTCCGCGGAACCGACGCCGACGGTGTACCGGGTCCCACCTCCCTGGCCAACCTCGGCCGTCTCACCGGCATGTTCCGCGTCGCCGGCGAGCCCAAGCGTCGCGGCCAGGGGAAGGTCGCCTCGCCCGTGCCCGGGCACCGGGTCACCTTCGGGTTCTTCCAGCGTGGCCCCTACGCCTGGAAGCCGGACGGGTTCGGCCGGCACACCGGGCAGGACTTCGCCGCCCGGTCCGGTGTCCCGGTGGTCGCCGTCCGCGGCGGGAAGATCGCCTGGTCGAACGGCCAGGGCGGCGCGTACGGCCAGTGGATCGGCCTCGCCGCGGACAACGGGCACGTCTACACCTACTCCCACCTGTCGCAACGCCAGGTGAGGGCCGGTCAGCGAGTCGCCGCCGGCCAGCAGCTCGGCAGGGTCGGCAGCACGGGCAACTCCAGCGGGCCGCACCTGCACTTCGAGATGTCGAAGGGTTCCTCCTGGTCCTACGGCAGTGTCGCGAAGCCCACTTGGTGATCACCTCGTGCTCGGGCCCCGCCGCCGAACCGGCCGGTTCGGCGGCG
>NZ_JBSFOK010000073.1:0-29864 GCF_053587635.1 Streptomyces sp. NPDC003635 | reverse complement strand
GCCCTCGTACTGGATGTACTTGGGCTTGTGCCCGGTGCGGCGAGAGTGCGTGCCGGGCGTCGCGACGGGGCGAACGTTGCCTGACGCGGCACTAGCCCCCGGCCCTCTGGCGTTCACGTGCCAACTCGGCCGCGTCCCGCTTGAAGGCCCACTTCATCTCGGGCTCCATCACGCATCGGAACACCCGCCGCACCGGCGCGGTGCACAGCAGGGTCACCCCCACCGCCGCCAGCACGGTGACGAAGACCTCCCCGAGCGGCCGGTGCAGCCACGCCGGTTCGAACCAGCCCAGATAGTCCCCGGCCTTCACCACGAATCCGTGCAGCAGGTAGCCGTACAGCGTGCCCGCGCCCAGCGCGGTGAACCACATCCGTCGCCGCGGCACCCAGGCGAAGAAGCACGCGGTGAGCACCAGCGAGCAGCCGAACAGGGCGAGCAGCATGACCGGACCGGTCCACCACGGCGCCCCCAGTTCCTGTGCGGAGTCCCGGTGGTAGAACCAGCCGGTGTTCATCCGCGGAACGGCCCACCAGCCGACGGCCAGCGCCATCGCGACCACGGGCACGGACAGCATCCGCACCGAGCGCCGCCGCACCCAGTGGAAGTGCTCGGCCTTCATGTTGAGGCCCAGGACGAAGAAGGGCAGGAACTGCAGCACTCGCTGCAGGTCGAGGTCGTCCCCGATCTCCGGGGTGACGGTGGCCAGCATCGCGATACCGAGCGCGACCGGGAGCGGCCAACGGATCAGCTGCCAGATCGGCGTGGTCAGCCGCCAGACGAACAGCGCGACCAGGAACCAGGTGAGGTACCACGGATCGAGCAGGCTGATCTCCATGCCCGGGTCGTGGTCGATCACGCGCTTGAACAGGGGATAGGCGGTCTCGAAGACGATGTACGGCACCGCGACGCCGGTGATCAGCCGGCGCAGCCGGTCGGGGCGCATGTCGAAGCTGCGTGAGAAGTAGCCCGAGATGATGATGAACGCCGGCATGTGGAAGGCGTACACGACGGTGTACAGCCCTTCCAGGATCCGGCTGTCGTCCTTCAGTGGCTCCCAGGAGTGGCCGATGGCCACCAGCACGATCGCCAGGAACTTGGCGTTGTCGAAGAAGGCGTCGCGCTGCTTGCCGGCGGGGGTGTTCGGTCTCTGCTGTTTCTGCGGCGAGCGCGGACTCGGCACGGTGAGGGACGAGGCAGCGTGGAACATCTGAGGCACCCTAGCGGCGGCTGTGCGTATTCGTAAAACGGGCGACGTCATTAGCGCTTATACGAGATGAACGAGTGCCTGCGACACTCGACTTACGTCCGGCTTGTCCCGAAGAATCCCTACTAAATGGGGCATAGGGTCAGGTTTGGCGGGTAGAGGAGAGGCCCCTGTGATGACAATTCGAAATGCCCGCGAACGAGTTGTGTGGACATGGAAACGATCACGTCGAATTCCCCGTAAGGGGGTGGGTTCGAATTAGCGTGCGGGGCGCACCGGATGGTCGCCCGCGCGACCCGGTGCCGCCTGAACCGTACGGAGTTGTGACCACTGATGCCCCACCCGCCGCATACGGCGGGCCTGTTGGTGGCACGATGGTTCTGGCGGGGGTGTGCGGGGATGGCGCCCCTGGGCCGGGAGAGCGGACCGACCGAGGGTGTGATCAGTTGTGGCCATTTCGCTGTCAGTGGTGCTGCTGTTGGCGATCATCATGGTGGTGTTGATCCGTGGCGGCTCCCTCAAGGCCGGCCCCGCCGTCGTCGCCGTGCTCTTCGGCTTCTTCCTCGCCTCGACCGGCATGGCCGACGACATCCAGCGCTTCCTCGACTCGATAGCCGAGACGATCAACTCGATCCAGTTCTAGGCCCGCGTCCGCAAACCGGTTGCCGCGCAGCGCGGGCGCCCGCGCATACTCCGCCATGAGCAGATTCGCGCAGGTGGTCGTCCTGGCCCTGTACGCAAACGAGGTCATGGAGCCGCTCACGCGGGATGACGACTCGCGTACCTGGCGTGGCCGGTTCGTGCCGATCGAGAGCCAGTGGGGCGGCTCGTTCGGATGCGGCTGGGCCACGGAGTTCGAGCGGATGCGGCCGCGCTCCGGGCTGCTGCGGCACCTGGAGTCACTGCCGTGGCCGTACCCCGAAACCGTCCAGGTCCTCATCCACGACCAGGACGACGACTGCTTCGGCCTGTGGATGATCCACGACGGCAGGCTGGTCGAGGTGCCGTTGCCGCGCACGGAGCGCTTCCATTACCCCGCCCCGCCCACGGAGGAGTTTCCGCCGTACCCCGGAGACCTGCTCCGCACGGACCAGGGCCGCGACCTGCCGGAGCAGACCCCCGCCGAACAACGAGACCCCCGACCGGCCTGGTAGCGCCCCCCCGAAAACCGCCCGGGGCCGGGCCGGAGGAGTGATCCTCCGGCCCGGCCCCGGGCCGTACAGAGCGGGCGACGGGAATCGAACCCGCGTAGCTAGTTTGGAAGACTAGGGCTCTACCATTGAGCTACGCCCGCACAGGACGCGCCGCAGGTCAGCTGACCGCGGCACTGGAGGCATCGTAGCGGGTCGGTGCCCCTCGGCGCACACCCCATAAATGCGGCATCCCCACTGCCTGCGGCCATGTACCCTACGTGTCGCACCAGACGGGGTGTGGCGCAGCTTGGTAGCGCGTCCGCTTTGGGAGCGGAAGGCCGTGGGTTCAAATCCCGCCACCCCGACCACCTGCTCGATCGTCGGCGTTCGTCCCCAGTGATCGCCTTTGGGTCGTTCAGCGCCTGCGGTTACTATGCAAGCTGCGCGCCCGTGTGTCTCTCACTCCCTGAAGTCCTCCGGGCGGCGAATTTGCCGGACCAGTCTGGCTCCGGCAGAAACCAAGAAGTCAGCCACAAGGAGACCGAACCGTGAAGAGCGCCGTGGAGACCCTGAACCCGACCCGGGTTCGGCTCACTGTCGAGGTGCCCTTCGAGGAGCTCAAGGACAGCCTCGACGCGGCGTACAAGAAGATCAACCAGCAGGTCACGGTGAAGGGCTTCCGCAAGGGCAAGATCCCCGCCCGGGTCATCGACCAGCGGTTCGGCCGTGGCGCCGTGCTGGAGGAGGCCGTCAACGACGCGCTTCCGAAGTTCTACACGGAGGCGGTCAACGAGGCCGAGCTCAACGTCCTGGGCCAGCCCGAGGTCGACATCACCGAGCTGAAGGACGGCGAGACGCTGAACTTCACCGCCGAGGTCGACGTCCGCCCGACCATCGAGATCCCGGACTACTCCGGCATCGAGGTCGAGGTCGACGCCGTCGAGGTCACCGACGAGGACATCGACAAGTCGGTCGAGCAGCTCCGCGACCGCTTCGCGTCCACCTCTCCGGTGGAGCGCGCCGCCGAGGACGGCGACGTCGTCACCATCGACCTGGAGGCCAAGGTCGACGGCGAGGTCCTGGAGGACGGCGTCGCTTCCGGCGTCTCCTACACCATCGGCTCCGGTGAGCTGCTGGACGGCATCGACGACGCCGTGAAGGGCCTGGAGGCCGGTGGCGAGGCCACCTTCACCTCCGAGCTCAAGGGCGGCTCCGCGGCCGGCAAGGAGGCCGAGGTCACCGTCAAGGTCACCCAGGTCGCCGCCCGCGAACTCCCGGAGCTGGACGACGAGTTCGCGCAGCTCGCCTCCGAGTTCGACACCCTCGAGGAGCTCAGGGCCGACAGCCGCAAGCGCCTCGAGAACATGAAGCAGTACGACCAGGCCACGCAGGCCCAGGAGCGCGTCCTGGAGAAGCTGCTCGAGCTGGTCGAGGTCCCGGTCCCCGAGAAGCTGCTCGAGGACGAGATCAACACCCGTAAGCACAACCTCGAGCACCACCAGCTCGGCCAGATGGGCCTGGACCTCGCGAAGTACCTGGAGATCCAGGGCAAGACCGAGGAAGAGTTCGACGCCGAGACCAAGGAAGCCGCGGTCAAGGGCATCAAGACGCAGTTCGTCCTCGACGAGCTCGTCAAGCAGGAGAAGCTCAACGTCAACCAGGAGGAGCTCACCGAGCACCTCATGCGGCGCGCGGCCTCCTCCGGCATGTCGCCCGACCAGTTCGCCCAGGCCGTCGTCGAGGGCGGCCAGGTTCCGCTCCTGGTCGGCGAGGTCGCCCGCGGCAAGGCCCTGGCCGTCGTGGTCGAGAAGGCCACGGTCAAGGACACCAACGGCGAGATCATCGACCTGGACGACGAGGACGAGGTCGAGGCCGCCACGGACGTCGCCGCCGAGGCCACGGAGGCCGACGCCACCGACGCCGAGGCCGAGGAGAAGACCGAGGGCTGAACAACGCCTTCGGCACCGGTAACGCCGTAGGAAGGGCCCTGGGGACACGCTCCCCGGGGCCCTTCCCGGTTTGCGGCCCCGCATGCGTCCGCACACCGGAAGTGACCACCGCGCTACGCCCCCGGCGAACACTCCCCACTCCGGGATTCCCCGAAGGGACCAGCGCGTTAGGGTCCATGAATAGGGAAACGTGAGACGGCCCGGCGCCGTCGTAAGACGAGCAGGTGGATACGTGACGAATCTGATGCCCTCCGCCGCCGGCGAGCCTTCCATCGGTGGTGGCCTCGGCGACCAGGTCTACAACCGGCTGCTCAACGAGCGGATCATCTTCCTCGGCCAGCCGGTCGACGACGACATCGCGAACAAGATCACCGCGCAGCTGCTGCTCCTTGCCGCGGACCCGGACAAGGACATTTACCTGTACATCAACAGCCCGGGCGGTTCGATCACGGCCGGCATGGCGATCTACGACACCATGCAGTTCATCAAGAACGACGTGGTGACCATCGCCATGGGCCTCGCCGCCTCGATGGGCCAGTTCCTGCTCAGCGCGGGCACCCCCGGCAAGCGCTTCGCGCTGCCGAACGCCGAGATCCTGATCCACCAGCCGTCCGCCGGCCTGGCGGGTTCGGCCTCGGACATCAAGATCCACGCCGAGCGGCTGCTGCACACCAAGAAGCGCATGGCCGAGCTCACGGCCCAGCACACCGGCCAGACCATTGAGCAGATCACCCGCGACTCGGACCGCGACCGTTGGTTCGACGCCCTCGAGGCCAAGGAGTACGGCCTCATCGACGACGTCATTCCCACGGCCGCCGGTATGCCGGGCGGCGGCGGCACCGGGGCCTGAGCCCCGTCGCGGGGCCGGCGACAGCCCCGCTCAGCCCTTCAGCCGACCGCCTCAGCCCCTAGGAGACAGACAGTGAACGACTTCCCCGGCAGCGGCCTGTACGACCGCACGCGCGCCGAGTACACGGGCCCGGCCGCCGAGTCCCGGTACGTCATCCCCCGCTTCGTCGAGCGCACCTCGCAGGGCATCCGCGAGTACGACCCGTACGCGAAGCTCTTCGAGGAGCGCGTGATCTTCCTCGGCGTGCAGATCGACGACGCCTCCGCCAACGACGTCATGGCGCAGCTGCTGTGCCTGGAGTCGATGGACCCCGACCGGGACATCTCGGTCTACATCAACAGCCCCGGCGGCTCCTTCACGGCGCTGACGGCCATCTACGACACGATGCAGTTCGTGAAGCCGGACATCCAGACGGTCTGCATGGGCCAGGCGGCCTCCGCCGCGGCCGTCCTGCTGGCCGCCGGTACGCCCGGCAAGCGCATGGCGCTGCCGAACGCCCGCGTCCTGATCCACCAGCCGTACAGCGAGACGGGCCGCGGTCAGGTGTCCGACCTGGAGATCGCCGCGAACGAGATCCTGCGGATGCGCTCGCAGCTGGAGGAGATGCTGGCCAAGCACTCCACCACGCCGATCGAGAAGATCCGCGAGGACATCGAGCGCGACAAGATCCTCACGGCCGAGGACGCCCTGTCGTACGGCCTGATCGACCAGATCATCTCCACCCGGAAGATGAACAACGCCGCCGTGCGCTGACGCGGAGGCTGTATCGTCGGCCGCTCCTTGGCACGGTGCACGACAAAGTGAACCGTGCCAAGGGGGGCCCGAACGAGGGCCCCGGCAAGGTACCGTCGGACATAAGGCAGCACCAGGAGCCGCTGGATTCGAAAGCGTCCAGTCGTCTCCCAGGCGAAGGGGAAGCACACCGTGGCACGCATCGGTGACGGCGGCGATCTGCTCAAGTGCTCGTTCTGCGGCAAGAGCCAGAAGCAGGTCAAGAAGCTCATCGCAGGGCCCGGTGTGTACATCTGCGACGAGTGCATCGATCTCTGCAACGAGATCATCGAGGAAGAGCTCGCGGAGACCAGCGAGGTGCGCTGGGAGGAGCTCCCGAAGCCCCGCGAGATCTACGAGTTCCTCGAGGGCTACGTGGTAGGCCAGGAGGCGGCCAAGAAGGCCCTCTCCGTCGCGGTGTACAACCACTACAAGCGGGTCCAGGCCGGTGAGAACGGCGGGGGCCAAGGCCGCGACGACGCCATCGAGTTGGCGAAGTCGAACATCCTCCTGCTGGGCCCCACGGGCTCCGGCAAGACCCTGCTGGCCCAGACCCTGGCCCGGATGCTCAACGTCCCGTTCGCGATCGCCGACGCGACGGCGCTGACGGAGGCCGGCTATGTGGGCGAGGACGTCGAGAACATCCTGCTGAAGCTGATCCAGGCGGCGGACTACGACGTCAAGAAGGCCGAGACCGGGATCATCTACATCGATGAGATCGACAAGGTCGCCAGGAAGAGTGAAAACCCCTCCATCACCCGGGACGTGTCGGGCGAGGGCGTGCAGCAGGCACTGCTGAAGATCCTGGAGGGCACGACCGCGTCGGTCCCGCCCCAGGGCGGTCGCAAGCACCCCCACCAGGAGTTCATCCAGATCGACACGACGAACGTGCTGTTCATCGTGGGCGGTGCCTTCGCGGGTCTGGAGAAGATCATCGAGTCCCGGGCCGGCGCCAAGGGCATCGGCTTCGGCGCGACGATCCGCTCCAAGCGGGAGCTGGAGGCGAAGGACCAGTTCGAGGACGTCATGCCCGAGGACCTGGTCAAGTTCGGCATGATCCCCGAGTTCATCGGCCGCCTCCCCGTCATCACCTCGGTCCACAACCTCGACCGCGAGGCCCTGCTGCAGATCCTGGTGGAGCCGCGTAACGCCCTGGTGAAGCAGTACCAGCGGCTGTTCGAACTCGACGGTGTGGAACTGGACTTCGAGCGCGAGGCCCTGGAGGCCATCGCCGACCAGGCCATCCTCCGCCAGACCGGCGCCCGCGGCCTGCGCGCCATCATGGAGGAAGTCCTCATGTCGGTGATGTACGAGGTCCCCTCCCGCAAGGACGTAGCCCGAGTGGTCATCACAGCGGACGTCGTCCACTCCAACGTGAACCCGACCCTGATCCCCCGGGACGCCCGGGGCCGGGGGCCGGGGGAGCAGAAGACGGCGTAGCAGCGCCAGACGCACGAGAAGGGGCCCCGGTCGATCGACCGGGGCCCCTTCTCGTCGTTGCTTCCGACGACGAGCGTCAGATCTTGACGCGGACTTCCTTGCGGAGGTCGGCGGTGATCTTGGCTACCTCCGTCGGGTCGGCGTCCTTGCCGGCCGCGATGTCGGCGAACTCCAGGGGCAGCACGAACCCGATGGTGCTGTAGTCGCCCCAGATGCAGTACGTCATGTTCATCTCGGTCGGCTCACCGGAACCCGCCGTGGCGTCCTCGTTCTTCATCACGGCCTGCTGGCACTTCAGCACGGTGCCGTCGAATCCCTCGGGGGTGTACGCCTTCGGCTCGCCCTCGATGGTGACGCCGTCCTTCTCCGCGTCCTTCTTCATGTAGGCGAAGAGCCCGTCGACCGCCTTCTCGGGGTCCTCGATCTCGCCGTAGACACCGCCGAACGACAGCAGCTTGCCCGCCAGCGGGTTGTCCCCGTCCGCGCCCGCCTCGTAGTTCGCGTTGACGTCCTTGGGGTTCTTCACACCCCACTTCTCGGCGTCCTTGAGGTCTTCCTCGGTCATGGCGCCGTCCGAGCTGTCTTCCTTGCTCAGCTTGTACTCGGTGAGCACCGTGGCCGGCGTGGTGAGCTTGTGCGGGCCGTCGTCGCCGGCGGCCGTGCCGCTCCCCCCACCCCCGCCGATGACGAAGTACGCGCCCACCGCGATGGCCGCGACGACCGCGACCGCGCCGAGGATCAGGCCCGTCTTCTTCTTGCCGCCGCCCGGGGCCGGGGGCTGGGGGACGGTGCCGTACGGGGGCTGCTGGCCGTAGCCCTGCTGGGGCGGCGGGGTCTGCTGCGGGTAGCCGTAACCCGGCTGGGGAGCCTGCGGCTGCTGGGGGTAGCCGTAGCCGGGCTGCGGAGCCTGCGGCTGCTGGCCGTACGGACCCGGCTGGCCGTACGGTCCGGGCTGCTGGGGCTGCCCGCCGTACGGGCCCGGCTGGTTGTAGCTCATTACTGGGTTCCCCTCCAGATGCTTATGTGTTCCTGACATCCTGGCGCAGACATGGCGACCGGACGGCATCGGGGTCCCCACCGTTACAGAACAAAGGCGTTTCGGGACACGCCCGAGACACCCCTAAACTGAGCGCGTGACCGAGAACGCTCAGCAGCAGCCACCAGCGCCCGACACCGAACTGCCGACCCAGTACGCGCCGGCCGATGTAGAGGGGCCGCTGTACGAGCGCTGGGTAGAGCGGGGTTACTTCGAGGCCGACGAGAAGAGTGACAAGCCGGCCTACACGATCGTCATTCCGCCGCCCAACGTCACCGGGTCCCTGCACCTGGGACACGCCTTCGAGCACACCCTCATCGACGCGCTGACCCGCCGTAAGCGCATGCAGGGGTACGAGACGCTGTGGCAGCCCGGCATGGACCACGCGGGTATCGCCACGCAGAACGTCGTCGAGCGCGAGCTCGGCAAGGAGGGCAAGTCCCGGCACGACCTCGGCCGGGAGGCCTTCGTCGAGCGCGTCTGGCAGTGGAAGGGCGAGTCCGGCGGGCAGATCTCCGGGCAGATGCGCCGCCTCGGTGACGGCGTCGCCTGGTCGCGTGAGCGCTTCACCATGGACGAAGGGCTCTCGCAGGCCGTCCAGACCATCTTCAAGCGGCTCTACGACGACAAGCTCATCTACCGCGCCGAGCGCATCATCAACTGGTGCCCGCGCTGTCTGACCGCCATCTCCGACATCGAGGTCGAGTACCAGGAGGACGACGGCGAGCTCGTCTCCATCCGGTACGGCGAGGGCGACGACTCCATCGTCGTCGCCACCACCCGCGCCGAGACGATGCTCGGCGACACCGCCGTCGCCGTTCACCCCGAGGACGAGCGGTACAAGCACCTCGTCGGCCGTGAGATCGAACTGCCGCTGACCGGCCGCCGTATCCCCGTCGTCGCCGACGAGCACGTCGACCCCGAGTTCGGCACCGGCGCCGTCAAGGTGACCCCGGCGCACGACCCGAACGACTTCGAGATCGGCCAGCGGCACAACCTGCCCGCCGTCGCCGTGATGGACGAGCACGCCGTCATCACCGCCCACGGCCCCTTCCAGGGCCTGGACCGGCTCGAGGCGCGGTCGGCGATCGTCGCCGCCCTGCGCGCCGACGGCCGGATCGTCGCCGAGAAGCGGCCGTACGTCCACAGCGTCGGGCACTGCTCGCGCTGCAAGACCACCATCGAGCCCCGCCTGTCCATGCAGTGGTGGGTCAAGGTCGGCCCCCTCGCGAAGGCCGCCGGTGACGCGGTCCGCGAGGGCAAGGTCAAGATCCATCCGCAGGAGATGGAGAAGCGGTACTTCGACTGGGTCGACAACCTCCACGACTGGTGCATCTCGCGGCAGTTGTGGTGGGGTCACCGGATCCCGGTCTGGTACGGCCCGAACGGCGAGGTCGTCTGCGTCGGACCGGACGACGAGGCCCCGACCGGCGAGGGCTGGCACCAGGACACCGACGTCCTCGACACCTGGTTCTCCTCCGGCCTGTGGCCCTTCTCGACCCTCGGTTGGCCCGAACAGACCGAGTCGCTCGCGAAGTTCTACCCGAACTCCGTCCTGGTCACCGGCTACGACATCCTCTTCTTCTGGGTCGCCCGGATGATGATGTTCGGCCTCTACGCGATGGACGGCACCCCGCCGTTCCACACCATCGCCCTGCACGGCATGGTCCGCGACCAGTTCGGCAAGAAGATGTCGAAGTCCTTCGGCAACGCGGTCAACCCGCTGGACTGGATGGACAAGTACGGCTCCGACGCGCTCCGGTTCACCCTCGCGCGCGGCGCCAACCCCGGCGTCGACGTCCCGATCGGCGAGGACTGGGTCCAGGGCTCCCGCAACTTCGCCAACAAGATCTGGAACGCCACGCGCTTCGCGCTGATGAACGGCGCCACGGTCGAGGGCGAACTGCCCGACGTCTCGCGCATGTCGGCGACGGACCGCTGGGTCCTGTCCCGCCTCAACTCCGTCGTCGCCGAAGTGGACGCGCTGTACGAGGACTTCCAGTTCGCGAAGCTCTCCGACGCGCTGTTCCACTTCGCGTGGGACGAGGTCTTCGACTGGTACGTCGAGCTGTCCAAGACCACCTTCCAGGCGGGCGGCGAGCCGGCCGAGGTCAGCAAGCGGGTCCTCGGTGAGGTCCTCGACGTCACCCTGAGGCTGCTGCACCCCGTGGTCCCGTTCGTCACGGAGACCCTGTGGACCACCCTCACCGGTGGTGAGTCCGTCGTCATCGCCGAGTGGCCGAAGGCTGTGTTCGTTCCTGGTGCTGACGCACCGGGCGGCTTCCGGGACGCGGCGGCCGAGCGGGAGATCGAGTCGCTCCAGTCCGTCATCACCGAGGTCCGCCGCTTCCGCGCCGACCAGGGTCTCCAGCCGGGCCAGCGGGTTCCGGCCCGGCTGAGCCTGGACGGCACCGCGCTCGCGCCGCACGAGGCCGCCATCCGCCAGCTGCTGCGCCTGCAGCCGGAGGGCGAGGGCTTCACGGCCACGGCGACCCTGCCGGTCGCGGGCGCGGAGGTCGCGCTCGACCTGTCGGGCACGATCGACGTCGCGGCGGAGCGCAAGCGCCTCGCGAAGGACCTGGCGGCGGCCGAGAAGGAGAAGGCCCAGGCCACGGCCAAGCTCGGCAACGAGGCGTTCCTGGCGAAGGCCCCGGACAACGTGGTGGACAAGATCCGCGGCCGCCTGGCCAAGGCGGATGAGGACATCGCCCGCATCCAGGCCCAGCTGGACAGGCTCCCCTCCGCCTGACACGTACGAAGGCGCGGGCCCCCGGTGCTCCAGTCGGCTCCGGGGGCCTTGGCCTACGTATGTCGGTCCCCGTCCGTAGACTGACCCCGTGAGTGATAGCGACCCCTTCGACGAGATCGTCGCGGAAGAGACGGACCGCGACCCCGATCTCGCCGTGATCGAGGCAGGCAGCCGCACCCTGCGCACCCAGGGCGCAGCCCCCAGCGCCGACGTGCCCGCACGACCCGAGGACCCCGAGGTCGACAAGGCCCTGCGCGAGGTGGAGGCGGAGCTCGCCACGCGGTGGGGCGAGACCAAGCTGGAGCCCTCGGTCAGCCGGATCGCCGCCCTGATGGACGTGCTGGGCGAGCCGCAGCGCTCGTACCCCTCGATCCACATCACCGGGACGAACGGCAAGACCTCCACCGCCCGCATGATCGAGGCCCTGCTCGGCGCCTTCGAGCTGCGTACCGGCCGCTATACCTCGCCGCACGTGCAGTCCATCACCGAGCGCATCAGCCTCGACGGCGCCCCCATCGACGCCGAGCGGTTCATCGAGACGTACCACGACATCAAGCCGTACGTCGAGATGGTCGACGCGGCGCAGGAGTACCGGCTGTCCTTCTTCGAGGTGCTGACCGGCATGGCGTACGCCGCCTTCGCCGACGCCCCCGTCGACGTGGCCGTCGTCGAGGTCGGCATGGGCGGCTCCTGGGACGCGACGAACGTCATCGACGGTGACGTCGCCGTCGTGACGCCGATCGACCTGGACCACACCGACCGGCTCGGTGAGACGCCGGCCGAGATCGCCGTGGAGAAGTCCGGCATCGTCAAGCAGGACGCGACCGTCATCCTGGCCCAGCAGCCGGTGGACGCGGCTCAGGTGCTGCTGAAGAAGGCCGTCGAGGTGAACGCCACCGTCGCGCGTGAGGGTCTTGAGTTCGGCGTCGTCGCCCGGCAGGTCGCCGTCGGCGGACAGCTGGTCACCCTGCGCGGACTCGGCGGCGAGTACCCCGAGGTCTACCTCCCGCTGCACGGCGCCCACCAGGCGCACAACGCCGCCGTGGCGCTCGCCGCGGTCGAGGCGTTCTTCGGCGTCGGCGCCCTGCGCGCCGAGCCCCTCGACATCGACACCGTCCGCAAGGCCTTCGCGGCGGTCTCCTCGCCGGGCCGGATGGAGGTCGTACGCCGCTCGCCGACGATCGTGCTGGACGCCGCGCACAACCCGGCGGGCGCGCGGGTGACCGCCGAGGCGGTCGGGGAGGCATTCGACTTCAGCCGGCTGATCGGCGTGGTCGGGGCCAGCGGTGACAAGAACGTGCGCGGGCTGCTGGAGGCGTTCGAGCCGATCTTCGCCGAGATCGTGGTCACCCAGAACTCCAGCCACCGCGCGATGGACGCCGACGAACTGGCCGCCGTCGCCGTGGAGGTGTTCGGCGAGGAGCGGGTCCAGGTCGAGCCGCGGCTGCCGGACGCCCTGGAGGCCGCGATCACGCTGGCCGAGGAAGAGGGCGAGTTCACCGGTGGCGGGGTGCTCGTGACCGGTTCGGTCATCACGGTCGGCGAGGCACGACTGCTGCTCGGGAAGGGCTGAGGTTTTCGCATGCGTACGCTCTGTGCGTCGACACTGATCGGCGAGTTCTTCGTGATCGGGTTCGCCGGTCTGGTCGCCATGAAGGATCCCGATCTGTCCATGGCGACCGTGTGGACGGTCAGCGGGATCGCGATGTTCCTGTGCCTGGTGCTGTGCGGCCTGGTCACCCGGCCCGGCGGCATCGCCATGGGCTGGGCGCTCCAGGTCGTGCTGATCGCCTCCGGCTTCGTCGTCCCGACGATGTTCGTCCTGGGCGCGGCCTTCGCGGCCCTGTGGTGGGCGTCGGTGCACTACGGCCGGCAGATCGACGAGGCCAAGGCGAGATTCGCGGCGCAGGCCGACGCCTCCACCCCCGACGCGGCCTGAGCCCGTACACCTGACGCTGCGTAACGCAGGCCCGGACACGCCGGGTAACCTTCGTCTTCCCGCACACCTTGATGTACTTAGGAGCCCGTCGTGACCCAGCGCACCCTCGTCCTCCTCAAGCCCGACGCCGTCCGTCGTGGCCTGACCGGCGAGATCATCAGCCGCATCGAGCGCAAGGCGGGCTGGCGGATCACCGCGCTGGAGCTGCGCACCCTGGACCAGGAGACCCTGGAGCAGCACTACGGCGAGCACAAGGGCAAGCCGTTCTACGAGCCGCTGGTGGAGTTCATGTCCTCCGGCCCGGTCGTGGCGCTGATCGTCGAGGGCGAGCGGGTCATCGAGGGTGTGCGCGCGCTGGCCGGCCCGACCGACCCGATCGCCGCCGCGCCCGGCTCCATCCGCGGCGACTACGGCGTGATCGTCCGTGAGAACCTCATCCACGCCTCGGACTCCGAGGAGTCCGCCGCACGCGAGGTGAAGATTTTCTTCCCCGGCCGCGCCTGAGCCGTAACGCCTGAAGCAGCGGACCGGAGAGCCCGGGGGCAAAGCCTCCGGACTTTCTGGCATATGCGGGGCGTTCGGGGGAACGAGAGTCCCCAAACGCTCGTCTCCAGGAGCGAACCCGCACATCATCTGCTGACAATGGCGAAGGACCCTCACGCCGTGTTCGCGAAGGCGCGTCTACGATGGAGCCTTCACGTCACAGCACCCACCTCGCCGACCTGAAAAGCCCTCAAAAGCCAGCAGGAAGGCCAGACGAATCCTGATGGGGAACTCAATGTCGTTCATCGGCCGTGACATGGCTGTCGACCTCGGGACCGCCAACACGCTGGTGTACGTCAGGGGTCGCGGGATCGTACTCAACGAGCCGTCCGTCGTCGCGATCAACACCAACACCGGTGGCATCCTGGCGGTCGGCGCCGAAGCGAAGAAGATGATCGGGCGCACGCCCGGCAACATCGTTGCCGTGCGTCCGCTGAAGGACGGCGTGATCGCCGACTTCGAGATCACCGAGCGGATGCTCCGCTACTTCATCCTGAAGATCCACAAGCGGCGGTATCTGGCTCGTCCGCGGGTCGTCGTCTGTGTGCCCTCGGGCATCACCGGCGTCGAGCGCCGCGCCGTCATCGAGGCGTCGTCCCAGGCCGGCGCCCGTCAGGTGCACATCATCGAGGAGCCCATGGCCGCGGCCATCGGCTCCGGCCTGCCGGTCCACGAGGCCACGGGCAACATGGTGGTCGACATCGGCGGCGGCACCACGGAGGTCGCGGTCATCTCCCTCGGCGGCATCGTCACCGCCCAGTCCATCCGGGTCGCGGGCGACGAACTGGACAACGCGATCATCCAGCACATCAAGAAGGAGTACTCGCTCCTGCTGGGTGAGCGCACGGCCGAACAGATCAAGATCACGATCGGTTCGGCGTACGACCTCGACTCCGACGAGCACACCGAAATCCGCGGCCGGGACCTCGTCTCCGGGCTGCCCAAGACCGTCGTCATCTCCGCCGCCGAAGTGCGCAAGGCGATCGAGGAACCCGTCAACGCCATCGTGGACGCCGTCAAGACGACCCTCGACAAGTGTCCGCCGGAGCTCTCCGGCGACATCATGGACCGGGGCATCGTCCTGACCGGCGGCGGCGCCCTGCTGCGCGGTCTCGACGAGCGGCTGCGCCGGGAGACCGGCATGCCGATCCACATCGCCGAGGATCCGCTGGACAGCGTGGCGCTCGGTTCCGGCAAGTGCGTCGAGGAGTTCGAGGCGCTCCAGCAGGTCCTGGACGCCCAGCCGCGCAGATGACGTAACTCTTCGATTCCGCCGTACGAGACGATCTCCTCTCGTACGGCGGATCGTTGATATTGAGGCATAAGCTCCCACAAAGCAGCCCCTGGGTTTCCCCGGGGCTCGAAGAATTCCTATGAGGAAGGGCACGGCCGCCGCACGTGAGGGACACACGAGAGAGCCGGCTGCTCCTGGTGCTGCTGATCGCCATCGCGTTCGCACTGATCACGGTGGACATCCGCGGCGGGGAGGACTCCCCGGTCGACGGTGCCCGGCAGGCCGCGGCGACGGTCTTCGGACCGATCGAGGACGGCGTCTCGGCCGCGGTCGACCCGGTCGGCAACGCGGTCTCCGCGATCCGTGACTCCGGCGAACGCCATGACCGGATCGCCGAGCTGGAGAAGGAGAACGCCGCCCTCAAGGCCAAGCTCGGCAGCGACGACCGCAACCGCAGCAGACTCCAGCAGCTCGACAAGATGCTGAAGATCGCGGGCGAGGGCCAGTACGGCATCAAGGGCGCGGAGGTCATCGCGATAGGAGCGGCCCAGGGCTTCTCCTGGACCATCACCATCGACGCCGGCGCCAACGACGGCCTCAAGCGCGACATGACGGTCCTCAACGGCGACGGTCTGGTCGGGCGCGTGACGACGGTCGGCCCGAACACCGCGACCGTGCTGCTCGCCAGCGACCCCGACTTCACCGTCGGCACCCGCATGGAGGGCAACGACGAACTCGGCTTCGCCTCCGGACAGGGCGACGGACCGCTGCGCGTCGAACTCCTCAACGGCAAGGCGCAGGTCAAGCGGGGCGACCGTCTCGTCACCTTCGGCTCGCAGGCCGACAAGCCCTTCGTGCCCGGCGTCCCGGTCGGCGTCGTGAACCGCGTCGACCCCTCGGGCGGCGACCTGACCCGCACCCTCTACGTCACGCCGTACGTCAGCTTCACCAAGCTCGACATCGTCGGTGTCGTCGTCGAGGCCCCGAAGAAGGACCCGCGCGACACCGTGCTCCCCGACAAGCCCAAGCCGACCCCCAGGCCCACCGTGACGGTCACCGTCACCCCGTCCGGCCAGGCGCCGGTCGATGGTCAGTACCCGCAAGAAGAGCAGTAGGAGCTGAAGCCACATGCGCGTCAACCGGATCCTGCTCTCCTCCTCGCTGGTGGTCGTCGCCCTGGTGCTCCAGGTCAGCGTCCTCGCCCGGCTCCACCTCCCCGGCGCCGTCCCCGACCTGCTCCTGCTGACGGTCCTCGCGCTCGCCATGGTCTACGGCCATGTCGGCGGCGCCCTCATCGGCTTCGGCGCGGGCCTGCTCGCCGACCTCGCCCCGCCCGCCGACCACGCCGCCGGCCGCTACGCCCTGGTGCTGTGCGTCATCGGCTACCTCGCGGGCCTCATCAAGCCGGAGAACGGCCAGCTCAAGTCGGCCACCGGACCCATGGTCGTGGTGGTCGCGGCGGCCATCGGCTCCACCCTGCTCTACGCCGGTGTCGGCGCCCTCGTCGGCGACACCGCCGCCCGCCATGTCGGCCTGACCAGCCTGTTGTTCACGGCCGCGCTCTACGACCTGCTGCTCGCGCCGTTCGTCGTGCCGGGCCTGATGGCGCTGGCCAGACGCGCGGAGAACGACCCGCTCGCCGAGACCGGTTCCTCCGCGAAGACGGACATCTCCACCGGCTGGCTCTCCGGCGGCACCGGACTGCGCATCGGCAGCCAGCGCGGCGGGCTCGGGGGACTGAAGGTGAAGGCGGCCCGGGTGCGCACCGCACGCGCCGGACGCATCAAGGGGGTCAAGCGGCTGTGAGAGCGCGCGAGTTCACTCGAACGGGTTCACGGACCCGGAACGCCGATTCACAGCTCGGCCGTTCATCATTCGTACGCGCACACTCGCCTGCGCACTGAGAGGGGGAGGACATGACCAACATTCCCGAGACGGGACGGACCCCACGGGTCCAGATCCGGCTCGTCGTCATCCAGATCCTCGTCCTCTCCCTCCTCGGCACCCTCGGCGGCAGGCTCTGGTACCTCCAGATCCGCGAGGGCGAGGCCTACGCCAAGGAAGCCTCCGGCAACCACGTCCAGCAGGTCGTCGACCCGGCCGTGCGCGGCTCGATCCTGGACGCCCGCGGGGTGGCCCTCGCCGACAACGAGACACGTCTGGTCGTCTCCGCCTCCCGCACCGACCTGCTGAAGATGAAGGACGACGGCAAGGCCGTCCTCACCAAGCTCGCCGGCGTCCTCGGCATGAAGCCCAAGGACGTGATGGAGAAGGTCCGGCTCTGTGACGCCGAGACCCCCCAGCCCTGCTGGAACGGCTCGCCGTACCAGCCGATCCCCATCACCGACGAGGCCACCGCCAAGCAGGCCCTGCAGATCCGCGAGCGCGCCGAGGACTTCCCCGGCATCACCGCCGAACCGCAGGCCGTCCGGCGCTACGCGGGCCCGGGCGGCTCCAACACCGCCCAGGTCCTCGGCTATCTCTCCCCGGTCACCGACGAGGAGATCACCAAGGCCCAGGACACCGACTCGCCGTATCTGCGCTCCGACCAGGTCGGCCGCTCCGGCCTCGAGCGCCAGTACGACAAGGAGCTACGCGGCAAGGCCGGCGTCACCCGCTACGAGGTCGACAACCTCGGCCGGGTCATCGGCGAGGCCGAGGCGGACGCCGCCCAGCCCGGCTCCAACCTCGTCACCAGCATCGACGCCCGCGTCCAGCGCGTCGCGGAGTACGAGCTGAACGAGGCGATGAAGGACGCCCGCGACGTCTGGGACCGCAACACGGGCGAGAAGTACAAGGCCGACGCGGGCGCGGTCGTGGTGATGGAGGCCAAGACCGGCCGGATCGTCGCCATGGCCTCCAACCCGACCTACGACCCGAACGCCTGGGTGGGCGGTATCTCCGCCAAGGACTACAAGAGGCTCACCGGCAAGTCCTCCAACTACCCGCTGCTGAACCGCGCCATACAGGGTCAGGCAGCCCCCGGCTCGATCTTCAAGGTGGTCTCCACGGCCGCCGCGGTCCAGGCGGGCTACGACTTCGACGGACGCTACAACTGCTCCAGCTCCTACTCCGTCGGCGGCCAGGTCTTCAAGAACTTCGAGTCCCAGAACCACGGCCCGATCGACCTCGGCCGCGCCCTGGAGGTCTCCTGCGACACCGTCTACTACTCCCTCGCGCACAACGAGTGGAAGAAGGACGGCGGCATCAACCCCAAGAAGGGCCAGCCGAAGGACTACTTCTACAAGGCCGCCCACCAGTTCGGCCTCGGCGCCGAGACCGGCATCGACCTGCCCAACGAGGTCGCCGGCCGGGTCCCCGACCGCCAGTGGAAGCAGTCCTACTGGGAGGCCAACAAGGACGCCTGGTGCAAGACCGGCAAGAAGGACGGCGACTACGTCGAGAAGATCTCCTACGAGAACTGTCTCGAGGGCAACAAGATGCGCGCCGGTGACGAGATCAACTACTCCATCGGCCAGGGCGACACCCTGGTGACCCCGATCCAGATGGCCACCATCTACGCGGCCATCTCCAACGGCGGCACCCTGTACGACCCCACGGTCGGCAAGGCCGTCGTCAGCGCCGACGGCAAGCAGGTCTCCGAGATCAAGCCCAAGGCGCACGGCAAGCTGCCGGTCAGTCAGCAGACGCTCGCCCAGATGGACGATGCCCTGGCCGGCGTCGCCACCCGCGGTACCGCCGCCTGGCGGTTCGGCGGCTGGCCGCAGGACAAGATCCCAATGCACGCCAAGACCGGTACCGCCGAGGTCTACGGCAAGCAGACGACGTCCTGGTTCGCCACGTACACCAAGGACTACGCGATCGTGATGACGATCTCCCAGGGTGGTACGGGCTCCGGCGCCTCCGGTCCCGCCGTCCGCAACATCTACGACGCCCTGTACGGCGTCTCGGACGACGGCGCCATCAACAAGAAGAACGCCCTGCTGCCGACCCCCCAGAAGAACCTGCCGAAGATCCAGGCGGACGGCTCGATCCACGCCCCGAAGGTCGCCAAGGACCCGGCGAAGGACCAGCGGGCCAGCCAGGAAGGCGTGCCCGAGCAGGACGGCCAGCAGCAGGCCGCGACGGTGGGCACGCCGACGACGGAGAACCGTGAGACACGCCGCCGCCGGCAGGGCCGCGGGCGGCGTCCGAGGAGGCTGACGTGACCGGCGCCAACAGCTTCCAGATCTCCGGGTACGGACCCGAGCGGGCCGGCTGGACGCGGCTGTTCGCCCGTGACTCGCTCGCCCGCCGACTGGACTGGCCGATACTGCTGGCCGCGCTCGCGCTGTCGCTGATCGGCTCGCTCCTGGTGTTCTCGGCGACCCGGAACCGCACCGAGATCAACCAGGGCGACCAGTACTACTTCCTGGTCCGGCACATCCTGAACACCGGCATCGGCTTCGCGCTGATGATCGGCACCGTCTGGCTCGGCCACCGCACCCTGCGCACGGCGGTACCGATCCTGTACGGCGTCTCGGTCTTCCTGATCCTGCTGGTGCTCACCCCGCTGGGCTCCACCATCAACGGCGCCCACTCCTGGATCAAGCTGCCCGGCGGATTCTCGCTCCAGCCCTCGGAGTTCGTGAAGGTCACGATCATCCTGGGGATGGCGATGCTGCTGGCGGCCAGAGTGGACGCCGGCGACAAGCCCTACCCCGACCATCGCACCGTGCTGCAGGCGCTGGGCCTGGCCACCGTGCCGATGCTGATCGTGATGCTCATGCCCGACCTCGGCTCGGTCATGGTGATGGTGGTCATCGTCCTCGGCGTGCTGCTGGCCTCCGGCGCCTCCAACCGCTGGGTGTTCGGGCTGCTGTCGGCCGGAGCGCTCGGCGCGGTCGCCGTGTGGCAGCTGCACATCCTGGACGACTACCAGATCGCCCGTTTCGCCGCCTTCGCCAACCCCAGCCTCGACCCCGCCGGCGTCGGCTACAACACCAACCAGGCCAGAATCGCCATCGGCTCCGGCGGACTGACGGGCTCCGGACTCTTCAACGGCTCCCAGACCACCGGCCAGTTCGTGCCGGAGCAGCAGACCGACTTCGTCTTCACGGTGGCGGGGGAGGAGCTGGGCTTCGTCGGCGGCGGGCTCATCATCGTCCTGCTCGGCATCATGCTCTGGCGGGCCTGCCGGATCGCCCGGGAGACGACCGAGCTCTACGGCACCATCGTCGCGGCCGGGATCGTGGCCTGGTTCGCCTTCCAGTCCTTCGAGAACATCGGGATGACCCTCGGCATCATGCCGGTCACCGGTCTGCCACTGCCGTTCGTGTCGTACGGCGGATCGTCGATGTTCGCGGTGTGGGTGGCGGTGGGCCTGCTGCAGTCGATCCGGGTGCAACGCCCGATGTCCGCGTAGTCGCCGGTCAACCGCTGTTTCCCCCGGGTTCGCGGCCAGGAGGCCCTGTTGTACCGCCATGACTCCGATTACATTCGGGTCATGGCGGACACGAAGCGTGAAATCGAGCGGAAGTACGAGTCCGACGACAGCGGTCTGCCCGACCTCACCGGCGTCGCCGGGGTCGCGGCCGTCATCGACAAGGGCGTCGCCCAACTCGACGCCACCTACTACGACACCGAGGACGAACGCCTGGCCGCGTCCTCGGTCACCCTGCGCCGCCGCACCGGCGGATCCGACGCGGGCTGGCACCTGAAGTTCCCCGTGGCGCCCGGAGTCCGGGACGAGATCCACGCACCCCTGTCCGACACCGTGCCGCCCGACCTCGCCGCCCTGGTCCGCTCCCGCGTCCGCGCAGGGGAACTGCTGCCCCTCGTCCGGCTGCGCTCCGACCGTGACGTCCGCCACCTCGTCGACGCCGACGGGCAGTTGCTCGCCGAGGTCTCCGTGGACGCCGTACGCGCCGAGCGCATCGGTACCGGAGCCGGCGCCCAGTGGACCGAGATCGAGGTCGAGCTCGCCGACGGCGGCGACCCGGCCTTCCTCGACACGATGGACAAACGGCTGCGCAAGGCGGGCGTACGGCCCTCCGCGGCCGCCTCGAAGCTGGCCAGGGCGCTCGCCGAGACGGCCCCGAAGAAGAAGCGGCGCAAGAAGGGCACCACCGGGAAGCCCGTCACCGCGGGCGATCATGTCCTGGCCTATGTCCGCGAACAGCGGGACGCGATCGTCGGCCTCGACCCCGCCGTCCGCCAGGACGTCGAGGACTCCGTGCACAGCATGCGCGTCGCCACCCGGCGCATGCGCAGCACCTTCAAGTCCTTCCGCAAGGTCCTGGACCGCACGGTCACCGACCCGATCGGCGACGAGCTGAAGTGGCTGGCCGGTGAGCTGGGCGTGGACCGGGACCGGGAGGTGCTGAACGAACGCCTGCTGGCGGCCCTGGAGAAGGTGCCCCACACACTGGTCTACGGGCCGGTCGCCGAGCAGGTGCGCCGCTGGGCGGGCGAGCGGCCGGGCGGGGCGAGCAGCCGGCTGGTCGGGGTGCTGGACTCCGGCCGCTACCTGGCCCTGCTCGACGCCGTGGACGGCGTCCTCACCGATCCACCGCTGCTGAAGGCGGCCGGGAAGAAGCCCGACAAGGTGCTCGCCAAGGCCGTGCGCAAGGACTTCGGCAAGGTGTCCGCGCTCGTCGAACAGGCGCTGGAGCTGGACCCCGGCACCGACCGGGACGTCGCCATCCACGAGGCCCGCAAGAAGACCAAGCGGACCCGCTACGCGGCGGAGGCCGCCACGCCCGCCCTGGGCAAGTCGGCCAAGGGCCTGACCAAGACCATGAAGGCCCTGCAGAACCTGCTCGGCGAGCACCAGGACAGCGTCATGGCCCGCCGGACCCTGTGTGAGCTGTCCGCCGTGGCCCACGCGGCGGGGGACAGCGCCTTCACCTACGGGCTGCTCTACGGGCGCGAGGAGCATCTGGCGGCGACCGTGGAGGCCGAGCTGCCCGGGTTCTGGGACGAGAACAAGGACGCGACGGACGCCCTGTGAGCCTTCGGACGTGCGGGGGGTGTCCGCGGTCGCGTTAGGCTAGATGGTCACCCCTGTCCGTTCAGTCCAGCTCATGAAGGTACGCGAGATGCCTGCCGAAGTCGCTGCGTCGGTGTTCCCGCAGCTCGAAGCCCTGCTCCCGCACGTGCAGAAGCCGATCCAGTACGTGGGCGGAGAGCTCAACTCCACGGTCAAGCCGTGGGAGAGCTGCGACGTCCGTTGGGCGCTCATGTACCCCGACGCCTACGAGGTCGGGCTGCCCAACCAGGGCGTCATGATCCTCTACGAGGTCCTGAACGAACAGGAGGGCGTCCTCGCCGAGCGCACCTACAGCGTGTGGCCGGACCTGGAGGCCCTGATGCGGGAGCACGGCGTCCCGCAGTTCACGGTGGACAGCCACCGGCCCGTCCGCGACTTCGACGTGCTGGGGCTGAGCTTCTCCACCGAGCTGGGCTACACCAACATGCTCACGGCGCTGGACCTCGCCGGGATCCCGCTGGAGTCCAAGGACCGGACGATCGACGACCCGATCGTTCTGGCCGGAGGTCACGCGGCCTTCAACCCCGAGCCGATCGCGGACTTCATCGACGCGGCGATCATCGGCGACGGCGAGCAGGCCGTGCTCGACATGACGAAGATCATCCGGCAGTGGAAGGCCGAGGGCCGCCCCGGTGGCCGCGAGGAGGTCCTCTTCCGGCTGGCCAAGACCGGCGGCGTGTACATCCCGGCGTTCTACGACGTCGAGTACCTCCCCGACGGCCGCATCGCCCGTGTCGTACCGAACAAGTCGGGCGTCCCGTGGCGTGTGTCGAAGCACACGGTGATGGACCTCGACGAGTGGCCGTACCCCAAGCAGCCCCTCGTCCCCCTGGCCGAGACGGTCCACGAGCGCATGTCCGTGGAGATCTTCCGCGGCTGCACCCGGGGCTGCCGCTTCTGCCAGGCCGGCATGATCACCCGCCCGGTGCGCGAGCGCTCGATCACCGGCATCGGCGAGATGGTCGACAAGGGCCTGAAGGCGACCGGCTTCGAGGAGGTCGGCCTGCTGTCCCTGTCCTCGGCCGACCACAGCGAGATCGGTGAGGTCGCGAAGGGCCTGGCGGACCGGTACGAGGAGGACAAGATCGGCTTGTCCCTCCCCTCCACCCGCGTCGACGCCTTCAACATCGACCTGGCCAACGAGCTGACCAGGAACGGCCGCCGCTCCGGTCTCACCTTCGCCCCCGAGGGCGGCTCGGAGCGCATCCGCAAGGTCATCAACAAGATGGTCTCGGAGGACGACCTGATCCGTACCGTCTCGACGGCCTACGGCAACGGCTGGCGCCAGGTGAAGCTGTACTTCATGTGCGGCCTGCCGACGGAGACCGACGACGACGTCCTCCAGATCGCGGACATGGCGACGAAGGTCATCGCGAAGGGCCGCGAGGTCTCCCGCTCCAACGACATCCGCTGCACGGTCTCGATCGGCGGCTTCGTCCCCAAGCCCCACACGCCGTTCCAGTGGGCCCCGCAGCTGAGCGCGGAGGAGACGGACGCCCGCCTGGAGAAGCTCCGGGACAAGATCCGCGGCGACAAGAAGTACGGCCGCTCGATCGGCTTCCGCTACCACGACGGCAAGCCCGGCATCGTCGAGGGCCTGCTGTCGCGCGGCGACCGCCGCATCGGCGCCGTCATCCGCGCGGTCTACGACGACGGCGGCCGCTTCGACGGCTGGCGCGAGCACTTCTCCTACGACCGCTGGATGGCCTGCGCGGACAAGGCGCTGGCCCCCTTCGGCGTCGACGTCGACTGGTACACCACCCGCGAGCGCACCTACGAGGAAGTCCTCCCCTGGGACCACCTCGACTCCGGCCTCGACAAGGACTGGCTCTGGGAGGACTGGCAGGACGCCCTCGACGAGACGGAGGTCGAGGACTGCCGCTGGACGCCGTGCTTCGACTGCGGGGTGTGCCCGCAGATGGACACCCACATCCAGATCGGCCCCACGGGCAAGAAGCTGCTGCCTCTCGCGGTCAAGAACGCGACGCCGGCGCCCGGCGGGCACTCGCACTGAGGCGAGGGGGACGCCGGTCGGAAGCGGCTGACTGGACGTCGGGCTCAGTTGTACTGGGGCTGGAAGGGGTGGAGGGCGTCTTCGCCTGGGTGGACTATGCCGTAGCTGCTCTCGGGGACCTCGTTCCAGGAGCCGGGGAGGTTGCCGAGGGGTTCGGAGACGACCAGGCGGGTTTCGTCGCCCACATCGCGGAGGAACGCGGCGTCCGGGTGGAGCGCGCGCAGGGATTCCACCCTGGTGCTGTAGTACAGGGACCGCGAGGCACCCTCGCTGGAGTAGCGGAACGCCCACAGGCGGTCGCCGTCGGCCACGGCGACCGTCATCTGGAGGGGGTGCGCTACGCCGTGTCTGCGTCCCGTCTCCTCGACCAGGCCGGCCATCCGTGCCACGGCACTCGGCGGGTCCTCGGTGAGGCCGAAGGTCAGGGCCAGGAAGAACATCAGTTCGGAGTCGGTGGATCCCTCGATCTCGGAGTAGAGGGAGGGATCGACGGCCACCGCGAGATCGCGTTTCAGCTGGTGGAATTCGTTGATCGCGCCGTTGTGCATCCACAGCCAGCGGTCTCTCCGGAACGGGTGGCAGTTGGTCTGCTGTACGGCCGTTCCGGTCGTCGCCCTGATGTGGGCGAAGAACAGACCGGAGCGGATGTGACGGGCGACCTCCTGGAGGTTCCGGTTGTTCCAGGCCGGGCCCACGTCCCGCAGCACCGCCGGTGTGGTGAGGTCCTGTGTGTACCAGCCGATGCCGAAGCCGTCACCGTTGGTGGTCTCCACGCCCATGCGGGAGTGCAGGCTCTGGTCGATCAGATTGTGCTCAGGTTCGAACAGGACGTGGCTGAGCAGGACAGGCGTGCCCGAGTAGGCGATCCAGCGGCACATCCGCGCACCCACCTTCCTCTGGGGGAGGACGGCGACCTTTCTAGGACAAGTATCCGCTGGCCCGGCGGGTGCGGCACGCCCGGCTTCGGTCACGCGTTCGCCGGTTGTGCCGGTTGGGTGCGGGGGGTGGACAGGGCGAGTCTCGTGCGGGCGAAGTCTCGGTTGGCTGTGACGCGTTCGCGGTGCGGGTCGGGGAGTTTGCCGCTGTCCAGGAGTTGTTCGCAGGCCTCCAGTGATTCGCGGTAGGCGCCCATCCAGTACGCCGCCACCGCCAGTTCGTCCAGGGCCTGCCAGTCGTACCAGGCGTGTTCCACGAAGAGGATGTCGTCGGGGAGCGGGATCTCCGCCGCGCGGCGGGCGAACAGGTAGGCGAGCGGCCAGCTTTCTCCCTGGGTCCGGCACAGGCGGGCGAGTTCGCCGAGGGGTTCGGCGCGGGTGGGGCGGTGCTCGTGGGCGTCCAGGAAGCGGGCCATGACCTCGGGTGTGCGGCGCTTGAGGGCCTGGGCCAGGCGGGCCGCGTAGAGGCGGGAGCAGAACGCCTCCTCGACGAAGCCGGCCATGGCCGCGCGCCGGTCGTAGGCGGCGAGCGCCTTCGCCGGTTCGCCGGCGTCCCGCCAGCTCTGGGCGAGGTAGAAGGCGTAGCGGGTGTTGTCCGGTTCCTTGGTGAGCGCGTCCTTCAGGAGCGCGGCGTCGTGCAGGTACTTCTGGCGGTCGCTGCCGCGCGACCGGCCGCCGCCGCCCATGATGACCATGCGGACGCCGTCCAGGGTGGCCCGGCTGAACTCCGCGTCGCATTCCAGGTATTCGTGCAGGACGCCCTCGTACCGCCAGGGGAGGCGGGTCGAGACCAGTGTGGGGCGGTGGTGGACGACGGGGCCGTGGTGGACGGCCATGTCGTAGCAGTCCTCGGTCAGGTCCGGGAGGGTGATGCCGGGGGCGGTCTCCAGTACGTCGTCGGCGTCGATGAAGAGGAGATGGCTCGCGCGGTCCCGGGCCCGTTCGATCGCCTCCGTGCGGCTCGGGCCGAAGCCCTTCCAGGGGCTCTCGTACAGCGTGCCGGGCAGGTCGGCGAGGGTGTCGCGGACCAGTTGCTGGGTGCCGTCGGTCGATCCGGTGTCCACGATCACCCAGGTGTCGACGAGGGGCCGTACGGAGTCCAGGCAGCGGCGGATCACATGTGCCTCGTCCTTGACGATCATGTTGAGGCAGAGCTTCTTCAATGGGTTCTCCCTTTCCGGATCGGTACGGCGAGGGGCACCCGGCGGCCCTGACGATCCGCCGGACGCCCCTGTGTCGCGGTGGGCTACGGGACGACGGTCCCGCCGTTCACGGCGCCGGGGGCCGGCTGCCGGTTCACGAGAGACCATGCCGTGGTGCACGACAGGGTGGGGGTGGCGTCGGTCTCCACGTCACAGGTGGTGCCGTAGATCTGCCCGGCGGTGGTGATGACCTCGATCGCCAGGTCTCCTTCCGTTCCCATGCCCAGCGCCTGCTGGGACAGGGCGATCGCGCAGGCGTTCGACGGGTAGTTGGCGAGCCCGCTGAGGTCGGTCCACAGGAAGGCCCCGGGGGTCGGCTGCAGGTCGCGAATGCCCGCGTAGGCCCTGGCCGGACCGCCCATGACCGGCGGGGTCAGTGCGGCTCGGACCTCGAAGTTGTTCTCGTCCCGGCTGGCGTCGATGTCGACACAGGGGCCGGCCGGGCCGGTTGCGCCCGTGGCGCCGGTCGCACCCGTGGCCCCGGTGGCACCCGTCGCGCCGGTGCCGCCCGGGCCGGTGGCGCCGGTGGCCCCGGTCGCGCCCGTCGGGCCGGTCGGGCCGGTCGCTCCGGTGGCGCCCGTCGCGCCCGTGGCGCCGCGGCACTTGTCCTTGTCGCCCGTGTACGTCTCCGCTGCCGCGGCCTCGGCGGCCGATCTGGGCTTGTGCGGCTTGTGTGGCTTGCAGTCGTTGCCCCCGGACTGCCGTGCGGTGGGCCGGTCGTCGGACACGGCGTGGGCGGCCGCCGCGGCGGGCGTGACCACGCCGGCCGCGATGACCAGGGCGAGCGAGGTCACGACCCCGGCCTTCTGCAACCGCGCCCTGGCCAGCGGGCCCAGCGGGGCGGGTGTGGGTCGAGGACTCATAGGCATGCTCCTTGGCGGGAAGGGTCCGGGCGAGTCCCGGACCGCAGTGCCGAGGGTGACCCGAGGGCCGCGTACCGACCGCCGTGGACGCGAGTAACGCGCCGTCAAATAGGTAAAACGGTCTAGCGGATGAGGTGAACGGACCAACGGTCCAACGGCCCGTGGCTGTGACCGTCTTGGGACAGACGTGATGGCATCGCAACCCGCGCGGCGCACCCGGAGCGTCGCGCGCCGCGTCTTGTCCGGTATGGAATCGCACAAGTCACCGCCCGAGCCCCGGCAGCCGGAAGGATGCCTGGTCACCGCCATCCGCATCCCCGTGCGGATCATCGTGCTGGTGCTGGTCGTACCGGTGCGCATGGTGTGGGACGCGCTGGTCGTCGGGTGGCGGTTCCTGAACGACACGGTGTTCCGGCCGGTCGGGCGGGCGCTGCTGTGGGTGGGGCGGGCGCTGTTCGTCTGGCCCTTCGTCGGACTGTGGCGGTATCTGCTGGTGCCGCTCGGGCGGGGACTGGCCTGGCTCGGGAACGTGCTGGTCGTCGTACCGCTCGGGTGGCTGTACCGGTATGTGCTCACTCCCGTCGGGCATGCCCTCGCCTGGGTGGGCCGGGGGATCGCGGCCGGGTTCGGGTGGCTGTACGCGCGCGTGCTGACGCCCGTCGGGCATGCCGTCCTGTGGGTGCTCAAGGGGATCGGTGTCGGGCTCGCGGCGCTGGGGGTCGGGGTGTACTCCGTCGCCGCCTGGCTGGTGCGGTACCTGGTGGTCGTTCCGGCGGTGTGGCTGTACCGATGGGTGCTCACGCCCGTCGGGCACGCCTTCACATGGGTCGTGCGGGCGATCGGCATCGCGCTGTACTGGATCACCCGGGTGCTGTTCGTGCTGCCCGCGCTCGCCGTGTGGCGGTATCTCCTGGTGCCCGTAGGGCGGGTGCTCGCCGTCGTGGGGCGGGAGATCTGGGACGCGCTGGGGCACGCCTGGCGGGTCGCCGGGCGGATCTCGCTCGCCGTCGGGCGGTTCTTCGGGACGCTCTTCCGGTGGATCTTCGTGGAGCCGGTGCGATGGGTGTACCGGACCGTTCTGACTCCGGTCGGACATGTCGTGCGGGACGCCGTGCTGCGCCCCGTAGCCGAGGCCGCGCGGAGCGTGGGGCGGGCCACCCGGCAGGCGCTCGCGGCGGCCCGGGAGTCCGCCCGGCAGGCCCGCGCGGACTTCCGGCGGATGGTGTTCGGGGAGCCCCGGAAGCGGGAGGCGGTGGCCCGGCGGGAACCGCGGGGCGCCGAAACACGTACTCTTGGTAGCAGTACGACCGCTCTCACGAAGGACTAGGACACTGGGCAAGCGACAGCCCGAAGGCCCGCCGCCCGCACCCGCGGTGCAGCGCATCCGACTGCGCTACACCAAGCGCGGCCGCCTGAGGTTCACCAGCCACCGAGACTTCCAGCGCGCTTTCGAGCGTGCGCTGCGCCGTGCCGAGGTGCCGATGGCGTACTCGGCGGGGTTCACGCCGCATCCGAAGGTGTCGTACGCCAATGCCGCACCCACCGGCACGGGCAGTGAGGCGGAGTACCTGGAGATCGCGCTCACCGCGGCGCGGGACCCGGAGCAGCTCAGGACGCTGCTCGACGAGTCGCTGCCCGCCGGGCTCGATGTCGTCGACGCGGTCGAGGCCCGGACCTCCGGGCTCGCCGACCGGCTGACGGCTTCCGTGTGGGAGCTGCGGCTCGACGGAGTGGATCCGGCCGAGGCCGAGCGGGCCGTGGCCGCGTTCAACGCCGCCGAGTCCGTAGAGGTCCAGCGCATGACCAAGAACGGCGTCCGGACCTTCGATGCCCGCCCCGCGGTCGTGGATCTTGCAACGCACAGTGAGACGGCTGATAGGCCGACCGACCAGCCCTGTGCGATACTGCGGCTGGTTGTTCGGCACGTGACGCCTGCCGTACGACCCGACGACGTCCTGTCCGGTCTCCGCGCCGTGGCCGACCTGGCGCCGCCGGTCCCCGCAGCGGTGACCAGGCTGGCGCAGGGGCTGTTCGATGAAGAGACCGGCACGGTGACCGACCCGCTCGCGCCCGACCGCGAGGCGGCGGAGGCCCAGGTGGCCGGATCCGCTGCCGCCGCGAAGGCGTCGGCGTAAGGAAGGTCCCGCGAAGGGACGGACGTCGAAGCGCCGCCCTCGTACTCGGGAGCCACCTGGGTCGGGCAGCGCACCGACCAGAAGACTTTCGCCAGGCCGTGCGCATGAGGCGTACGGAACCGGCGAGACAGGACACAGAGAGCTCCCGTGCGGCGCCCGCGCCCCGGACGGCGGCAGTCGCGTACGACGCGAGCCGCGGACGTCACCGGCACACCGCCGGACCAGGCGCGGCGCCCGGGAGCCTGACGGGAGAAACGCCCGCATGCTCGAGCCGATCGAACCCACCGAGGGTTCCGAACCGAATACACCCAGCGACACCCTGCCGCCGCGTCGTCGGCGCCGTGCCGCCTCGCGGCCGGCGGGTCCGCCGGTCAACCCCGCCGCCTCCGCCGAGACCGAGGTCGCGCCGGCCATACCGGACGCCGAGGACGACAAGGCCGAGGTCGAGGAGACCGTGGCCGCCGTGACTCCGGAGGCCGAGGAAACCGTCGAGGTCAGCGAGGCCGAAGAGGCCGCTGAGACCGAAGCGACGGCAGACGCCGAAGAGGCGGAAGCGGGCGAAGAGTCCGCCGAGGCCACTGCGGCCGCCGTCGCCGACGACGGTCCCGCCCTCGGCCGTACGCGTCGCCGTGTGGTCCGCCGGGCGTCCGCGCCCGCCGGTGCGCCCGCCGCGGCCGAGGCCGCCGAGACCATCGTGCCCGCGAGCAGCTCCGCCGAGGAGAACGCGCCCGCAACCGAGGGCGTCGAGGCCGCCTCCCCCGCCGTCGCTGTGGAGGACGCCGCGCCGCGCCGCCCTCGCCGCCGCGCCACCCGCAAGGTGTCCGCGCCCGCCGGTGCCCCCGAGGCGGCGGAGGTCGTCGCCCCGGAGCCGACGCC